>JAUWIU010000006.1 GCA_030608075.1 Phycisphaerae bacterium
AGGCTAAAACCATTGTCGACGCGTCGGCCCTGACACACGGTGACGCCGACGAAGATTACGTCAAGACCAAAGAACTGGGCCGTAAAGGCATTGGAAAACAGCGTCGCCATCGGGTTTTCTTCGGGCTTGATTCGACAGGCCACATTGGTATGAAGCTTATGGTTGACGGCCAGCTTAGAGAATGCGCATCCGATGTCACTGTTCCGCTGCTGAAATGGTCGCACGTTGCGGTAGTCTTCCGTAAGGACAAAGGCATCAGTTTGTATATTAACGGCAAAAAGGCAGGTTCCCTGGCGGTCAAGGGGGTCGTGACACCTGCCAAAGGAGGTGACTTGCTGATAGGCAAAAGCCACAGGAAGATGTCACCAACCAACAGCGAGCGCAGTCCCAGCAGAAAAATACTGTCAAATATGGTCTTTGACGGACTTATTGACGAAGTAAAAATTTATGACCGTGCTTTATCGGCTGACCAGATAAGCGGGGCTTTTGCGAGGGTTTCACTTTGTGACGAGGCGCCCCTTCACTGGCGTGTTATGCCTTCCGGTCCCAAGGACCTGCCTCGGCGTTTCTGCGCTACCTACTGCCGGCTGCGGTACGCCGATGAGTGGGAAAAACTCTGGCGCGTGGGGCCGGACCCGGACATACTCATACGCTTCGACGAATCGCCTGTAAGGCTGCTATTCTGGCGGGGTACGGCCTACGGGGCGGTGTGGGTGACGGAAAACGGCAAATGGATGGGAGACCAGAGCCTCGAGCGTACCGGCGGCGGTTCTCCGTGGGGCTGCGCCGAGCACATGTCGGATAAGCAGTGCCGTTATTCATACGTGCGTCTTATCGAAAACAACGATGCCAGGGTCGTCGTTCACTGGCATTATGCCGTCTCTGATATTATGTATAATATTTTCGGTGTGGACAGGGACGGCTGGGGCAACTGGACCGACGAGTACTATTATATCTACCCGGACGCGGTTTCCACTCGCAAGCAGATACTCCACAGCGACCATCTCAGACATGAATGGCAGGAGACGATTGTACTGCATCAGCCGGGTACTCGTCCGGAGGATAATATCGAGCTCGGTGCCCTGACTTTTGGCAATATGGACGGTCAGTGGTATACATATTCGTGGCAGAACAGGCCTGAGCGCCGCCGTATGAAGCCGGACGACCCAACTATCCAGATAACCAACCTAAAGGCTGAGAACAAGCCGTTCCTTATTTTTCAACCGCATAGTAACATAAAGCTGTTTACAGGCTGCATCGAAGAGTACTGCCATTTTCCGTGGTGGAACCACTGGCCGGTCGCGCAACTGCGCAATGACGGACGAAGGACGAGCGTCCCGGATAGACCCGCTCACTCTTCGCTCAGCCAGTCGATTGAGGATTCACAGGTTGTTAAACATGACAAGGAGAAGAATACCTTCACGGCTGTGCACCTAACGGGCATGACCAATAATCCGGTAACGGGCCTTGTGCCTTTGGCCAGGTCGTGGAACTATCCGGCCAAACTAAATCTTGTCGGCGGCGGCTTTGAGAACAAAGGGTATGACAAGTACCAGCGGGCGTATGTGCTGAGCTATAAAGAGAGTGGCAAACCCTCAATGTTGAAGTTTGAACTTGCCGCCAGTGACGAGTCGCCTGTGGTCAATCCCGCTTTTGTCGTGCAAGGCTGGGGCGGATGCTGCGCAACGCTGACCATAGACGGCAGGGAAATCCGGCGCGGCAGGGATTTTCGCTTCGGTCACAGGCACACATTCGAAGGCAGCGATTTGATTGTCTGGGTCAGGGCTGAATCAACCAAATCGATTACTGTAACCATCAGGCCCACAGAAAAATAGTCAGCAGTGGCAACTATAATTGAAATGTCAGGAGAAATGGTTAGGAACGCAAAATGAGAAAACAATCGAAAGAAAGACGCTTTATAGAAAGAATACAAATGCTCGCTCTTACGCTGGCGGTATTTTCTATCGGCTCGTTGGCCTTTGGAGAAAATGCTGCCGCCACGAAGCAGGGTGAGATTGCGCTTCGGCTTCCATCCGGGCCTGCCGGGCCGGCCCAGTTCGGGGCCTATTACGTTACACTCAAATATTCCCCGGCGTGGGACAAGCTCTGGAAGGTAAGCGACCACGCCGATGTTGTGGTGCGATTCGACGACTTTGACCATCGTTTCGTCTTCTGGCGCGGCACCAGCTATATCCCCTGCTGGGCCACTTATGACGGCGCATGGTTCACCAATGAGTTCTTCGAGCGTCGAGGCCATTTAGGCGGCTGCAACAGTATGTGTGAACCGATGTCGGACAAACAGTGCCGTTACTCTCGCGTGCGCATAATAGAAAACAACGATGCCAGGGTTGTTGTTCACTGGCGGTATTCGCCGGTGGATTTGGATTATCAGCAGCCATACAGAGACGAGATGACCGGATGGGGCGACTGTGTAGACGAGTATTACACGATATATCCGGATTCTATCGGCGTCCGCAAAGCGACAATACGTTCGTCCTCTCCGAAGAAGCACTGGATAGAATATCAGGAAAGCATCGTTATAAATCAGCCTGGCACCATACCCGAAGACAACATAAATTACGATGCAGTCAGTTTTGCCAACCTCAACGGCGAAAGCAAGACCTACGTCTGGACTAAAGAGGGCGGCCCCGACTTCAAAGGTGCCCCCGACCAGCCCTGCATCCAGGTCATCAACTTTAAGAACAAGTACAAACCGTTCTCAGTCGTCAATCCTGACGGTGTCCGCATCAAACCTTACGGCGGGCACGGCCACAACTCGCACTTTAACTGGTGGAACCATTGGCCTGTCGCACAGGAGAAGTCGGATACGACGCATGCCAGGTCTGCTGAAAGACCGTCGCACTCCTCGCTTTCCCACATAAAGTGGAAACTGTATGCCGAGGACGAGATATCGCGGACCTGGATTATGCTGCACGGGATGACCGACAAACCTGCCGGCGCCCTTGCCCCGGTCGCCAAGTCCTGGCTTCAGCCTCCGAAGTTGAAACTGTCCGCAAGAGCCTACGGCAGCTCCGGATATGACCCCACACAGCGTGCATACGTGCTGGATTGTAAGTCTGTCGGCAGGCCCGCCGGCGCCCTGAAGTTTGAACTGGCCGCAAGTAAAGAGCACCCTGTTTTCAATCCTGCTTTTGTGGTCAAAGGCTGGGGTACAGGGCCGGTATCTTTAACGGTTGACGGGAAAAAAATTAAGCGGGGAAAAGACTTCCGGTTCGGGCACAACTACAGTCTCCGTGACAGTGACCTTATTGTGTGGCTAAAAATGGAATCAACAAAGCCGGTGCGAGTCAAACTCACACCATCAGGCGGCAGCTAAAGGGCAGGTGGCTTATGGATTTTTTATTCGCCACGCAAGGAATGTGAAATTGCGTAACCTCGAGTTGGTGCGGTGACAAATGGAAATCCTTAGATTGTTATCCGACTATTTTCCGACTGCGGTTTTTACCGGTAAGTGTCTCGTCTTCATAAGCGAGGACTGGCGTGTCGAGCTTACCGAGCACAGAGAGAGCGACTTCAGCAACGCCGCCCCTAAGCCGTCCGTCATACGGGTCAGAATCTTCAAAAAGGCCCTCAGCGGCGAATTTGTCCCCGGCCATTATGAGGACTTCCAACTCGCTTCCTTAGGTGAGCTGGCCGAGCAGATTGAAAAGTATATACAGTCCGCAGTCGGCACGAACCTCAGGGAAGATATTGAGTAGGCGGCATACAGAATTTACTTTGTGCCAATACGCCGAACAGCTACAATGCCATTTCGTGACTAAGCTGAGAATCCAGGAAGTTGATGATGGCGTGACTTTTGAAGCAAGAGTTGTCCCGGGCAGCAGCAAAACGACTGTTTGCGGTCTGCTCGATACAAAGCTGAAGGTCAGGATATCGGCTCCACCGGAGAAGGGAAAAGCCAATCAGTGCCTCATCAAGTTTTTGGCAAAGGAACTTGGTGTAAAAAAAAACGCTGTCACTATCATAGCGGGCAGGACTAACCCGGTCAAAGCTGTACACGTTCTGGGAATATCAGCTCAGACGCTGCTGAAGAAACTGAATCTAACGTGAATAAGGCTGTGCTGATGACGGGCAATTCAAGTTTACCACCACAAACTGATACTGTAGACGAAGCGTCACTAAAATACATGCTCAAACTGGCCGCTCCGATGGTCGTTACGACCATTTCAGTTACGGTTATGCAGTTCGTTGACCGGTTTATGGTTTCACGACTGGGGACAGAGGCCTTAGCGGCTATTTTGCCGGCGGGAATTGTCAGCTTTGTCCCTGCCAGTTTCGCCCTTGGAGTTATAACAACGCTCAATACGTTTGTCAGCCAGAGCCTGGGCAGAGGCAACTACAAAGACTGCTCCAATTACTGCTGGCAGGTCATATACATGGGACTGGTGTATTTCGCGGTCGTCATCGCAGTTATGTGGCCGGCGGCAGGGTGGATATTTGAAACGATGGGCTTTGAACCGACCGTCATCGCTATGGAGGTGGTCTATTTTCGAATTATGCTTTACGCTCAGTTGCTCGCAATCTTCATCTGGTCGAGCAGCCAGTTTTTTATGGGTGTACACCGCCCCATCATCACAATGTACGCGGCCCTGGCTTCCCAGACGGTTAATATCGCGGCTAATTATGTCTTAATCTTCGGAAAGCTCGGTTTCCCGGCGATGGGTATTGCCGGGGCGGGCTGGGGGACATTCATCGGAATTAGCGTCGGCGCCGCTGTCAGAATGGCTATGTTCCTTTTCGGCCGGATAAACACCGACTTTAAGTCTCGACACTCGTTGAATATCGATTTCAGAAAGATGGCTGACCTTATCAAAGTCGGCTTTCCAGCCGGGATTGCGTTTATGGTCAACGTTACTTTCTTGGGCGTGATATTGTTTGGTCTGGTCGCTCGGTTCGGCAATGAGGCGGCAGCGGCAACAAGCGCAGTATTTTCGTGCATAAATCTTTCGGTTATGCCGGTCGTCGGAATAGCCACCGCTTTGACTGCGGCAGTCGGCAGGTCCATAGGCCGCGCAAACACAGATATGGCAGTCAAACAAACAGGCGTCTGCCTGAAGATGGGCCTGACCTACATGGGTCTGATGGGACTTGGCTTTTTTGTATTCAGACACAGCATTATGGCATTTTGGTCCTCCGATGAGAAAGTAATAGAAGCGGGATGCAGTCTTTTGATTTGTGCTGCGATATTCCAGGTCTTTGACGCCGCGACCATTACTTATAACGGTGCCTTACGGGGGGCAGGCGATACGCTCTGGCTGGCAATTGTCTCGGCTCTGGGAACGGTATTTATATTAGGATTGGGCGGTCTGCTTGTCCTGCACTTTTTTCCGGGGCTGGGCACATTAGGGCCCTGGATTGCATTTACTGTCAACATCATCGCCCTGGGCCTGGCAAACCGCTGGAGGTTTAAGACGGGAAGGTGGATGAAGATAAACCTGTTTAAACATCGGCCTCCGGGCGTTCCGGTCGAGATTCAACCGATGGGGCAGTAGTATCGCGGCAAGACATTTCGGTGGATTTTCCAGTAATTCCAGGGTAAAATGCAAGCGTATGCTAATCTCAAACCGGTAATAAGCCGACAAATTTCCCGGTTAAATACAACCGAGCGATTATGAAAAGAAAAGCTTTTCTGCTGATAGTTTGCATTTTGTCCTTCGCGGTGTCGGACTGCCTTGCCCAATATGAGCCTCTGGCAAACAGAAACAAGAGGGGGCTTTACGCAAGGTCAATCGAGCAAATTCTGCGGCTGAAAGAGGACGAACTCGACCTGGCTACCGCTGTCTTGATTATCTCCGAGCAGTGGAATGATAACGTGCTCGGCCGAAGATACGTATCAAGGTTAGACGATATGGCTTATGAAATTCGCTCCAGGCTAAAGGCCAGGCGGCTGCAGGCCAATTATAAGGCCATCCCCGTGATAAACGAGTATCTGTTCGAGCAGTTGGGTTTCAGGTCGGTCAAGGAGGCACGCGACCCCGGCGATTTGTTCCTGGACTCCGTTCTGGACAGAAAACGAGGGTACTGCCTGAGCCTGTCGATTCTTTATCTCGCACTTGGCGAGCGTCTCGGTCTGCCTTTGTATGGAGTTGTTGTGCCGGGGCACTTCTTTGTCAGATATGACGACCAAATGAAAATGCGATTCAATATCGAAACGACGAGCAAAGGTGCGAACGCCCCTGACGAACACTATCTCAATAAGTTCAACGTGCCTGACGGAGACGGTATTTATATGAAGAATCTAAACAAAATGCAGACTTTGGGCTGCTTCTTTAATAATCTCGGCAACAGCTACAGCGACGTCGGCAATGTCGAAGGCGCCTTGCGGGCACTTGAAAAAGCCGTTGAGATAAACCCGTCGCTGGCTGAGTCCCGGACGAACCTGGGCAATATCTATCTCAAGAAGGGCCGGGTAGACGATGCAATAGATGAATACCAGTACGCCCTCGACATCAATCCGGATGACGCCAAAACGCATAATAACCTCGGAAATGCATACAGCAACCTGGGTCGGCTTGATGACGCTATTTCAAAATATCGGCTGTCGCTCGAACTTGAACCGAACTTCATAGATGCGCATAAGAATCTGGCAAATGCCTACTGCAAAAAGACAATGTACGTAAAAGCAATTGCGCAATTGAAGCAGGCGCTGGCGCTGGAGCCGAGAGACGCCAGTGTGTACGTCCAGTTGGGCAATGTCTACGGCCAAATGGACAATTGTAAAAAAGCAATATCTCAGTACAAAAAGGCGTTAAAGATTAATTCCCGTTCAGCGGACGCACACTACGGCATCGCCGTCTGCTACAACAAATTAGGGCGGGTTGACGATGAAATCCGGGCCTACAAAAAAGCTTTGGCCTTTCAGCCCAAGATGTTCAGCGCCCTGGCAAATCTGGGAAATGCCTATTTTCAAAAGCAGAACTACGATGTGGCTGTCGAGCAATACAAAAAAGCCAGTCGTGTAAAACCGGATGACGGTGCGGTCCGGTATAATCTCGGCGCGGCCTACTTCAACCAAGGCCGCTACGCCCAGGCGGCCACCGAGTACTTAAAGGCCGTTGATGTTGACCCGCAGGCGGGTAATGCCCACAAGGGCCTGGCCTTTGCGTTCTACAAACTGGAAAAATACGACATGGCGCGGAAACATATGAAAATAGCCGAGCAGTTGGGCGCCGAAGTCCCTGCCGACCTGGTCGCGGCAATCAAAGATAAATCGCAATAGAAACCTGTATCGAACGTGGGGGCCCCGGCCCCGGCGATTGCAAAAGCCGGCATTGGCAAATTTTTCTGGACAATGCCGGAAAAACAGCTATAATTATTGTTTGCAAGGAATCGAAGTTCCGATTATAATAACAGTCAAGACAGAGGTACCTGATTATGGCACATAAAAAGGGACAAGGCTCTTCGAGAAACGGCAGAGACAGCAACCCCAAGTACAGGGGCGTAAAGCTGTTCGGCGGACAATACGCCAGGGCCGGCGCAATTATTCTCCGACAGTGCGGAACAAAATTCTTCCCCGGCACAAATGTCGGTATTGGCAGGGACTATACGTTATTTGCTACCACCGACGGAACTATTCGATTCCAGGGCCGAAAGGTTCACGTTGTCTGACAAAAAGCTGAAACGTCCGGGCGAAAAAGGATGGTTTTATACCGTCCTTTTTTTATAATGTTGCTGTGAATCCGAAGCGGCAGATTTCCAAAACAATCTTTCAGCATTTTTACGCGCCGGTGGCTGCCGTAGTTATGCTGGCTGCTGGTGCGACGGCGAGGGGGCTCGAATCGGCGGGTAACACCAACGGCGTGCTGCACTGGAATCTCGGCGCCCCTGAGGCCGGTGGCTCCGTCAGGCGGGTCGTCATCTTCGCACACGCCGACTCGTATGACAAGCTGACCACATTGCTGCAACAGGCCCGGCGGTTACAGCAGTCGCTGAGAAGTAAACGAGATTCAGGATAGCGCGTACTGATATTATGTTCATTGACGAAGCAGAAATATGGGTAAAAGCCGGCGACGGCGGCTACGGGTGCCTGAGCTTTCGCCGCGAAAAGTATGTCCCCAAGGGCGGCCCCGACGGCGGCAACGGCGGAAAAGGCGGCAGCGTCTATTTCCGGACAGTCCGCAACCTCGATACCCTGCTCGATTTTGCCGGCAAACATCACTGGCAGGCGCAGAACGGCCAGCCCGGCTCAGGGAACAACAAACACGGGGCAGACGGACAGGACCTGACAATCAATGTCCCGCCGGGCACCCTGGTCTATGATACCGACCTGGGTCTGCTGCTGAAAGACCTGAACAAGGTCGGGATGAAGGCGTGCGTGTGCCGTGGTGGAAAAGGCGGAAAGGGCAACAAGGCATTTGCCACCCCAACCAATCAGGCTCCCAGAACAACCACACCCGGTAAAAAAGGCCAGGAAAGAAACATCCGGCTCGAACTGAAACTGATTGCCGATGTAGGTCTGGTCGGCATGCCAAATGCCGGAAAGAGCACGCTTATCTCGCGGTGCTCAGCGGCAAGGCCTAAAATCGCCGACTATCCTTTCACGACGACGACGCCGGTTCTTGGAATCGTTGAGCTCAGTGACTTTCGCCGATTCGTGATGGCCGACATCCCTGGCCTGATTGATGGCGCACACAGCGGCGCAGGGCTTGGATTCGAGTTTCTAAAACACATAGAAAGAACTACAATCATCGCCCACATCATTGATATAATGCCAGCAGACGGCTCCAGCCCGGTCGATAACTATCATGCAATACGAAACGAGCTGGACCAATACAGTAAAGCGCTGGCCGGAAAGGAAGAATTCATCGTTGCTAACAAGATAGACCTTGACCCGGACGGAGAAATAGTGACGGAGCTGAAAAACAAGCTGAACAAGACCGTTTATCCGGTCTCGGCGGTTACCGGTGCAGGAATCAAAGGCCTGAGCGAGCTACTGTGGCAAAAGGTCAAAGAAGCAAAGGTCGCAGCGGAGAAACAAATATGAACATAATCGCTGTCGACATCGGCAACACGAATATAGACGTAGGGCTTTTCCTTAAAGACAAGGAAGAGTTCGTGCGGTCAATGCCCGGCGAAGCCGGAGCAGAATTAACCAAGCTGTTCAAATCCACCTGGCAGAAGATTCCGGTCGCCAAGAGTTCAAAAGAGAAGAAGCGTGAGGGCGTTATCGTCGTCAGCAGCGTCAGGCCCGCCTGGACCAGACAAATCCAGCAGATTGCAAGGGATAATCTCGGTGAGAGAATATACGTCATAGGCAAGAACATACCACTGCCGATGACTTTGTGGGTAGATAAACCAGAGGAAGTCGGCACGGACAGGGTACTTTCAGCCGCAGCCGCTTACGCCGTGGTCAAAGATGCAGTCGTAGTGGCCGATTTTGGCACCGCAGTTACGGTCGACCTGGTCAGTGAACAGGGGGTCTTTCTCGGCGGCGTTATCTGTCCCGGATTTGAGGCAAGCGCAAGGGCCCTGAAGACAAACACTGCCCAGCTTCCTGAGGTGAAAGTGGCCAGGCCCCGCGGGCCGTTCGGAAAAAACACCGCCGAGTCCATAAACTGCGGACTATATTACTCCGCGGTGGGAACGCTCGAGGAGGTAATCAGACGCTACGCCGAAAAAATCGGCAGGTGGCCGCAAACGGTCATCACCGGTGCGGCAGCAAAGATTATAAAAGACGACTGCGGGTTCGTCGATTCCTACGTCCCCGACCTGGTCATAAAAGGCATTGTCTTAGCCTACCGAAAATACATCGAACAAAAGGTATGAGCCAGCCAAGCATTAACACCTTCGCTGCGGTAATGACCGGAAAAGGCACCGGTGCAATTTCCACCGTTCAACTCTTTGGCAACTCGGCAGAGAGTATCCTGAAAAAGATATTCGTACCTGTTAGCCCAAAGCCTATGACCTTCGAACCGGGCAAAATCCTGCTCGGTGAAATCACCGACGTAATCCAGGTTATCGACCAGGTTACTGTCGGCTGCGAAGGACCAAACAGCTTCGCCATTAATTGTCACGGCAACCCGCTAATCGTCGCCGACATAATGAAACTGCTCGAGCAGCAGGGCGCAAGGCCGTTAACTGCTGAGCAACTGCTCTACAAAATACTGTCGGAAAACAAATCCCTCGATACAATCGCAGTCGAAGCCAGATTGGCCCAGGCCCGGGCCAGAACGATTGAAGGAACCAAAATAATCGCAAATCAGGCTGGTGCCGGTCTGAGCAAAGAAGCCGCCCAGTGGCTTACGAATCTAAACGCGACACCTCTTGAGAAAATCGCAAGCTCTGCCGAGCACATTCTCCAATCAAGCAGAACAGCCGGGCTGATTATCTACGGCTGCACCGCCGTTATAGCCGGTCCGCCGAACACCGGCAAAAGCACGCTCTTAAATCGCCTCTGCGGCAAGCAAAAAGCGATTGTCACCGACATCAAAGGCACCACCCGCGACTGGGTAAGCGCCGAATGCCGAACCGATTCGCTCTCTGTCAAGTTCATCGATACCGCGGGCCTCGATGAAGAACTCTCGACATCAGAAGATGACATTGAAAAGGCCTCTCAGCAAAAGGCAACAGAGGTCCTTCAAAACGCCGACCTAGTCCTTCTCGTGCTTGACAACAGCCAAACGATAGAGCAACTTGACCGGAGGCTGCTGGGAAAAGTTGCCGACAAGAAGGTTCTCACGGTCTTGAACAAATCCGATTTGCCGGCCCGGCTTGATACCGCCAAGCTGCCGCAAAGCCTGGCCGAGACGATACAGATAAGCGCAAAACTCGGCACCGGGGTCGAAACGCTTCTAAGAAAAATCCGGCAAACCCTCGGTGTAGCCGATTTCAACATCCAAAGCCCCGTTGCCTTCACGCCTCGGCAGCAGAACCTGCTGAAAGAACTGGTCGAAGCCAAATCAAAAGACCAGGCGGCCTCGGTCCTGACAGAGTTGTTAAACGGCCCAATTCGTGTATAATCTTGCGGTATGGCCGCACACACCGAAAAACTGACGCCGGCGATGAAGCAGTTTCACCATTTCAAGCAGAAGTACCCTGACTGCATACTTTTTTTTCGGATGGGCGATTTTTACGAGACCTTCTACGAGGACGCCAGAACCTGCTCGCGGGTACTGGGGCTAACGCTTACCAGCCGCAGCAAGGGCGAAAACCCTATTCCTTTGGCCGGCGTGCCGTACCACGCGGTCGACGGCTACCTCAAGAAGATGCTCCAGGCCGGCTACAAAGTCGCCGTCTGTGAGCAGGTCGAAGACCCCAGGACTGCAAAGGGTGTTGTCAAACGCGATGTCATCCGAATTGTCACGCCCGGCACCCTCACCGACGACATGCTGCTGACCGCCAAAGAGGACAATTTTCTCTGTGCCGTCAACCTTGGGATAAACAAAGCCGCGGCTATAAGCTGGGTCGACATCTCGACCGGCCACTTTTTCGTCCAGCAGCTTCCGGCAGAAGAATTGCTCGATGAGCTGATGAGGCTATCACCGGCCGAGTGCCTTATGCCAGACAGGCGGGGTGAGCTTTTTGAAGCTGAGTCAAAAAAACTCGCCAAAGAGATTGGCCAGTTGACCGGTGCCATCATTACTGAGCGTCCAGCCTGGTACTTCGACCCTCATCAAAGCCGGCAGCGGCTCCTGAAGCATTTCGGTACCAGAACCCTCGAAGGCTTCGGCATCGCCGACGCTGACACTGTTCTCATCCCTGCTGCCGGCGCTATCATCGAGTATCTGAACGAAACGCAAAAAACGGCCCTCGGCCACATATCAGCCATAAGGAAAATCCGGCGCGAAAAATTCCTGCAGGTCGACCAGACTACTTTGCGAAGTCTCGAAATCCTGCGAACCATCCGCACCGAGAGCAAAAAGGGTACGCTTCTGAACTGCCTCGATGAAACGCTGACGGCGATGGGTGGCCGATTGTTCAAAAACTGGCTGTGTGCACCGCTGTGCGAACTCGGCGACATAGAGCTTCGCCAGGATGCTGTCGAAGAAATCAAAGAGACCGACTCCAAATTGGCCGACATTCGCAGACTGCTTTCGGAAATCTGCGATACCGAGCGAATCGCCGCCCGCATCAGCACGCTCCGCGCAGGGCCTAAGGACCTGCTTGCCCTGGCCGGGACCCTGCGAAAAATACTGCTGCTGCGGGACATCCTGAATACATTCGCCGCTGACCTTTTAATGCAGTTGGCCCGGGAGTGCGACAGTATGGACGAGCTGGCCGAGCTGCTCGAATCGGCAATCGAGCCGGAATGCCCCTCCCATCTCCGTGACGGCGGTGTGATTCGAGCAGGCTTCGACAAAAAGCTCGATTCGCTGCGGTCTGTGTCTAAAGACGGCCGAAGCTGGCTCGGCAACTATCAAAAACAGCAAATCAAGCGCACCGGCATCGCCAATCTGAAAGTCGGCTACAACAGGGTCTTCGGCTATTACATCGAGGTAAGCCGCTCATTCGCCGACAGGGCCCCCGCCGACTATATTCGTAAGCAGACAATCAAAAACGCCGAACGCTATATTACCGAAGAGCTCAAAGAATACGAAACCCGGGCGCTGACCGCAGACGAAAAGGCCCTCGAATTAGAGCAGCAGATTTTTGAGAGCCTCCGCCGACAGACCGCCCAATACGTAAGTCGACTGCAGAAGCTTGCCTTTGCTGTCGCCCGCTGCGATTGTCTCACCGCCCTGGCATACCTTGCCAAACGCCGAAGCTACGTCCGGCCAAAAATGACCAACGGCGGCGAGCTTGTCATACGAGAAGGCAAACATCCGGTCTTGGCCGAAACTCTCGGCCCGGAGTTCGTACCCAACGATGTCGAACTCGGCAGCGCAAAAGGCGACTGCCTGATAATCACAGGCCCGAATATGAGCGGAAAAAGCACGTACATAAGACAGGTGGCACTTTTGGTCCTGATGGCGCAGACCGGCTCATTCATTCCCGCCGAAGATGCTGCCATCGGCCTGGTTGACAGAATCTTCACCCGTGTCGGCGCTTCCGATGAGCTTGTCCGCGGGCAATCGACCTTTATGGTCGAAATGACCGAGACAGCAACATCATCAACAATGCCACGGGAAAATCGCTTGTTATTCTCGACGAGGTCGGCCGCGGCACAAGCACATACGACGGCCTGTCCTTGGCCTGGGCCATTACCGAACACATCGCAAATAGGCTCAGGTGCCGCACACTTTTCGCCACGCACTTCCACGAGCTGACCGAGTTAGCAGAGCTTTTCACCAACGTCAAGAACTGCAACGTCGCCGTACGCGAATGGGCCGACCAGGTCGTCTTTCTGCACAGGATTTTGCCCGGCGGAACCGACAAAAGTTACGGCATCCACGTCGCAAAATTAGCCGGCATACCAAAAACAATTCTAGAAAGGTCGAAGGAGATACTGGAAGAACTCGAAGCGACGTTCCAAAAAGAAGCTGGCGGTGAACACCTGGCGAAACACAAAACAAAAGAGGCCGACAAAGACAGCCTCTTCGTTCAGAAGCACAAGGGCGTGTTAGACAAATTGGGTTCAATGGACGTGAACAATCTTACACCGATAGAATCCATAAACCTGTTGAACGAAATCAAGAATGAGCTCGAAGGGCAATAGACTGCGGATATCGCGCTGAGTCATTACACTTAGGGATGCCTCGGTGTTCTTTGCCTCCTCCGCGGTAAGGCTTTCGCGTGCTTGTAGTCTATATCTTTAAGACTTACCACATGTGTCTTTAGGAATTCTTCCACAGCCCTGACGGCCTCGTCCTTGACGGTTCCTGGGCTTTGGGCGAGATTCAATCGGGGAGAATCTTTTCCAGTTTGGCGATAAGAGGTGGGAGGTCTTCGGTGACGGTCTCCCACACTACGTCAAGATTAACGTCAAAATAGGCATGGATGAGCCTGTCCCGCATCCCGACCATACTCTTCCACGGTAAATCGGGATGAGTCTTACGAAACTCCTGTGAAATGCCGCGTCCGGCTTCACCCACTATCTCAAGCAGCCGCACCAAAGACAGGCTCAACTTCCGGTCCGTATTCAAGTCCGCGCCGCTGCGCCCTTTCGCAAAATCAACGGCCTCGCGGGCCGCGTCAAGTATGTGGCGAATGCGAACGCTGTCATCTTCGAACATACTGGACCTCCGCGTTAGCAACGACTTCGTCGCGGAAATATCTACTCAGGTCTTCGGGCGTAAGCATGTCCACCTCATGTCCGCCGAACAAGCCGGACAACTCCTGTTCCATCTCGAATAAGGCGAAAAAGCCGGGAACATGCGCTGGTATGAAATCCACCAACACATCCACGTCACTGTCCGCGTCGAAATCAGCCCGCAGAGCAGAGCCAAATATCGCCAGCCGATGAATATGATGCCGCTGACAGAAATCCCGAATCTTCTCTTGGTCTATCTGAATATTCTTGTTCATAGATATCTCCTGACTGCAAGAATTCTAAATTGTTCAACAGAAATTGTCAAGCAATTCCGGGGCCGAATCATCCTTTGCCTCTATTTCCCGCAAAGTTCTCTCAGCTCATTCTTTAAGATTCACCATGTAAGTCTTTAGGAATTTCTCTATGGCCTTGACAGTTTCGTCTTTGACGGTGGCAGGGTTTTGGGCGCCCCATAGCGTGAAATTATACAATTCCTGCGTCGCAACTTTGAGCCATTTTGCCCCCGTGAACGGTTACCCAAACCATTCTCTGCGTTCTTGCTGGTAAAAGTTCTATGTTTCTGGGCTGAAAAGCGGGATTGCGAAAAAAATTTTCAAAAAAATAAATTTTTCTGCTGACTAATTCCGATATGGTGTTATAGTTTAGTATAACAGTTGTAATATAGCTCTTATTCAGGAGACGTGATTATTTTTATACGAATTGAGCCATCTTCATCGGTGCCGATATACCGCCAGATTATCGACCAGGTCAAGTATCAGGTTGCCACCGGCGTACTTAGACAAGGCGACAAGGTGCCGAGCGTTCGTCAGTTGGCAGGTGAGCTTGCAGTCAACCAGAACACCATCCTCAAGGTCTACAACGAGCTTTGCAGGGAAAACGTACTGAAGATTGAACGGGGCAGCGGAACTTTTGTAGCCGCTGACAGGCAGACTCTCTCAGCGGCGGAGCGGAAAAAAACGGTGGCCAATGTGCTTCGAGAGGCGGCCGTTCACGCGATTCACCTGGATGTAACCCTGGAGCAGACCCGCGACCTGCTTGAGAAAGAATACCACGCTATCAAGTCAGCGGAGCAAAAAAGTCGGAGTAAGGAAAAATGAGCGAATCGGCAATTACAATTAAAGGGCTGCGTTTTTCTTACGGGAGTAACAATATCCTGAAAGGTGTGGACCTCGAAGTGCCCACGGGCTCGATATTTGGTTTTTTAGGCCGAAACGGCGCAGGCAAAACAACAACGATTAAGCTGCTGCTGGGTCTGCTGACCCCTGCCGCAGGGACCTGTCGGGTCCTGGGGCTCGATGCGACAGTCGATGCTCTGGCAGTTCGCCGAAGCGTCGGATATATGGCCGAAGACCAGCAGATGTATGGGTGGATGCGTGTCGAGCAGATTGTAAAGTGGGTGGCGGCCTTTTATCCCGCCTGGGACGATAAGCTGACGAGCAAGCTCTTCGAGATTCTCGAACTGCCTGCAAAAGCCAAGGTTAAGACGCTGTCTAAAGGCCAGAACAACAGGCTGGCTTTGCTATTAGCCCTTGGGCATCGGCCAAAGGTGGTGATACTTGATGACCCGACATTAGGGCTGGACCCGATTGCGAGGAAAGATTTCCTGCGCAGCGTGATTGTTTTGCTGCAGACTAACGGGACAACGGTCTTCTTTTCCAGCCACCTGCTTTATGAGATTGAGCCTGTGGCCGATTATGTGGCGATACTTAATGACGGCGTAATAGTTAAGGCGCAGAAAACCGATGAGCTTCGCCGCAGTGTGAAGAAGCTGGTTTTGCGCGGCGGCGAAATCGCCGACAACGCAGACGTCGAAGGGATTCTTGACGTTGAGCGCGTCGGGGACTGCATAGCTGTTACCGTAGAGGATTGTGACGCCGACAAGCAGGCAATGATACAAAAGAAGATTCAATCGGACATCGTAAGGCAGGTTGATTTGAATCTTGACGAAATCTTTGAGGCCTATGTGATTGGCAACAGGGGAAAGGTATCTTGCGGATGATAAAACCCTTGATTTGGAAGGAATGGCACGAGCAGCGATGGAAAATGGCGTTCACTACGGTAATGATGCTGTTTTTCCTCGGGTCTTTCCAGGCAGCAAGGATTACTTCTGCCGGCGAAGCCGGCGCGGCAATGTGGGTTTTTGGAGGGTTGATTTTTGCATTATATAGTGCGATGGGGGTCTTCGCTCCGGAATGGACAGGCCGCACAACCACATTCCTTGCATCCAGGCCTGTCGCGGCCTGGAAGGTCTTCGCCTGTAAATGGTTCTTCGGCTGGCTGAATTTTGCAGTGCCAATGCTCGCGTGCAGTTTGTTCCTGACCGCTATCGTCTTTGGCTCAGAAGCCGGAAGCATTGGCAGAGTTGGTGCCATCGCAAAAGGCACGTTAGGGGGTATCCTTTTAGCCACAATGTTTTACACAATGACCTGTTGTTTTGCCCCGCGAAAAAGCAGTGAAGCATTTGTTGGTCTTGTCGGCCTGATGGTGTTTCTTGTTATGATCCTCCATCTTCTGATTGCTGAGCTAACTATATACTCGGCAGGCATCCCCGATAAACATTCGGTCTTTCAAGAGATGGTCTTGTTTATGAATCCTTTCACGTGGGTGCATTTTGTAAACCCCGTACAGGGGCTTCAGCACATGAGCATTTTATTCCTGGAACAGACAGCTCTTTTTGTTCTGAGCCTATGGGTCGGCATGCACAAGTGGCAAAGGAGCATTTAGGCGATGATGATACTGTGGAAAGAATGGCGGCAGCAAAGATGGTTATTTGTGCTTGGTTGCCTGGCCGGGATTACCGTCCCCATCTTTGACGGAGTGGCGAGTCTGAGACACACTGAGACTTTTCGTTCAGATGCAGGCAGTGCCGTTGTCTTGAGTTGTGGTGGACTTTTTGCGATTATCCTCGCAATTGCCACGACCCATTATGATACCAGAAAGGGCGTGGATGATTTCTGGCAGAGCAGGCCGCTCAAGGCCTGGAAACTGTTCACCACCAAGTTCCTTCTTGCTGCTATCGTCCTGTGTGCTGCTTTTATGTTTACCTTGAGCCTGGATTTTGCAACTCATCTCGAACGTAATTCATCGGCAGCTTTTGCCTGGCTTGCATTTTGTTACACGTACCCAATCGCTTTACTGTTGTTTTCCGTAGCTATGCTTTTTGTTGTTCTTTTGCGGGATTCCGCCAAAGCGGTCTTGTTAGCCATCTGGGCGGCACTATTAGTCTATTTTCTGCCCCTACTTGTACCCTGGCTTGGGTGGATGAACCTCTTTGAACAAATGGAGGTCACACGGCGCAAGTCCGTTTTGCAGTTTTTAATCTGGTCGCTTTCGTCGGCTTGGCGCCAGCCCGGTGCGAAGATATTCAGACCGGTCGGCATCCCCGTTTCTGTTTACCGCCTGAGTTGCTGGCAGGCACTGTGGCAGATTGTCACTTCACCTGAGTATCTACAATATCTCCTGTTCCTGGTTGTGGCCATAGCGGCATCGGTTGCTTGCGTAGTTTTATCCATAATTGCATTTAGGCGAAAGTGGCGCTGGCAGCCAGGTCAGAAAACCATCGCCTGGACCGTGGGACTATCGGCAGCCTTTATTTTTTGCGTCTCTATGTCGCAGGCCGGGCACAACCTTCAGCTGGTTAAAATACACAATGGCAGGGAAATAGTCTCAAAAATATCCTTCTGGGTGCAGGCTGAAAATGAGTACAACTGGACAGGTGAGGCACTCGGAGACGACGAGGTTCGTCGCCAGCCACACCGACCGGAGGCAGTCTGTTGTGTGCAGGGTGACTTGATGTTCAGGGTCAGTACCGGCTATCAGGCAGGCAAAGACCAGAAGCGTTTAGATTGGGACACTCCCGTTAAACAGCACTTTTTCCTCGATATCTACCGCTTCCCCTATACAAGGGAAGGCTTTCATCTGTCCGAGACACGATTTTTTGCTACACCACCGATAGCCCGTAACCGTGCGCAGTATATTCTCGGATGTTTCGTTCGGGGTGACCGTCTGTATGTTGTCTATCGGCCCATCTCACCGGACGACAAGAAGCCAGCGACCGATGCAGATGTAGACCCGATTCGACTGTTGGTCGCTGATGTGAGCAATCCAAATGAGCCGCGGCGGATAAGCGATGAAGAAATAGCCCGGCCCAATATATGGGGTGGCGGAAGTGTGGCCTGTTATGGCCGCTACTGCTATGTCAGCGATTTCAGCGAATTGTTAGTGTTATCTTTGGCCAATCACGACAAGCCTGAGATAGTTGCCACCGTTACATTACCGCAGTTAGGTTTAAATGCTCCGAAATTGAAATATTTCCCTGCCAGGCAAATGCAGATTGCCCAGGGCAAGCTAATCTGTCTTTCTGCCTCTGGAGCACAAGTGGTTATGTTCGACCTGGCCGAACCGACCAAACCTCAGCCCATATATTACGGGGAATTTGAGATGCCGCGATATACCTATGATGGCAAGTGGGTAGGGGCGGTTGCTTATGCAAATGGTATTCTTTATGTTACGACACAATCGGGGATATATCTATATGAATTGACGCCTGGCGAAAATGGGATGCTTCGCGGTCAAATGGTCGGCCGGCGCAAGGCCACGCCGATAGAACGCATGGCAGGCAGAAGAACGCTAACCCGTCTGATTGTGCGCGGCAATCTGCTGATTGAAGCGGCGAATAGTTTTGGAGTGCTTGTCTACGATGTCTCGGAGCCGGCCAGACCCAGGCGACTCTTTCACGGGGAAACGCCTAATTATACGAGCGACATCGGCATCTGGGACGGACTAACGTACGCGGTCAACTACGGCACCCAACTCATTTTTCTCGATGTCCCTAACGGTAAATAGCAGCCCCTTACGCAGGTTAAAAGTGGATATGCTATTGCCCTTCTGTTTCTGAATCCGACTGTGGTTGTGATTGTTCCGGTTCTGGTTCGGCGCCGCCCGGCTCGGCCCCGACGGCATCAAGCGGCGTATAGATTTCGTCAAAAGCGGCATCGTCAACTTTGTTCCGTAAAAGCGCATAGATTATCGTGTTTGCCGAGAAGTAGAAACTGATTATAAAGGAAACTACCAGGCCGACCACAACCCACAAGGACAGGCGCACCAAAAACGCCGCACATGTCTCGGACCAGTTGCCCTGGGCTATGCCTGCCGGACCAAGCAGATTTCTAAAAGTCGGCTCGGCCCAGATTGCGGCGAGCTTGTTGACCTCGTCGGTGCTGTTATGGACCCAGATACCCAAGCGCGAGCACAGATACGCGGCCAGCAGCAGCAGGAATGCAAAGAATCGAACGAACGTGTAACAAATTGCGCCGTACACCGCGGCGACAGCGGTGTAAAATCCCATTCGCCACGGCCTTGCGTACACATAACTGAAAGAGCGGCTTATCGCATCAAAACAGTCTGAATCCTCAAAAGCAAGGGCAGGGAACATCAGGTTAAAACCCGCAGCGGTGCCTATCGAAACAATCGCTATCAATGCTCCGACAAGCAAAGCCAACGGCACAAAGACACCCATTATCAACTCTCCGGCGCGCGGAATATTGGCCACCAGCCCCAGAATAAAGACAAGCAGCCCCAAAACGATAGTTATACCGACCGGCACTAACGGCGCCAGAAAGAATTTCCCGAATCTCTTTGTGCCGAAACGCAGCGCCTCGGTCAGGCCGGGTTTTTCACCCCTGGCAAACTGAAGCGCCGAGATTCGGCATATGCTGCCTCCGGCAATCGAAATCACCGAAAGTTTTATTACAAAGAATATAACGCAGTAAACAGGATGATAGACTACTGCCCATCTGACTGCACTAAAGTACTCACCGATATTTGCAGCCACAGCCGTCAGGTTCAATGCAAAAAGCGAGTCTAAGGTGTCCTGAAACTTCCCTGCGGCAAAGTGCCAGAGTGTCGAAAATAATCCTGTAGCCTGCCCGGTTTCCTTGTAGTTCTCGACAAATGTCTGAACCCGCTCAGGGTTAACCATATAGATGTTCAGCTCCGTATCTCCGTTGGCCCTGGCAACGACCGGGTTGCTCAGGTCCATAATCCAGCCGGCAAAGCATACGAGGGCCAACGCCAGAAAAGCAATTATCAGTTTGGTCGGCTGAATGGCCATGCGGAAAGTCTGGAATATCTTCGTAAAGGCAAGATTCTCAAAAGCCGCAGCGGATTGTTCTTCGCCACCCATTTTTCTTCCTTTCAAAAGGGTTACATTCGGTTCTGAATTGGTAAAGAGCAGATTCAAGAAATATGTATAACTAATTATCGCTCAGTTTCAAGAGACTTTATAATATTTTTGGGCCTTCTGAATTGGCGCCACTCGCCCGTCCTGTTGAGGAGTTGTCGCTCAGCGCCGAACTTATCCTATATTCAGCGTCCAGCCAGGTGCCTAAGTCTATTAGTTTGCATCTCTCCGAGCAGAAAGGCAAAAACTCTTCACCTTGAAGCTGTTTTCGAGATGAGGATTCAACAATTGTTTTGCAGATTGGGCATCTGTGCTTCATACTTGGACATCAATCCGCCATTTATTCTTCCGGCTCGGTTAGGGTACCCTGTTCCAGCATTCGAGCGTATTCAACACAGTATCGGGCCCAGGGCTTTGCTTTAATTCTTGCTTTTGGTATCTGCTTTCCCGTACCTTCGCAAATGCCGTAGGTCTTCTCCTCAATCCGCTGCAGCGCATCGTCGATTTCCCTCAGCAGTTTTCTTTCGCCGTCGACAAGGTCCAAAGCAAACTCCTGTTCAAAGTTGTCCGTGCCGATGTCGGCCATATGGATAGGCATGCTTGACAGGTCTCCAGCCGCCTCCAGGCGAGACTTTCTCAAAGCTTCGTTGCTTATTTCGTTTACATTACCCATAATTTCTCTGCGTTTTTCCAGCAGCAGCTCTTTGAATTGCTCAATCTCAACCGGACTTAGGCGACTTCTTTTTTTTCTGGTTGCACTGACCTTTTCTCTCGAAATCTTACCTGTTTTTTTCCGTTTCTTTGCCACTTCTTTGTCTACCTTTCTCAGAAGCAAAACCTTTTCCTGCACCTGCACGGAACAACTCATTATAGCATGACAGACCATATTCTGTACAGTGCTTATTCAGCTTCTAACGCAGTATCAAGCCACAAAGTATACGCCGCGCGACTAAAATGTTCAAGCAAATTTGCCTCTAACATTCATAACTTCATAAAAAGCAAAGTCTTAGCACGGAAAATTATCTGGATTGCTCTTTCGTGGCTGCATCGGCATCTGGGCCGCTCCTCGGTCTTTGGCGAACTTGCCGAGTGGCAGGAAGAAGCTCTGGTTTCGTACTCGGCCCGTAAATCCTTTGACGCTGAAGACCTTTTCGATGCGGCTGGTTTTGAGAATATCGTCCACGGGACCGATATGATAGCTGCGCCCCACCCCGAGAAGCAGAATCTCGTCCGCATACTGGGCAGCTAGGTTAATGTCATGGGTTACCAGTACGATTGTTTTGCCTTTTTCAAGCTGCGCGGCCTTGAGCACGTCATATATATCAACCTGGTGTTTCAAATCGAGAAAGCTTGTCGGCTCATCCAGAAGTAGAATAGCCGTGTTTTGTGCAAGTGCCCTGGCGATGAAAACACGCTGTCGCTCACCTCCGCTCAAACTCGCAACCCGACGCGAGGAAAACTGGGCCGTGTCCGTCGCCTCAAGCGCCAGGCGGACTATTTCTCTATCGGTTTTGCTCTCGAAGCCCATCCGGCCAAAATAAGGCGTTCTTGCCATCAGCACCGTTTCGATTACCGAAAATCCGAATACCGGCACAAATTCCTGCCGAACCACCGCTATTTTCTCTGCAAGCGCCTCGACACTGTACGATTCTATCGCTGCACCAGCAATCCTTATCGTGCCCGCCTTTGGCCTGAGAATCCCGCTGAGCAGATTGAGCAGTGTGCTTTTGCCGGCGCCGTTGGGCCCGGCTATCGCCAGAAAACAACCTTGCTCAACTTTGAAGCTGAGGCCCTGCAGAACCTCAGCCTCTGAGTATCCGAAACTTAAATCGCTGACCTCTATGATACTCATTTGCCCAACCAGCCCACTCTGCGTGTGTATTTGACTAACAAAATCAGAAAGAACGGCCCGCCTACAATGGCTGTTACCACGCCAACCGGCAACTGGGCGGGCGCAACGACAGTCCGCGCCAGCGTGTCCGCTGCCACTAAGAAAATAGCCCCCGCGACAGCACTTACCGGCAGCAGCTGACGGTGGTCGGGGCCGAATACCAGCCTGACTCCGTGCGGAACAACGAGACCGACAAATCCCACAAGACCGCTGAGACTAACCGCCACAGCGGTTATAGCCGCTGCGATTGCAAAAGCAATCATCTGTGTCCTCGCCGTGTTTACGCCCATGCTCCGGGCGTCATCAGCGCCAAAGCTAAGTGCGTTTAACTGCGGGCTGATATAGAATAGTCCGACAATCCCCGCCAGCACGGATCCGGCGCCAACCCAAAGCACGAAAAAGTCCTCTTCGGTCATGTTGCCCATAAGCCAGAATATCGTCGAATGCACATCCTGGCTTTTTGCTACTGACGTTAGAAACATAATCACCGCTGAAAAAAACGCGTTCACCACCACGCCTGCAAGCAGCAGGCCGGTCACATTAGACCTGCCCGTCGTTCTGCCGATAAACCAAACCAGCCAGACAGTCCCTAATGCCCCCACAAATGCGAAGACCGCTATCGGCGAACGCCCCCACAGCGTCCAGTTCAGTCCGCTGATAACCGCAACAATTGCCCCCAAACCGGCTCCGCTGGATATGCCTAAGATGTATGGGTCTGCTAACGGATTTCGCAAAAGTGCCTGAAAGACCACGCCGGAACATGCCAATGCCGCTCCAACCAGACAAGCCAGAATTATCCTGGGCAGTCTCACATGAACAAATATTTCATAGTCCGGATTTATAGCTTCCACGGGGCCGGCTGGGGAAAATACCGCCTTGAAAGAAATAACTCTGGGGCCGACAAGAGAGCACGCAAACATCACTATCAACATTATCACAATCGCCGACACAATTGTTGCGGCTAACTTCTTTGCTGTCAGTGGTTCTCCGGCGGACATTACTTTAGTTCTCGAAAAGCCCCGGCCTTAAACACCTGGCGATTACTTCCACCCCCTCGTACAGTCGCGGCCCCAGCCGAGATACCGTCTCACCGCGGATAACGTAGACCCGTCCGTTTTTCATTGCAGGCAGGTTTCTGAACCTGCTCCAGTATTCCATCGCTCTGTTCCTTTGGCCGGCTGCATTGTCCGAACCCATTGTCGGCTCAATTATTACCTCAGCCCCGCACCCGATGACCTGCTCGGCTCCGATTGGGGGATATTTGTGCACCGTAGGGCCTATGGCATTTTCGCCGCCGGCCAGTTCTATCATCTCATTGACGAATGTGTCTGTCCCGGCCACACGCAGCGGCTCTCTCTGGATGACCCAAAGCACTCGCACCTTTGGTTCGGTCCCCACCAGGGCTGACAGTCTGTCCAGCTTTTGCCTGATGTCACGGACTAATTTGTCCGCCTGCCTCTGTCTTGCAGTCGCAGAACCAATCCTTCTTATCGCCTCAAAAAGTTCACCAACTTTTTCAATCTCCACCGTCAGCGTGTTACAGCCCATTCGTCTCAGTCGCTGCGCAAGATTTCTTTGCTGGGTGAATCCGAGTGTAATCACCAGCGCCGGCCTCGACGCTATCACCGCTTCGATATTAGGCTGCCAGAATGTCCCTATCTTCGGCTTCCTCGTCGCCGCCGGCGGATAGTCGCTGCGAACTGTCACACCAACTATTTTTTCCTCAAGACCAAGTGCGAAAAGTATCTCAGTAAGATTTGGTGACATCGAAACGATTCTGTCTGGGCGATTCGACACGGCCATACCGCTGCCGGCCTCGTCCCGCGGGACGCCAAATATCGCCAGACCCGTAGCCGCCCAGCACAGCATCAGCATCAGCAAAAACAGCCACCACCATTTGTTCATCAGGTTCTCTTGAACTGCCTTTCCAAATCACTCAAAGAAAATTTTATCGTTGTAGTCCTGCCGTGCGGACATCTGCCGGCCAACTCCACCGTTTCCCTGTCCGCAAGGAGTTGTTCTATCTCATTGTCGCTTAGCTTCTGGCCCGCTTTTATTGCCGCCTTACACGCAGCCATATTCAGGACCTTGTCGAGCAGCTTCTCGGCGTCGACGTTCTGTTGGGATACGTCGCTGAGCAGGTCAATCAAATCACGGACAAAATCCAGCGGGTCGGCCTTTGACAGCAGTGCCGGAAATGCCTGTATCGCCAGCGTTCGTGGCCCAAACGGCGCCAGCTCGATTCCAAGCTTTTCAATAAGCTCGGCGTTGGTCTCTAACGTCTCGGCCTCGGTGTCGGTTATCTCGAAACTTTCAGGTATCAGCAGTTTCTGTGATTCGAGTTTGCTTTCCTGCATCCGCCTGTGCAGCTCTTCGTACATTATACGCTCATGCAGCGCGTGCTGGTCGATAATGACAAATCCGTCGTCCGTCTCGGCTACGATGAAGCTGTCCTGTATCTGCAGGAATCTTCGTTGCGTTTGCAGACCGCCCACCCTTTCTGCGAACCGCTGTCTCGTATCTTTCGATGTTGATTCTGTCCCGCCTGCCGTGCGAAAGCCGAACCGCTGCTGAGTATTAACCGGCCGGTGCTTTTTGAAGAAATCAGACATTGCATCACTGATTTGCTGGCTTCTTTGTTGCGCCGTCGATGTAACCCCTGCAGAAACAGTCGGCAGCTTCGCCTCCACTGCCAGCTCTGTCCCCAGGAGTTTCTCTCGCAAACAACCAAGAATTTGCGAATGTACCAGATTGGCATTATAGAAACGCACCTCAATCTTGGTCGGATGAACATTCACGTCATAATCTTCGTAGGGCATCTGAATAAACAAAAAGACCACTGCAAACCTCTGCGACTCCAGGATGGGCCGATATGCCTCTTTGATTGCGTGCGAGATGAATTTGTCACGGATAAAACGTCCATTCAAAAATACGTACTGAAACTTATTGTTTGTTCTCGAAATAGCTGGTTTGCCTAACATCGCCCGAATATGCAGACCCCTTTCGCTGCTTTCGGTTTCAATCAGATTCTCCACAATCTCCTGGGAGAACAGTTCCGCTATCCGTCTGCCGATGCCCTGGCCGCCCTGCGGCTGATAAACCTCCCGCCCGTTTGACATAAGCGTCATATCCAAATCGCAGTTGGCCAGCGCCATACGTATGAACCGCTCGGTAATGTGGCCGGCCTCGGTATTCGCGGTCTTCAGAAACTTGCGCCTCGCCGGCAGCTTATAAAAAAGGTCTCTGACCTGGATTGTTGTGCCGTAATCTGCACTGCACGGGCCGACTCTGCCCTTGTTGCCGCAGTCAATTTCTATGCAGTTGCCGCCGGCCGAATCCCGCGTCCTGCTCACCGCCCGTACCTGTGCCACCGAGCCGATACTCGCTAATGCTTCCCCTCGGAAGCCTAACGTCGATATGCCACACAGGTCCGAGCTGGTCCTGATTTTACTTGTGGTGTGCGGCTCAAACGCGCAGGCCAAATCCGCCGCATCCATCCCGGAGCCGTTATCTGCCACCGAGATTAACCTTCGTCCCCCGTCCTCCATCGATACCGTCATCCTCGTCGCTCCGGCATCGACGCTGTTTTCCATCAGTTCCTTGACCACGCTCGCAGGCCGCTCAACCACCTCGCCGGCAGCAATCGTATTTACCATGTTCTGGTCAAGGACGACAATTCGGCCCATTATTTTCTCCCACCCCTGTAAAAAAACAGCGTTTAGCCTATGGTGTGTAGTTTCTATCCGCTGTCCGCTATTACTATATGCTATTCTGTCAACTTTCGAGCAGGCTCTGTCCGGTCATTTCTTCCGGCTGCGGAAGTCCCATCATCTGCAGTAAGGTAGGGGCTATATCGGCGAGTTTTCCGCCCTCGCGAAGTCGTGCCTTCTTGTAACGCTCGTCAAACACAATCAGCGGCACATCGCCGATTGTGTGCGCGGTATGCGGCTGATTCTTTTCCAAGTCCCACATCTTTTCAAAGTTGCCGTGGTCGGCCGTAATTATAGCCTCCCCGCCCAAACTCTTGATTTTATCCAGGACCCTTCCCACGCATTCATCGACTACTTCAGCGGCCTTAATTGCCGCCGACAGTACACCAGTATGGCCTACCATATCCGGATTGGCAAGATTGACCACTACCGCATCATACCTGCCCGAATCAAGCCTCTCCAGCACAACGCCGGTAACCTCATAAGCGCTCATCTCAGGCTTCAAGTCATACGTACGAACCCGCGGCGAAGGCACAATCTGTCTGTCCTCGCCACTGAACGGTTTCTCGGCATAATCGTTGAAGAAGAAAGTAACGTGTGCGTATTTTTCCGTCTCCGCGCAGCGAAATTGCTTAAGCCCTGCCCCGCTCCAGTAAGCAGCTAAGATATTTTTCATTTTTGCCGGCTTCGCAAACACCGCCGGTGCCGGTATCGTTACGTCGTACTCGGTCATACAGACGTAATATATCTCCGGCCGGCTCGTCCGGACAAAACCTCTGAAGTCCGGCTCGACAAAGCCCCGGGTAATTTCACGGGGCCTGTCCCCGCGGAAATTAAAAAACACTACGCCGTCACCGTCCTTGATGGTGGTTATCAGCTCGTTGTCTTCATTGACGATACAGGTCGGCTCGATGAATTCATCCGTTACGCCTTTTTCGTAACTCCCGGCAACAGCCTCTGCTGCACTGGTTGCTTTAAGACCCTTGCCGAGTCTCAGGCATTCGTAAGCCTTTTGTACGCGCTCCCATCGACTGTCACGGTCCATCGCGTAGAATCTGCCCATCACGGTCGCGATTTTGCCCACGCCTATTTGTGCCGCCTTTTTCTCTATTTCGGCTACGTACCCTGCTCCGCTGTCCGGCGGCGAGTCCCGTCCGTCCGTGAAGGCGTGGATGAAAACATCTTCGAGCCCATTTTTCTTCGCCAGCTCCAGCAGACCGTACAGATGGTCCAGCAGTGAGTGCACCCCTATGTCGCTGCATAGGCCCATCAGGTGCATCCGGCCGTCATTATTCTTTACGAATTCAACCATATTCAAAAGTTGCTTATTCTCAAAGAAAGACCCGTCACGGATGGCCTTGGTGATTCTTACCGATTCCTGCGGAACGATTCTGCCGGCCCCGATGTTTTGATGGCCAACCTCGCTGTTTCCCATGGTCCCGTCCGGCAGCCCCACGTATTCGCCGAAGGTGTGAATAAGGCAGTTCGGATACTCGGCCATCAGCATATCGTCTATGGGCGTATTGGCGCACTTGACGGCGTTGTACTCGTCTTCAGCAGGGTCTGGGTTATAGCCCCACCCGTCGCGGATAATCAGTGCAAACGGTTTACCCGGACGGGTTGAGGTCGCTTTTTGTCGTCCCATAAAAAAGGCCCTTCCCGCAAACCCGGCACCCTTATCTCAGCCGGGCTGCATACCTCGAATCCTAAACACAATCAACCAGCTTGGCTCGTATGATATAAGCCCGCTGCACCTATGTCAAATATTTAGAAAAAACCGCACAAAACAAAAAACTCTCCCTGCCAAAATCTTTTGACAGCCGTGTTTACTCTGATATAATTGGCCGAAAATCAGGAATTTTTTGTGCGGAATGCTCGTGAATTGTCGATGTATGTCAAAAAAGGGGACACTTATGGCTAATAGTACCACAATATCAAATCGTGACAGCACACTCGGTTTGACCGACAGCCGCAAAGCTAAGATAAGCCGTGAGCAGCCGGGCAAAGTTACGCTCAGGAAACTGCGCTATACACTTGTCTTCTGCCTGACAAACGCGTTTCTGTTGTTTTCTGTCGGCTGCAATCAGCAGCAAAAAGCGGTTGACTTATATGTTGACGCCGTAGTGCACGCCGAGCACAACGAAAATGAATTGGCCATCGAAAAACTGGACTCGGCGATACAGGAAGATACACGGTTTTCCCTTGCTTACTATCTGCTCGGTGAGATTTACGAGAAGATGAAGGATTACGAATATAGTGCCGCCTCCTACGAAAAGGCCACAGAGCTTAATCCATGGTCTTTCCAGGCCTACTTTAGTCTCGGTCGCGTTTACCAGATTATGAAGGAATTTGCCTACGCGGTCAGGGCGTACGCCAAAGCCTGTGAGCTAAAGCCCGACCATCTCCAGGCCCACCTCAATGCCGCTGAAAGCTACTATCAAATCAAGGACTACGACAATGCTTTGACGTATGGTCAGCGAGCTGTGAAAATTGCACCTGACATCGCGGAAATCCAGCAGTTACTTGGAGATATTTACGGCTCAAAAGACGACCATGAGCAGGCTATTGCATCTTACAAACGCGTGCTCGAAATAGACAGTAACAACCCGGACGTTATGACTTCTTTGGCAATCTCATATCTGAAGACCAATCGCAACGAGCCGGCCAAAGAGCTGCTGACCTCGGCCCTGCAAATCGAGCCTGATAACGGCCCCGCCCATAAATATCTCGCATATTGCTACCTGCGGTCTGGTGACATCGACAAAGCAATGGAAAACTACGGCATGGCAGTTGAGATAAATGATAAGGATTGGGACGCATACAGGGGCCTTGGCGTTACCTATATGTTAAAAGGCAAAAAGGACGACGGCACCTTCGACGAGACCTTCAAAGCAAAGGCAATTCAGCAATGGCGTATCTCGCTGGACCTGAATCCCGACCAACCCAATCGCGACAAGTTAATCCGACTGATACAAAAATATTCAAAGCAGGAAAAGTAGTGCAAAATCGAACTCGTAGCCTGCAAATTGTCGTTTTTTGCTGGATGCCCACAGTAAGGTTATGACGGATGCTGAAAACGAAAAAACCAGGGCCCGGCGCATAGGGCGTGGTTTCTTGTCCCGATGCTCATCAACCACGCTGCCGAGCCTAAACGCCCACCTTGTTTTCTGGCTTGTCATCGTGCTGGGCACCACGCTGGATTTGTGGAGCAAAAAGGCTGTGTTCCAATGGCTGCCGAGCCGTCCCGACCACAGCTTCTCCGTCATCGATGGTTTCCTCACTTTGATAATGGCGGAAAACTCCGGCGCCGCTTTCGGAATAGCATCAGGGCAACGATGGGCCCTGGCGACAGTATCAATCGCTGCCTTGATAATTGTCTTCGGTATCTTTTTCTTCAGCCGCACCAGGCAAAAATCTGTCCATCTTGCTCTGGCACTTTTTGCCGCGGGAATTCTCGGCAATCTTTGGGACAGACTCTTCAACGATGGGCTCGTGCGGGATTTTATCGATGTTATTTACTGGCCCGGCAGGCACTGGCCCGCTTTCAATGTCGCCGACACCATGCTCTGCGCTGCCGTTGCACTATTGCTTCTTTCAAACCTCTTCACTCACTGGTCTTATCGAAGACGTGCTCGGCAGCGTAAATAGGCGCACTTGACGCCGCCGCCAAGGCAATGGCGTCCGAAGGGCGAGAGTCGACCTCTACAGTTCGACCGTCAAAGTCCAGATGTATCTTTGCGTAGAAAGTGTGGTGACGCAGGTCGTTTATAACTATTTTTTTAATCTTGGCGCCGAGATTTTTGATTACGCTGTCCAGTAAATCGTGTGTCATCGGGCGCGGCGGCATGAGGCCCTTTAACCGCCGGTCGATTGCAAGAATCTCGACTATCCCGATAACGATGGGAAAGCTGCGCTCCCCGTTACGCTCCTTTAACACGACTATCTGCTGCTCCGACGTTTCGTTAATAATCAGACGCGACAGTTCAACTTCAGTTTCCATTCAACGCCGCCTTTCATAAACAAAAGGGCAAAAGGCAAAAGCCCCCTTCCGGCTTTTTCATTTCCGCTGCTGCCTGACAGGTTAATTGATGACTCGTCATTCCTGCGAAAGCAGAAATCCAGTTTATCGAAAGACTGGACGCCGCGTCAAGCGCGGAATGACAACCACTGAATCATGAGCAACAGGGCACTATTTTTCGCCTGTCAACTCCCCAAGGTGTTTTTCTACGGTTACCAGTTGTTCGGACAACTCCGCCAGCTTTTCTCGCGCGTTAGCAACAACCTCCGGCTTGGCCCTGGTAATAAAATTCTTATTGGCCAGCTTCGCCTCTACAGCGTTCCTGGCGTTGTCCAGTTGTTCTTTCTGCTTTTTCAGCCGCCTGCGTTCGGCTACAGGGTCTATTGCATCGTGAAGGTAGATTTGCATCTGCTCAACAATTGTGGCCGCGGCGTTCGTCGGTTTATCAACTCCCTTTGCGGCCGTAAACTCTTCCAACCCGGCCAGTTGGCAGACAAGCTCGCTGTTTGAATTCAAAATATCCGCCGTTTCCTGGGCCGAACTTACCGACACCTTCAGCTTTTCCCTGGGCGCCTTGTTATACTCGCTTCTCATGTCCCTTATCGCTCGAATCACACCCTGAACAGTCGAAACCTCACTTTCAATACTTTCGTCAGCCAGTTCATCCAGCCCATTCGGCCACTGTGCAGCGACCAACGCCTCGGACTGTTCGGTTTGGGCAAGACCGCCCAGTATTCTTACCGGAGCGGTCTCATTGAGTTTTTGGAATATGCCTTCGGTGATAAACGGTACAAATGGGTGCAGCAGCCGCAAAATCTGGTCAAGAACAAATGCCAGTACATTCTGGGCGATAGGTCTCTGCCCCGGGTCGCGCATTCGCGGCTTTATCCATTCAAGATACCAGTCGCAGAAGTCGTTCCAGAAAAACCTGTATAGTTGCATCAAAGGCTCACTGTACTTATATTCGTCCAGCAGCTTTGTCACCTCTGCCGCAGTTTGTGCCAGCCGCGAAAGAATCCATTTGTCCGTAATCGTCATTTTATCTTCGGCGAATTTTCCCGGCTCAATACCATCAAGATTCATCATCGCAAACCGCGAGGCGTTCCAGAGCTTGTTGCAGAAGTTTCTCCCTATATCGAATTTGGGAGATGTATTTGCCTTCCGCCCGTCGGGCAGTGTCATTGCTGCCACCGGCATACGAATATCCTGTGTCTCTGTGGTCATACTGGCCAGTGTAAAACGCATCGCGTCAGCACCGTGGCTGTCAATGGCAACCAGAGGGTCAATGCCGTTGCCAAGGCTCTTGGACATCTTGCGTCCCTCGCCGTCCTGTATCATCGCGTGAATGTAAACGTCGCGAAAAGGAATATCTCCAACGCAGTATTGAGCCATCATCACCATTCGTGATACCCACAGCGTGATAATCTCACGGGCCGTGCACAGCACATCACCCGGATAAAACGTTTTCAACTCCGGCGTATCTTCCGGCCAACCCATCGTACTGAATGGCCAAAGCGCCGAACTGAACCACGTATCCAGAACGTCCGGGTCTCTTGTCCAACCATCGGCTTCGAACTGCTTTTCAATATCCTCGTTTCCACTCCTGATGCAGACAAATGTAACGGCACCCTCATCGCTGGTCATTTGAAGCAAATGTACCTTGTTGCTCAACTTCGACAGATTAGGCTTGGCCCGCCCATTGCCACCGGGTTTTGACCATATCGGAATCCTGTGTCCCCACCAGAGTTGCCGGCTTATAGGCCAATCGCGCAGATTCTCAAGCCAGCTTTGATATGTCTTGGCGTACCGCTCGGGGACAAAATGCAATCGGCCATCGAGCAGTGGCTTCAATGCCAGCCCCGCCAGCGAATTTACCGGAATATCGGTGCCCTCGATAAAACTATCACCGAATTTGTCCGCCAGATGTTTGATGGGCTTCTTAACCGCAATATACCACTGGTCGGAAAGATACGGCTCAATCGGCACATGGCTGCGATAACTATGGCCGACCTCGTGTGTGTATTCTCTCACATCCTCAAGCAGCTTTTCCTGCCGGAACCACTCCACGATGGCCTCTCTCGCCTCGAAACGGTCCATTCCCAACAGCGCCTGGGCGTCGGGGTTGTCTGCGTCCTCCCACCCGAACTTGTCGCTAATCGTCCCGTCCGGCGCCATCACGTTGACAACCTTCAGGCCGTGTCGCATACCAATCTCCCAGTCATCCGGGTCGTGCGCGGGGGTAACCTTCAAAAAGCCGGTAGAGAACCTCGCCTTTTCGTCTTCGCTGTCGGCCTCGGGCAAAACAACGTGCTCATCAGCTATGATTGGGATAACACGACCGACAATCGGAAGCCGTACCTTTTTGCCGACAAGACTGCCGGCACGCTTGTCAGCCGGGTTCATCGCAACAGCCGTATCGCCCAACATCGTCTCCGGACGGGTCGTCGCGACAGTAACATACTCCACTCGCCTGCCCTGAATATCAACCGGCTCCACAAGCGGATACCGCATATACCAAAAGTGTCCCTGTACCGTTTCGTGTTCGACCTCGTCATCGGCCAGTACCGTTTGTGTTGCCGGGTCCCAGTTGACCAGCCGTTTTCCCCGATAAATCATCCCATCGGCAAAAAGCCTGAAGAACGCAGCCCTAACTGCTTTGGCGCACACCGGGTCCATCGTGAACCGCGTTCGCTGCCAATCACATGAGCAGCCCATCGCCTTGAGTTGTTCGATGATTCGCTCTTCATACTCGTCCTTCCACGCCTGAACACGCCGGACAAAGTCCTCACGCGCAAAATCTGTCCGGCGTCTATTTTCCTCCGACAGGATTCGCTTTTCCACAACTGTTTGAGTAGCGATACCAGCGTGGTCGGTGCCCGGCATCCACAGCGTATTGAAGCCCTGCATTCTCTTTGCGCGAATCAGAATGTCCTGAAGCGTGTTGTTCAATGCGTGGCCAAGATGCAGCGGAGCCGTAACATTAGGAGGAGGAATCACAATCGTATAGGCCAGCCCGGCGGTATCTCTGCCTGCAGCAAATGCTTCAGCGTGAAAATATGAACCAGAAAACCAGATTTCATTTGCCAGCACTTCTATTGCCTTTGGCTCATAAACCCTCGAAAGCTGCTCTGCCATAATATCTGCCTTATAGCTGATGATTACCTATAAAAAATCCCGGCATGGTTGCGACCAGCCGGAATTCTATCTTAATAAAGCCGGACTGTAATGTAAAGCAAACAATTAAGTATAAATTAACTCACAAAAAGCCGCTTCTACCGCCGGCCGCCGCCTGCGCCGAACTCCGCTCATCAATAATCCATACCCGACAAAGCCCGACTCGGCAGCAGCCGAGAAGCCCCTGCCTAAGCCACGAGTTTTCGCGCCACTGCCGTAACCCGCCTTGTCCCGCAGCCTCGCCTAATCGATATTCATTGTCATCAGAAACTCCGCGTTCGTGCGGCACTTGGCAAGACGGCTCTTGAGCAGTTCAATCCCTTCAATAACGTTCATATCGCTCAGCACTCTTCGCAGCCGGTACACAAGCTTAAGCTCCTTTTCATCCAGCAGCAGTTCCTCTTTTCTGGTGCCGCTTCGGCTGATGTCGATAGCAGGCCACGTCCTTCTGTCCACAAGACGGCGGTCAAGGTGCAGTTCCATATTCCCGGTCGCCTTAAACTCCTCGAAGATAACCTCATCCATCTTTGAGCCGGTGTCAATTAACGCCGTCGCAAAGATAGTCAGTGAGCCGCCGTGCTCCACATTCCTTGCCGCCCCGAAAAATCTCTTCGGCATCTGCATCGCACCTGCATCAACGCCACCGGTCAGTATCTTGCCCGAATGCGGCATCTCCGTATTGTACGCCCGCGCAAGTCGCGTAATCGAGTCCAGCAGAATGATAACGTCTTGCCCATACTCCACCTGGCGCTTTGCCTTTTCAATCACAACCTCAGCCACCTGGCAGTGACGGGCGGCGGGCTCGTCAAAGGTCGAGCTTATAACCTCAACGTCATCGGCGGTCTTGCGCTCCATTTCAGTAACTTCCTCGGGACGTTCGTCAATCAGCAGCACAATCAGCTTTGCTTCCGGGTAGTTTGTACTGATGGCGTTTGCTATCTTCTGAAGCAGGACCGTCTTGCCCGTTCGAGGAGGAGCAACAATCAGACCACGCTGACCCATGCCTACCGGCGTTACCAAATCGATTATCCGCATGTTCAACTCTTCTGGCACGGTTTCCAGTATAAACCTTTCTTCCGGATGCAGCGGCGTCAGGTCGCTGAACACAGCTTTTTCTGCAAGGTTATTGGGCTCCTCATAGTTTATGGCCTCAACACGCAAAAGGGCGAAATACTTTTCAGAGTCTTTCGGCGGCCTGATCTGCCCCGACACACTATTGCCCGTCCGAAGCCCAAACCGCCGGATTTGAGAAGGCGAAACATATATGTCGTCGGGAGACGACAGGTAGTTGTAATCCGGATTTCGCAAAAATCCGTACCCGTCAGGCAATACCTCCAGCACTCCTTCTCCGTACATCAGGCCGCTTTGACGAATACGCTCTTTCAGAATCCGGAAAACCAAATCCTGCTTCTTAAGCGCGCTGTATTCTATGATATTCTCATTCTTGGCTACCTCGTGCAGCTCCTGCACCGTCATCTTCTGCAAATCCGTCAGATACAACTCGCCCTTCTTGATTCGCTCATACTTTGCATGTGTCGATTCTTCCTCGGCTTTCTTGGCCATCAGAGCTTCTTCAGCCTCGCTGAGCTGTTCCACCGTCGCTGTGGTCGTCTCCGCCGAGGCCTGCACTTCAGCCGACTCTTTTTTCCTTGGGGTTTTACGTCTCTTCGTCCTCGCCTTTTCAGTTTTTGCAGCCGCTTTAGCCATAATTACTCCTGTGAATACCTAAGGCAATTTGGTTTTTCTCTTCGCGGAATACGCCGCCCGCTGGAATCTAATAGGATTTGAACCTTGAACAGCGGAAACAAACTTACTACACAATATATGTCAAAAAGGGGTATTGCCTGTACAAAAAATCACGCAACCTGCGATAAACCCCGCTTATCAGTTATCCACAATGTTAGAGAAGATATCAGCGACTTGCCTGGCCAATGCAGAAAAGCCAGAATTGTTGTCTATCACATTATCGGAAAGCCCGGCCTTATTGTCCAGAGAAATCTGAAAATTTTCCCGAATTTTTATTTTATCCTCGTTTTCCTTAAAAATCCACGTCTTTTTGCCTCTCTCGGCCCTCAGTTTTTCCTCACAATCAACGAAAATTAGCCTGTCGCACCTCTTGTCCCACCCGACTTCCACCAACAGCGGCATATCCAGAACAATTGCCTTAACCTCACTTTGATGATTGTACAACTCTATCAGTTCCTCGGCCTTTCTCAGAACGGCAGGATGAATTATCTCATTAAGTACTGAGAGTTTTTCTTTATCGGCAAAAACGACCTCGCCAAGCTCTCCGCGGTCGAGCTTCCCCGCCGAGTCCAATACACTGCTGCCGAATGAGGTAACTATTATATCCTTAACAGCCGGCTCGTCAAGCAGTTGGTGGGCAATTCTGTCGGCATCAATCACCTTGCAGCCCAGTTTGGCAAACTCTGCCGCCACAGCGCTCTTGCCGGAGCCGATACCGCCAAGGATACCTACAATTGTTTTTTTCCCAGGCTGGCTCACAACGGAACATTAAACAATTTCTCACCAACAGTCAAGTCAACTTTGCATTCTAAGAGTCGGCGAGCACGAATTTCTCGAATACAAAAGTGCGCTCAGCTTTTATTGCCGTATTGTATATTATATTCGCAGAAACTCAGACGTGCCCACAGAAAATGTGTGGACCAAGAAAGACACAGGGTGGAAAGACCGAACAGTTGGCCAGTTATGTGACCAGAGCTTGGACGCCGATGTGTTTGTACTCGGCCTTTGCAGGTCCAGTATGCACTCAGTCGGGCCTTTTCTTCCGTTGCGACGACGTATCAGGAATAACAAGCGAAAGCCTCACCGTCTGCAAAACCAGCCTCAGGTACCCGCTTCCGCTCCAATATATTCGCTGCACCCTTCCGGCAGGGCCTTCTGCAAACTCTTCATAAGGTACTTCTTCACCACCACATCCCAGCTCATATCCTTTGCGAGGTTGTAACCGCTTTCAATCATGCTTTCGATTTCGGACTCATTCTTTGCCAGCCGCGAGCATATCTGCATGGCCACCCTTTCGCTGACACTATGTTCTATCTCGTCACGCACCGACCTGTCAATCTGAAGCACGTCTTCGATGTCGGCAAAGTTGTGTCTCTCCAGACTCGTGTAGTCGGCAATAATAACGTTCTTGACGTCTTCTCCCCCGCTTATGTCACGCACAAGGCCAGCACATCCGCAAACACTGCTGACCACGCATATCCCGCCGAAGGTCAGCGCCTCCAACTGCGCACTCCCGAACGGCTCATAAATACTCAATCCGAATTCCACGTCGCTTCCCCTGCGGATATCCATAAATTCCATATCTGCCGGCATCCTTCTGCCGCAGTGTTTCGCCTCAAATCCAAACTGGTTGATAAAAATGATTTTTATGTTGCGGCTTCGAGCGTTGAATTCCTGTATCGCCGTGTAGAAAGTGGCCTCGCCCCCGGAAAGGTCTGGCATACCTTCTCGATGCGCCACAGGCCAGTTATATGACGACTCCATTTTGCAAATATCGACGCTTCGCCGCTGTGAGACCTCCGTCGAAAGCAAAAACAGAACCCCGGTTTTGTCTTGAGCCCTGAACTCCCTTTCCACATGTTCGAGGATACGCAGGTCACGCCACAGTCCCTTACTCTGCACCAGTCTTGTCACGTGCGTAAAGACAAAATCAGGCCTGTAACCCAATAGCCTCTCACAATAAACTTGAAGTTTCCTTTTTGAGTGAAGCTTTTCGCCGACGCTGCTCTCGTATGCCGGTATGCCGTTGTAAACCGTGTCAATCCTCGTTGTTTGAAACCCCGGCGCCAGAAACCGCAGTTCGTCAACAATGTAATCACCCACCGCACATATCGCATCGCAGTAGCGTGAAGCCTCCACAAGAACGTGCTTGAAATACCAGCTCTGATTGCCAAATACTTCCGAGACACAAAGTTTCCTTTCCTGTCCCCGCTTCATTGCATTATAAAACATCGTGTCGTGGCCCGGATGTTTCTCCACAATACGCCGCATAGTTGCTACTTCGTGCGCATAAAAGGCCGTCCTCCAATTGCAACCGGCGTCCACGATAGCTGCCAATACTGTCGGCATCCCCATGAACTCGTGCGAAACAACGATTGTCTCCTCTCCACCGGCACCAATGGCCTTTAAGGCGGCAATCGCCGCCGGCGCAAGCCTCACATACTGCTCATATTCCCACAGGTTTTCGTAAAGGTCGCTGCGGATACCGAATTCCTCGAACAGTTGTTTCTTGAATTCATTTACCAGCCCATCCTCCATATGGCGTACATCAATCAGCAATACTTCCGGCGAACTCTTTACCCCTGTTTGCTCGTCGAGAAATCTTCGCCGGCCGTAGACGATACCGACGTTGTAGAAGTGCTCGATTTTTCGAAAGGCCGGGCCATACCCCGTGTTAATCATACCATCAATGGATGAATACAGAACTTCCCCGTCGTCACCCAGTCGGTCTGATACAGAGCCTTCAGTGGAAAACAATGGGCTTATCAGGATTGAGCGCTTAACAGCCTCAAGGTAGCTGTTGCACGTGAACAGGCCCTGCAGCACAGCCCCGATGCCCCCGATTTTACCCACCGCTTCATGGGTAATGTGGGCAATTGTTATGTCTTTGTCCATAATAAATTTCCTCCCAGGCACTCTGCGGAACAGCCGTATTGCTCTGTTCTCTCTATGTAAAATATAGGAAGTACTTTTATTACAGCCAAATTAGGGAGGAAACTCTGCGACCTGTTTTTCAGGAGGCCGAAAAAATCGCCGCGCAGTTACGATATGAGTGCTTTTTTAAGGACTGCTTTGCTGCTATTACCAATTTCTCTGTAAAAGTCAGTTCATTCTTGCTCGCAGGTCTCTTATCAGGCCCGAAAGCACCTGTGAAGGAATGTCACCCAGTTCCGGCTCAAGTATTTCGCCGAAAGCAATCTTGTCGAGAATATCCACAGCTTTCTGTGCAAAGGGCACAATCAATTCTGCCGTTTGTTCCGCTGGTTCCAGTTTGCCGTTAGCCATCTCACGCAAATAGATAACTATGTTCTTCCTCAACTCCTCATCGCTTGTCCCGAATGCCGCGATTGGAACCTCATTTTCATCTGATTGAAGCTCACTTTCCCCTGACTCATACGGAGCATCTCGTTCAAGTAGTATGTCTTGTCTGACTTTGGCCGTCTCGGCCAACAGCTCTTCCTGCCTGGCCTGGTCTTCTTCATCTATCGGTGCAAGTTTCAGTTCTTCCCCTCTCTTCGCACCCGGCACATACACCTTGTTATGGCATGCCGGGCATTTGAGCCACTTGTCTCCGGCATCATCCGGCGCCTCTATCTTTCTGTTGCAGAACTCGCAATGAAATACTATGCTCATTTTACCACCTCAAACAACACGTATTGTCATTTGCTTGGTTTATATTCGGCGACTACCTCCGTGGTTATCCCCCCCCGAGGCCTGAACCGCGACGTAACCTTCATCCACCGAGGCCTGCACGCTCGGCACAAATCATCCAGTACATCATTCGTCAGCGCCTCGTAAAAAATGCCCTTGTTGCGGAAGCTCTGCATGTAGAGCTTCAGACTCTTCAGCTCGATGCAAACCTTGTCCGGGCAATACTCGATAATGACCTCGCCGAAGTCAGGCTGACCCGTACGCGGACAGACGCTAGTAAATTCAGGACATCTGATTGTAACGCGGTACTCCCGCTCAGGATGAGGGTTGTCGAATAACTCAAATTCAGCCCTTTTCTCCATCTTGTTGAGCCTCGCAAAAAAACCGCCAAGTTAATATAATAAATGCTGATAACTTTGACAAGGCTGATGAAGAATGTTGCAGAAAAATAAAAAAACCGTCGTCCTGCTGAGCGGCGGCCTTGATTCAGCCACAACTCTGGCTGTCGCCCGCAGCCGGGGCCTGCTTTGCTGCGCCATGACTTTTAGGTACGGCCAACGGCATCGCTGCGAAATCGATGCCGCAAAAAAAATAGCTCGCTCTTTGGGCGCATTCGAACATCGTATAATCGATATCGATTTGGCTCCGTTCGGCGCCTCGGCCCTTACCGACCCAAAAATCAAAGTGCCAAAGGACACAAGCGATTTAGCCGGCCCAGAACGAATACCAACCACATACGTGCCCGCCCGCAACACCATATTCCTAAGCTACGCCCTTGCCTGGGCCGAGGTCCTCGGCGCATCCGATATATTTATCGGCGTCAACTGCACCGACTACAGCGGCTACCCCGACTGCCGGCCCGAGTTCATTTCCGCTTTTCAAAAATTAGCCAACCTTGCCACCGCAGCCGCCGTCACAGGCAAGAGCAGATACCGCATCGTTGCCCCCATTATGAATATGACAAAAGCGGAAATAATCCTTACAGGCACAAGGCTCGGCGTCGATTTTTCCCTGACGCACACCTGTTACGACCCCGACCCCGCCGGAAGAAGCTGCCGCAGATGCGACGCCTGCCGATTCAGATTAAAAGGATTTGCCGAAGCAGGACTGAAAGACCCTATTGAATATCAAACCGCCAAACAATAAATAACGCGC
>JAUWIU010000050.1 GCA_030608075.1 Phycisphaerae bacterium
ACTGGCGATGCCCGTGTCGGCGGCCTGGTGGTGTCGATTAGAAGTGGTACGCTCACATCGTGTTACGCCACGGGAGAGGTGAACGGCGGAGTTGAAGTCGGCGGCCTGCTGGGGTACAATTGGCATGGAACGCTCACGTCCTGTTACGCCACGGGTCAGGTGACCGGTACTGGTGATGTCGGCGGCCTGGTGGGGTAGAATTGCCTTGGTACGCTCACATCCTGTTACGCCACGGGGCGGGTGACCGGTACTCGTGATGTCGGCGGCCTGGTGGGGTACAATTATCATGGTACGTTCACAGCCTGTTTCTGGGACACGGAAACTTCCGGCTTGAGGAGCAGTGCCGCCGGAGAAGGCAGGACGACTGCGCAGATGCAGGATATTAACACTTTCCTTGATGCCGGCTGGGACTTCGTCGGCGAGAGAATTAACGGCACTAATGACATTTGGAAAATGACCTGCGAAGGAATGAGTTATCCTAAATTAAGTTGGTGGCAGCCGGTATTAGGGGATTACTTCTGCCCCGACGGTGTTGACGCGATAGATTTAGCCCACTTAACAGAATACTGGCTTGCCGAAAGCGATGAATCCGACCGGGTGGACCTAAACGGTGACGCGGTCATCAACTTTCATGACTTCGCAATCTTCGCCGACAACTGGCTCGCAGCCAAGTAAATAACTCTACTATCGCTATGTAAAGCTGAACCGTTGAAACGGCAGCACCAGGATAAACCAGGCCTCTCTAAAGCTACTACAGTCTCAAAAAATCCGCGTAAACTCAAAAAAACCATCCATCCTCTGCCTTCTGTCCTCTGTCCTCTGTCTTCTGTCCTCTGCCTTCTGTCCTCTGTGCATCGAGAATTTTTCTTATTTTTCTCAATTTTTACCCTTGACTTTTCTACCCTCATTTTTGGCCCAATATTGAAGGTGCCTAAAATCTCGTCAAAAAGCGCGCAAAAGTGCGCCGAATGCGCCAACTTTTTTCAATTTTTCCCCAAAAAGCGCAAAAAAACGCCATTTTTGCAACTTGTTGTTTTTTACCTTAACCCCTTTAGAAATAAGCAGTTACACCAATTTTCCCCCCGAGGCTGAAAAAACCAAGTGTCCAATTTTTACCCCCAAATCCCCGTTTTTAGCCCAAAAACAACGATTGGCCCAAAATCACGCCCAAATCTTTCGCGAAAAACCCGCTTTTTTGAAATTTCCATCAAAAAACAATGCCAAAGTGATTGTTTTCTTACCCCTCTGCCCCGCATGCTGAAATTTCTTGAATCGGTCCCGCCAGTCTGTGAGGACCGGGCGCGCACGCCGATGCGTACGAACCTTGCTCCTCTGGCGCTCGCCCGGCGCTCACCTGATTCTCTGCCAGTGTCACAACTGCTTGTGCCCATTATGTATAGCGAGTCGTTGTGCATGAACAGGCCGGACCACCACTGACCGTGCAGGTCAGTTAGTTTATTCCATGTCTTGCCGGCATCACCGGAGCGGAAGACGGCGATGCGCTTTCTTGTCGAGGCAGGCCCGAAAAATGAGTGCGAGGCAACATAATCGCCATTAGGGAGTATCGCAATGCTCGGACAGCCAAGATAGATTCCTGATTCTGCAGGGCTGTGGTCGATGACCACTCAGGGCACAGGTTGAACTGTGTCAGGGTTCCAGATGGTTGCTGCTATGTATTGATGGGGCGATTTTTCTGTTGAATAATAATAGATGGTGACAAGCTTTCCATCGGGCCTTCGGATGGTGCGGGTGTATCCCAGGTCCCAGTTTCGCCCATCGCTGCGCAGAATGATTTCCTTTCCCCATGTTTTGCCGTTATCGCTGCTTAATTTGGCGCGAATTCCGGATGGGGCACTTCGATAACCGTAGGTGAGAGCCAATCGACCGTCTTTTAAGCCAATCATACTCGGTGGGTTTCCACCCCTGCCGCCGGTATCGGCCGCTCTGCTGAGGAATTTCCATGTCCGACCGTTGTCGTTGGAAACATAAATCTCAATCCAGCCGGCGTTGATTTCGCCTCGCTCATATCGGCGTATGGCCGAGACGAGCCGGGTTCGTGAAGAGCGAACAGTCGAAGGCATAATGGAATATCCTGTCGGTTCCGGTGCAATCCAGGAAACGAAGTCGAAGGTTTTTCCGCCGTCGGTTATCCGGGCACAAAACGGTCTGCCCTCTTTGCCGTTGGTCTTTGAGGCGGTTAAGAAAACCAGGCAATCATTTTTGTCGTTAACGATATAATCGGTTCGGGCCATTATTCTCTTTTGTCCGAAGCTCGGCAGGATGTAGGGCAGCGACCAGGATTTGCCACGGTCGCAGGAGACCTGAAACCTCGAGCAGCCTTTTCTCGATTTGTCGGAGCGGCAGGTCATAGTGAAATCGGGATGGGCAAAGTCGATACCGCAGGGGCATGGGATTGAGGCGTGTTCTTGCAGAAAAGCGCTGCTCAGAGCCTGCGGCCTTTCAATTGTCCAGGTCAGGCCGCCGTCGAGGCTCCTTGCCAGGATTCCATTTTCTCTGGGTTTGTCACGGTCAATGGCATGTGTGTCTTCAGTGTCCTTAAAATAGCCTAAGGTGAAGCCGACCAGTATTTCATTTCCCCAGCTCCAGATTCCTCGATTTGCGGGCCAGCCGCAGAATCGGCCTTGCTCTCTATAAACGATGACGTGCTTAATCGCTGAGCCGGTATCAGCAGCCTGCAGGTGGGTCGATGTATCAGCGTTGTTGGCCCGTGGCGCCGCAGACGAAACAGTTGCCAAGAAAGACAACGCGACGGTCAATTGAAGAATCCTGGTTAGTGCAGCGTTCGGTTGCAAGAAATTCATATACATAGTGTCTATTCCTTTAGTAACATTTTCAACTTACTGGTACTGTCGGCCTGGTGGTTTTGTGGGTTCGATTTGTGGTCTGGGCCTGGTACGAGCGGTTTTGAGGTAATGTTCGACCGCAGCGATAATGTCCGGGCGAGCGGCGGCGATATTGTTTTTCTCGCCAATGTCCTTGCTCAGGTCGTAAAGTTCAAGAGGTGCAAGCTTCTTGGTCCGAACGGCCTTGAAGTTGCCCATACGTACGGCAAGGCGGCCTTTGTACTCCCAGTAGAGGAATTTGTGTTTATTCTGTTTTCTGCCGACGGTGTCACCGGCCCGCAGCGTCGGCACGATTGAAATGCCGTCGGTTTTTCCGGGCGGTTCGGCACCGGCCAGCTCGGCCAAAGTGGGCATGATGTCGGCGAAATAGCATACGTGGTCGCTGACGGTGCCGGGCTTTACCTTTCCGGGCCATCGTGCAATCAACGGGACACGAATACCACCTTCGTAGAAGTCTCCTTTGTAACCGCGCAAGGGACCTGCGGCACGGAAGAAATCAGGCGCACCGGCACCCTTGCTTGGTCCGTTGTCGCTCGTGAAGAAAACGATTGTATTGTTATCAATTCGGAGCTTCTTCAGCAGAGACACTATTCGGCCTATGTTGCGGTCCATGCGGGTAATCATCGCTGCAATGGCGGCTTTGGGTGTCTCCTGAGCGGCATAGTCATGGGGGTAACCGGTCGGGCGGCCACGACCGGTATACGGGGTCTCGGGAAATTTACCCCTGTATTGTTTCAGTGAGTCTTCCGGCACTAACAATTCGTAATGGGGGATGGCAAATGACAAATACAGGAAAAATGGCTCATCGTGGTGAGCCTGGATAAAGCCGAGTGACTCTTCGACGATGAGGTCATGGGTGTACTGGCCGCGCCTGCCATTGGCGTTACCCGGCAAGGGGTACTTTTTATCGTTTTTCCACAAGTATTCAGGATAGTAAAAGTGAGCGTGTATTTGATGCAGGGTCCCAAAGAACTCATCGAAGCCCTGTTTGTACGGCACGCCGGATGTGCCGTGCTCACCGAGGCCCCACTTGCCGAAGATGCCTGTCGCATAGCCGGCGGATTTCAGAACTTCTGCTACGGTGACATCGGCATCGAGCAGCGGGATTCCGCCGGAGTTACCGCGCACAGATGTGTGGCCCATGTGAAACCCTGTTATCAGGACGCTGCGGCTTGGCGCACAGACGGTAAAGCCGGCGTAGGCCTGCGTAAAGCGCATACCTTCACCGGCCAGATGGGCAATGTTGGGTGTCTCAATCAGCTTTTGTCCATAACAACCCAGGGGGCCGTAGCCCAGATCGTCGGCCATAATAAATATGATGTTCGGCTTTTGTGGCGATTTCCCACTGGCGGAGCGGTCGGAGGCGTTCACACATCCGGGAATCGCCATTGCCGCGGCGCCCAGACCTGCCGCCCTTAAAAAATCGCGTCGAGTGTAGTTACAGGTATCCATTTTCTCCTCGCTATTGCACCTTTAACAAAAATATCTGCTGATATGATTTTCCACCATCAGGAACAGGTCGATTGAATGCGATGGTTTTGCCATCGTGAGACCAGATGGAAGATAACGGCGGCTGTGGAGTTTTTCGGGTCATTCGCACAGTCCTGCCAAAAGACAGGCCCGGCCTGACATCGCAAACATAGATACTATTATCACACACATAAGCGATTTTGTCTCCACCTGGGTGCCAGCGTACGGAGCTTTGAACCGACGAGCTATGATGTGTTACCTGCACAGTGTCACCGCCCAAAGGAGAGATGAAAAAGACCTGGATGATGCCGTTGTCGTCGCCGGCGAGAAAACTGATGCGGCTTCCATCCGGGCAGGAGTAGACCCAGTGTCTCGGGTCGGTAACAACGCCGGGATATTTTCCGTGTTCGGTTCGGGTGAGGCGTCGTTGTCGGGCTCCTCTCGGCGGCATCGGGAAGGATGTCAGCGTCCCTTCCAGAGGCCCTTGCTCACCCGGGATATCGATTCTGTCGGGGATATCGACCAGAAAAACCTCTGTCAGCTTTTTCCCACGGCTGTCACGGACGTTCCCAAGAAAAGCTCTTGCTCTTTGCCAAGTTCCGTCTGGTCTTCGATATCCATTTTTCCCGACCCAGGAATCGCTAAAGGCACGGCTTATCTGGTCTGAGCCGGGTTCAGGGTTTGGCACGACCTTGACAACCAACGCTGAGAACCATAAGCCGTCGGAGTTTTCGCCGGCAGGGTCTTTGTCGACCGTGACGGCTTTGTGCGCGGTCGCAACTCCGATAGTTCGCAGATTCATTTTTTTTCCGGTTCGTTTTTCCAAAGCAGCCATGATGGCGTCATTGTAGGTAAAGCCGACCCATTTTCCGTCTCCGCTCCATTCGTGGCGGTGTGTGCCGCCTCTCAATGCGCCGGCGGTAAAAGGCGGTGTCACATCGCGGGCATCGAGAAATACAACTTTCCCTGGCTGCGAGGCGTCAACAACTGCTCCGGTCCTGCGCCAGTAACAGTAGGGTCGCTCGGCACAGGCGTTCATTGGCCCGTGTATGAAAATAACCCTGGTGTCGACAGGGCTGAAGCTCGGGGCGCCGCACCCGGGGCCATATTTCGTCTGCCTCGGTGTCTTATACAAGACGACAATCCGGCCGGTGTCGACGTTTACCTTTTCAATGTTCGAGTTGGCAGCCATCGCAGAAGGACAAGTGCGCGTATCGTAAACGAGCCACTTGTCGTCCGGTGAGAAATTATCGAGGTTATCCAGGTTGTGGTTCTTATGGTCAAAGGTCAGTTGTACTTCGGTCGCCGTCGGCGTCGAGCAGCCGGACGGCAGCAGTATTGCCGTAAACAACATAAGGGCTGAAAGTATTTCTCGTTTCACGGGGACCTCCTTAATAATCGTTACTTATTGACCTGAATCACGCGGGGCAGCGAACTTCTGCCGAGTTTGATATTGACGGTTTTGATTTGGTCTGAGCCATAGAAACAGCCGGGGCCGTAATACCAGCCCTGTTTGGCCTTGTCATAGGCGGTCTTATCCCGCAGTTTCGGCAGCAGCTCTGAATCGGCAATCACAGAAGTCGGCTGTCCGTCACAGTGGATTAATAGCTCATAAGAAACATCAGATGTCCCTATCGAGACTTCTATTTTTTCGGGGTCTTCTGAGCATCTGAACGTTGTCTGCGTGACCGGGCTTTTGACCGTCTCGCAGTCGTACAGTACATACTTAGAAGCAGCGCTGCGGTCAGGATAGATATCGAGAGTAATCGCGTCTGGGGGGTTTTCGTAGATATAATTCATCTCCGGCATCATTGGGATAATTGCACCGGCCTTGACAAACATCGGCAGGCCGGCTTTGGCATAAAGCGGAGCCTCAACCGTAACCGTTCTGCCACCCTCGTATTCGGTGCCGGTCCAATAGTGGAACCACTTACCCTTTGGCAGATAGACGTCCCATGTTTCGGTTTTTTCCATAACGGGTGCAACAAGGATTTGCCGGCCGAGCATAAAATGAAAATCCTTGTCGTAGGTATTGGTGTCGTTGGGATAGTCAAAAACCAACGGCGCCAGGATTGGTCGGCCCGTCAGATGCGCCTCGATGGCACAGCAATAGCGATACGGCAGCATACGGTAGCGGAGTTTAAGAAAGTAGCGGTTGAGGTCCTGCTGGCGGGGTGATAACAGCCAGGGTAATTTTGCGCTGCGGTCACCGGCTCCCTGGAGTTTTGAAATCGGGACGATGGGAATGATGTCGATTGTCCTGCGGATGATGTTCTGCTCATCCAGTGGGTCTTTTCCGCCGCGGTCTATGAAGCCGCCCAAATCCACCGCAATGGAAGCATATCCGACCAGGCCGCCGTTGCGGATGAAGCTAAGGTCCGGCTTTAGAAATTCGAGGCCGTGCGAGATATCTCCCGGCCAGGGTATGATGTACCTGTGGCCGCCGACAGGCCCGCCGCGACTGATGACGGGCCGACCATAAAGGCCCATCGATTCCATACCTTCAACGATGTTCTTGGCCCAGAGTGAGCCGAACAATTCGTGCGATTCATAACCATTTGCAAATTTTTTCATTCCGGTGTAGTTGGACGACCTTTCCGAATTGTCGTGTCTCCAGAAATCCATACCATCCTGCACACGCGGTACGTGCAGAGACCAGTATTTTTTCAAGCTGTCGGCAACCGTTGGGTCGTAGCTTCTCCAGTCGTAAAGGTCATCGAAAAGTGCGCAGCTAAAAGCTGTTTTGAATCCCATCTTGTCGATGCAATCGTACATTTGCCTGTAATTTTGGAAGCCCTTATCCCAGGCAAAATTCTTAGCCAGCGCCTGATGGTCCATAATCAATACATCACACGGCCAGTTGCCTTGGCGATACTTTTTCGCAACCTTCATAACAGTGTCAGCGGTCCAGTCACAACAGTGATGTTGGATGTGTCCGAAAAGCCATTTCTCGGGGAGTATGGGCCTGCCGACGATGTCGATGTACCTTTTGATGATACCGGCAAAGTCGGGGCCGTAAATCAGGTAGTAGTCCATGTCCCAGCCCTCTTTGCCGCCGCTGGTCCCACTGAAGGAGTACTGGCCCTCGACGGCGCCCATATCGAAGGTGACATCATCGTCGAGATTATTGAAGAAGATGGCGTAGCCGCGGCTGCTGTAAAAGAAAGGGACGGGAAATCCGCCGGCGCTATTGTCTTTTTCCAGCTCCTTGGCATAACACTTTATCTTTTTGCCGCGCATATCGAGTGGATGGTTGTGTGCGCCGAAGCCGAAAAAATGCTCGTCATCGGGCAGTTCCATCGTTTCGTAGACTTTCGATGCTTCGTGTCCCAGGCCGGCATCGACAATTCCAGCCTTTTCCATCACCAGAGGATTTGCCTTAGCATCGAAGAAGGCCAACTTAAACGGCATTTTCCTGACTTTCACAATCAGTTTGCCGGCTTGAATCTTGTAGACGGCACCTTCGAGGTCGTAATCAAATTCCTCAGAGATTTTGTGAGCGACGCCAGGCCAGGTATAATTAACGACGGCATAGGGGCCATTTTCATTTACGTGCAGGTCATCGGCGGGGAAATTGCCGTCGGGGGACATATGGACTCTGACAAGGTCGTCGGTAAGAAAACTCAGCCTGACCTTGCCATTTTCGCAGGTGAAGGTGACATTGTAACCGTCTTCGGTGAAGGAGGTGATATTGCCCATAATGGTATAGGCCCTGGCCATATTTGTCCCGCCGACAAGCAGGATGCTGAACAACGAGAACGTAAAGGCTGTGAGTCTTTGAGTATTTCTTCCGAACATTGCCTGCTCCTCATGTATCGCACTACCGGATTTTAACCGAGATGCCCAAAGATGGGCAATGGGCTTCAAAGCTGTACGCATTAGTAGAGAGTTATTCTACAGTCGGTGATAACTCCGTCAAGCGTTTTAAGGCCGGATAACGGGATGACTTGAGACAACCTGCCTGCCACCCCAGCATCGAGCAGAAAGACTCTGAGCTGAGCCGGTTTGGATTGTTCGCTGCGGTTTCATCCGTGTCCTTGTGCGCATGTGACACTCTCGCCGAGTATCGATGTGGGACAGCCTGGATACGGTACTTACCTGTATTCCGGCATTTGCCGGCTAAGCTGGTCTGCGAAGATTTCGTAGGCACGATGGTCGAAGAGGCAAAACGCAACTTTTTCCAGGCGGGTTCGGCCTTTGAGATAATCAATAGTTGTTGCGAGCATTATCTCGGCGCATCTTTCGAGAGGGAAGCCAAAAACGCCCGTGCTGACTGCGGGAAAAGAAATGCTCTTTACGGCGTTTCCATCAGCGAGCTTCAGTGAGTTCAGGGTTGCGTTTTTCAGTTTTTCATCTTCATTGCCTTCGCCCATCCGGGGGCCGACGGCGTGGATAACGTACTTCGCCTTGAGGTTGCCTGCGGTGGTTATCACGGCGCCGCCCACGAATGTCGGTGCTTTTTTGTAGCATTCCTCCTGGATTTTTGGACCACCCTTTTTTCTGATTGCTCCGGCTACGCCTGCGCCGAGAATAAGTTGAGCGTTGGCGGCATTTACGATGGCCTCGGTGGTCATTTCGGTGATGTCGCCCTGGAGCAGCTCGAGGATGGAGTCGGCAATTCTCACTTTCATACCATCAAGCCCTGAAAATCGAAGGTCAAAAAAAACAGGCGGCGGGCGGATTCGAACCGCCGAATAACGGTTTTGCAAACCGTCGCCTTAGGCCTCTTGGCTACGCCGCCAAACTCTTTATTACTGTACATTCTGCCGGTCGATATTGCAAGAAAATTAAGGGTAAACTTTACCATCATGGTGGGTTCTCGGCCAACATGGATACGCACTTGTTTATGGAGGGCTTCATGGACCCGATTGCAAGTTCCATCGTGCCTATACTTTCGATAGTAATCATGTACCGTTATCCAAGGAGGAAAATCATGAGGCAGCATTCGCCAGGAACAACCCGTACGCACCAGATAGAAGATGCCATTAATCACTTGGCGTAAATCAGTGCTGCGGGGCCGCCCACCAGTTTTGGCCGGTGGCAGCAACGCCTCAATCAATTTCCACTGTTCATTCGTTAAATCGCTTGGGTAGTTTATATTGTCCGTACATCAGCTATCGGACAAAACACTATTTTTCATACACTTTCTGAGAAAGTTTGCCTAACTTCTTGAGCTTTCTGTGAATGTAGCAGGTCGGCAGAGATTGGCAATTTGTCCTCTGCTAATCTGCCGAAGCTAAATAATCACAACTCTTTCAAAAGATAACATTCAAACAGCCAAAGGCGGCATTTGTCATCATGCTGCGTTGAGAAAAGAGAAAAGCCAACGGTCGGATTCGAACCGACAACCACTGGTTTACAAAACCAGAGCTCTACCATTGAGCTACGTTGGCACAGTGTAAGTAAAAGCAAAACAAACTTACCGCATATTTAACATCCCGTCCGACAGCCCTGCAAACAAATTCAACGCAGGCTCCGCGACCCACAAGGCAAAACGCAGCAAATTCTCGGCTGAGGTTATCAGCCTTAAGGGTTTATTTGGCGTTTACTTTTTCGTGTAGAATTTATGGACAGTGTCATGCGTGTAGGTCTGGCCGGGCATTAGAATCACAGACGGAAAGTTGGCCTTATTCGGTGAATCGGGAAAGTGCTGTGTCTCAAGACAAAAAGCATACCGATGCTTGTATACCCTGCCGGCCTTGCCCACAATAGTGCCGTCCAGAAAATTACCCGAATAAAACTGGATGCCCGGCTCGGTGGTAAATATCTCCATCACACGCCCGCTGCTCGGCTCATAACCCCTGGCGGCCAAAGTCATCGGACCATCAGCCTTGTTGAGCACCCAATTGTGGTCGTAGCCTCGGCCGAACTTCAGCGGCTGGTAATCCTGCTCAATCCTTTCACCTATTTTTGTCGGAGTGGTGAAGTCCATCGGCGTTGCCTTAACGGGCCGCAGCGCGCCGGTCGGGATAAGGCCCTTGTCGGTAGGGGTGAACTTGTCGGCGTTCAGCATCAGGATATGGTCGAGAATATCACGCGAGCCCTGGCCGGCCAGATTGAAATAGCTGTGGTGCGTAAGATTGACCGGCGTGGCCTTGTCGGTATGGGCATGGTAACTGACCTTTAGTTCATCCTCGTCCGTAAGCGTATAGGTTACGGTGCAGTGCAGATTGCCGGGGTAGCCTTCTTCGCCGTCTTTGCTGAGATAGGTGAGTTTGACGGCGGTGCTGCCCTTCTGTGTGAGCGGCTCGGCGTCCCAGACCACCTTGTCAAATCCCCTGATGCCGCCGTGCAGATGATTTTCGCCGTCGTTCGTGGCCAATTTGTATTCGACGCCGTCAAGCGTAAACCTGCCCTTGCCGATGCGATTGCCGTAGCGTCCGACAATCGCGCCAAAGTAGGGATTGTTCTTCACGTATCCGTCGAGCGTATCATAGCCCAAGGTAATATCAGCGAGTCTGCCGTTGCGGTCGGGCACCTGGAGCGAAACCACAATGGCGCCGTAAGTCATAATTTTGGCCTTAAGGCCGTTGGCATTGGTAAGTGTGTACAGCTCGACTTCGGTGCCGTCAGGGGTTTTGCCAAATGATTCCTTCATAATTTTTCCTCCTGGTTTGCCGCCGCACGAGCTAAGAATGAGCGCGACCAACAGCACAACCGCAGCTAATGTTAACGACTTCAATATTCTGTCCATTTTTGTTTTCTCCTTGCGAAATGGCGTTCTTTGATAAAAGAAGAGATTATTTTACAGCACCTCAGCAGTAAGTAAAGACATAAATGGCTGGTGCCGGCCGGCGTGTATGGTCTGTTTGTAGGGGAGCGGCGCTTATGGTTTGAGTTGCGTGGTTTGTGATTGGCCGGGTGAGGAAAAGAGACGCGTCCTGATATTTGGCGAGAATAAGAGTCGCTGTTTTGGCGCGAAGACCGTAAGGCGAAAGAGCATTCGGCGTGGTTTTTGGTGAAATTTTTGGGGGTGTTGGTGGAAAATTGGGTTTGATTGGGTTTGAATTGGCTTTGAATTGGGTTTGAATTGGCTTTGAATTGGGTTTGAATTGGGTTTGAATTGGGTTTGTTTTTATTGGCATTGTTCATAGTTATTTGTTCGTAGTTCATTGTTTTAACAGAACTTATGTTCATTCGAGCGTTCAGTAAATTGGGTTTGTTTTGCATAAAAAGAGCTGATTTGTAGAGCGTTCTCGACAAATGTAGAGCGACGAGGATGTTGAGGGATGGTGAGTATTTGGGCTTCGGTAGCCATGTAAAGTATCTCCGAGGATATCCACACAAATTCTAAATCCTAAACTCTAAATCATAGACAAATCCAAATTACACCCCATTAGATAACGCTTCACTATCTCACGGGGTAAACAAATTTAAATGTTC
>JAUWIU010000063.1 GCA_030608075.1 Phycisphaerae bacterium
AAGTATTTCCATCGCCATTTTCATTGCGCGGGCGGCGATAAGTACCTCAGGTATGTAAACCTCGTTCTTTTTGAAACGGCCGCCAATCACGTCCATACCTGCAATCAGGCCGTCATTTAGTACACTCTCAGCTGAAGTGCCTTCCTCAAGGGCCGCCTTTGTTATTTCCACCGCGGCATTCTGGTCGCCTTTAATAATTGCGTCAGCTAATGCTTTCAAATCTGCCATTTATGTTAACCTAAGCCTCGTTAGAGTCTCTAACGGGTTCAACAAAATGTGTTTGACGTACTTAACATAGGGCTTTCATTTTGCGTTTTGCCGGCAAAATAAGGCCTTTTTCTTATTTTCGCAATTGAAGCAAAGATTAAACATTATTCCACAGCGTAAAACAAGCATTAAATGAAACTTTTTTATCTTGAAATAGTCTTCTATGAAAAAATGGAAGAACGGCATAAGAAAGTTATTTTCTAATATTTGAGAAATTGCCGGAATATGGTATAATCACTTTTTTTACTGCTCTGTGGTGTGCTGCCTTGACAAATAGTTCTGACAGTAGGTCGAAACTGTAGGTTTTTGTTGTAGTTTTGAGTTAGTTAAAAACTGAAAAAACACTGAACACGGCAAGAAAAACGAGATATGAGATATGAGTGACTATATAGTATTAGTCAAACAGGTCCCTGACGTAACACAAATCACCGACAATGCATTTGACGTTGAGACGGGCACGCTTATCCGGACTCGGCTGGCCAGCGTAATCAACGAGCTGGACTCGCAGGCACTTGCTTTTGCAAACGAGATGAGACGAACCAGCGGCGGCAAGGACGGCAAAATCATTGCCTTAACAATGGGCCCGCCGATGGCTGAGGAGGTTCTGCGATATAGTCTGAGCCGATGTGCTGATACGGTTGTGCTGCTGACCGACAGGGCCTTGGCCGGAGCGGATACCGTGGCAACGGCAAATCCGCTGGCGTTTGCTGTCAGAAAGGTGGTCAAAGAGATACTCAAAGGAAGCAGCGATTATTATGTTGTTAGCGGGATGCAGTCGGTGGATGGTGACACTGCTCAGGTGCCGCCGCAAATCGCTGAGGAGCTGGGCCTGCCTTGTATCGCTTATGTCACCAAGGCCGAATTCAAGGACAAGCGTTTTGAATTCACGCGGATTATCAGCGGGGGCAGTCAGGTAGTTGCTGCGAAGAAAAAGCCGGTCGTAGTAACGGTTGCCAAATATGAGTATCCTCTGTTTGCAACATTCGCGGGGACACGACAGGGAAACGAGATGGAGATTATTCGCTGGGGCAGCGACGATATCAGGGCAAACCATATTGGTGTTACAGGCTCGAAGACGAGCGTGATACGAGTTTTTCCACCCGGCAAAAGCACGAGAAAGTGTGAGCAGGTCAGCGATGCAAAATCATTAGCTAAGCTGCTTATCGACAGCTTCAAGGGCGGCGATGGTGAAGTTGCACAGGGCGCCGAGGCCCGGACGAGCAGCTATGTTTTGCCCGGAAAGCGAGCGGTCAAATTCGACAGAGGCTTCGAGGGCACGAAGAAAGAAAACGAAAATTATACGTTCTTGGCCGACAAGCTCAAGGAACTCGGTATTACCCGGATTGGGCAGATTGACGAGTCGTGCAGGGAGAAGATTCTTGCTGCTGCGGAGGGTCGTTTCCGGGAGAAGGCGTTGGAGGATATGCTCAACGGCCTGGAGTTGGTCGAGCCGAGCTATACCGGCGAGGTCTGGGTCGTGGCTGAACACAGCGAAGGCCAGGTGCACCCGGCGACGTTCGAGCTTATCGGCAAGGCACGTGAGCTTGCGGATTCTCTGGAATCCAAAGTAGGCGTTGCCGTAGCCGGCTGCGAGGTTGAGCCAATGGCGAAAGAGTTGATAGCTGCCGGTGCGGACAACATTTACATCATCGAGGATAAACTGCTCAGCGTATTCGACCCGACTGCGTATCGCAAAGCTATCGCCGATGCAATAAATAGCTACTGGCCTCAAATCGTTCTCTATGCGGCAACTCCGCAGGGCAGAATGCTGGCCCCGATGGTTTCATACAGGGTTGAGTGTGGATTGACCGCGGACTGTACCGGCCTGGATATCCGAGACAGCTCACGAAAGGGCCAGATAGGGATTCTGCTTCAGACCCGGCCGGCTCTCGGCGGTAACGTTATGGCCACTATCTGCACGAAAAATTCACAGTCCCAGATGGCCACGGCAAGGCCGGGTGTTATGAAGAGACTGCCGGTCGATGAGTCAAGAAAGGGCAAAGTCATCAAACACAAGGTCGAGCTTTCCAAAGACGATATTAGTCTGGAAATTCTAAAAACAGAGCTGGGCACCGGCGAGGTGAACTTTGAGGCTGACGTGATTGTCAGCGGCGGCAAGGGTATGCAAAGCAGAGACAATTACGAACGGCTCGTAGGCCTGCTTTGTGACGGCTTGAGTAAAAGACTGGATACTCAGATAGAAAGAGGCGCTTCGCGTGCGGCAGTCGAGCAGGGCTTTGTTGAGCGCGTGCACCAGGTCGGACAGACCGGCACGTCGATAGGGCCAAAACTGTACATTGCCCTGGGCATATCCGGTGCGATTCAGCACATGATAGGTGTAGCAAACACAGATACTATTATCGCTATTAACAGCGACCCGTATGCGCCGATTTTTAAGCAGTGCGATTATTATATTGTCGGAAATATCGAAGATGCGATTCCGAAGTTGGTACAGGCATTAGAGGTGGAATAACAAGTGGCAAAGAATAACGATTACAACAGAGTATCAGTATTGGTAGTTGGTGCGGGGCCGGCGGGCTTGGCCTGCGCGATACAGCTCAAAACACAAAAGCCTGAGATTGACGTCTGCGTTATAGATAAATCCGCTGAGCCGGGTAATCATAATCTCTCCGGCGCGGTTTTGGAAAAGGATGCGCTGCATAGATTGCTTGATTCGGCTGTCCCCGGCTGGTGGGATAGTGATGCTGCCAAAGATGTATTACGTAAAAAGGTCAACAAGGACAACGTGATGTTCTTTTTAGGCAGGAAGCTGTCGTTTAACATTTTCTTTGTGATTAAACTTGCAAAGAGGCTTGGACTGAATTTCGGCCAAATGATACACAAAGGTGACTACATCGTGTCGATAAGCAAGCTGACCAAATGGCTTGGGCAGATTGCAAAAGAGCTGGGCGCCGAGGTTCTGCCGGGCTTTGCGGCTGCAGATATTATTCTGAACGGTTCGGCTGACAAGGCGACAGGTGTCAAGCTCATTGACCAGGGTCTCGATAGAGAGGGCGGAAAGCTGCCGAACTTCGTCGAAGGCGAGGTCATAAATTCCAGGTTTGTGGTACTGGCCGAGGGATGCGACGGACTTTTGACGGAACAATTTATAGAAAAGGCAGGCTTGCAGAGACAATCGCCTCAGCTTTACTCGGTAGGAGTCAAAGAGATTATACAGGTAAGCAGCGAGCAGTACCAAAAATTCGGCGACGACCGTGTGGTCCACGCGATGGGCTATCCTATCTGGACGCCTTTTCTCGGGCCTGGTATGTTCGGCGGCGGTATCTGCTATCCGGTTGAGGACGAGCATATTGCTGTGGGGATGATCGTCGGAGCCGACTGGAAATACTGTAATTTTAACCCACAAGACGCGCTGACGAATTTCAAGAATCACAGCTTTATAAGGCAGTACATCGATGGCGGTACGGTCGTAGAGGCAGGGGCAAAGATGATTCCCGAAGGGGGATACCTCGCTGTTCCGAGGGATGCAGAGACCGGTGCCATCGGCAGAGGTAATGTTCTGATACTGGGTGACAGTGCCGGCTTTGTAAATATGCTCAAAATCAAAGGACTGCACAACGCGATTGACTCGGGTATGCAGGCGGGACAGGCGATCGCTGAGACTTTTGAAAACGGCGAAGCGGCAGCAGTCAGATATACTGAATTGATTGACAAATCAGCGGTTGGTAAAGAGATGGAGTCGGCGAAGAACTTCCGGCAGACTGTCGCGAAGTTTGGGCCTTTGCAGGGGATGCCGCTCTCTGTTTTTGGGGGACTGCTGCCGAAATTCGATACAGAGAAAGACTTCGAGGCGATGGCAGTTGCCGGATACCGGCTCAAGCCGAACCAGGACTTTGACAAAGATACGTTTACGGCGGTGGCTGCGACGGAGCATCGTGAAGAGCAGCCATCACATCTGACGATTATTGATTCTGAGGTTTGTAAGAGCAGATGCACACCTATCTTCGACAGTCCGTGTATTACGTTCTGTCCGGCGGGGGTATACGAGACGGTGCACGATGAAGTTGAGCCGGCCAACCCATCGAACTGTCTGCACTGTAAGACCTGCCAGAGGAAGTGTCCGTTCGACAATATCAGATGGACGGTCCCCGAAGGCGGCGGTGGACCACGCTATAAGAGGATGTAAAAACGCATACAAGCGTGATATTCACTATTTGATGTTCAATATCTACCCCGAATTATCTCCCTGTTCATATAGGACCTTCAAACCTGTCTACTCCTATAAAAACGCCGTAGTGGGGAAAGTATTTTAACTATTGTGTGTGAGGAAAGAAGCTACGTAAAGCGGCTTTTCAATATCACCGATAGCGATGATATGAAACCTGACCGTAGGCGCTGCATCCGCCACAAACGGACGCCTCTTGTCAGAGGTATCCTGGTGAAGGAACAAACAAAGAGGGTGAACTGTGATAGTTGAGTCAAGGGAAGCAAAAGTTTTTGCCGCACTGGCGATATCAATGACAGTGGGTGTAGTAATCTTACAGTCCCTTGGTAATAATCCTCCTTCTGCCGGCGCATTTTGTCTTTCCCGCTATACGAGGGCCGTTCCAGTCGAAGAAGCTGTTTTGTCTCGAGCTGCCCAGCCGGTCGGTCGCTGGCGCCGCATCGAGATGTACTATAGCGGCACAATGTCGGGCAATATTCAGCAGTTGGCCTTTTTGAGCGGTCTGGGTAATCCCGAAGATATCAACTGCCATTATGTTATCTGTAACGGGATCGGAGGCAGCGACGGCCAAATACAACCAACTGAGAAATGGCAAAGACAACAGCCGGTGAATCATGACTGGCTGAGCCACCAGTCACAAGAGGCAAGTGGGGGACAGACTATCTTCATCTGTGTAATAGCCGACGGCGAAACTACTCGCCCGACGGATATGCAGATACAAATTACAGAGGCACTGGTTAAAGGGCTGTGCAGGAAATTTGACATTCAATCCGAATCCATCCACTACCCCAGCGACTGGCAATAAGAACCAGACGCCGGACCCACTTAAGAAGCACACATCACAAAATACTCCTGATTATCAGCAGAGGACTGGTAAGGCGTGAACCACTTAATCAATATAGGACTTTGATAGCTGGTTGGTCCTATAAAAATGCCGCAATATCGAGTGAGCGGAAAGTGTGTGTGAGTGGGCAGAATCTGCATAAAGTGCAAATTTGATAAAACCGATATGAGTCAGCGGATGGTTGTCGGTGATGGCGTGTACGCTAAGCGCTGAAAAAAGGTGCTGGCGCGGTCAAGTGAATGTTAAGACAAGGAGGCAAAAATGCTACTTAACGCCATCTCAAGTTGGTTTGGTATGGATATGGGTATCGACCTTGGTACCTGCAATACCCTGGTTTGTGTACGCGATGAAGGTATTGTCCTCAATGAACCCTCAGTAGTCGCCGTTCGCAAAGGAACGAACATTGTTCTGGGCAACGGTGAAGCAGTCGGCCTGGTTGCACACGACATGTTGGGCAAAACGCCAGGCTCGATTAGCGCAATAAGGCCTCTCAAAGACGGCGTAATCAGTGACTTCGAAGTCACCGAGCAGATGTTAGGCGGCTTTATCCGCAAAGTGCACAACGGCGGGCTGGTCAGGCCTCGCGTGGTAATTGCTGTGCCAAGTGGAATAACCGCGGTTGAACGCCGGGCGGTCGTAGATAGCGCCGAACGGGCGGGTGCACGTAAGGGCTACCTGGTCGATGAGCCGATGGCAGCAGGCATCGGGGCCGGCCTTCCAATCACAGACCCGACCGCTTCAATGATTGTCGATATCGGCGGCGGAACCACAGAGGTGGCCATAATGAGTCTGGCTGACGTGGCTAACTGTGAATCG
>JAUWIU010000012.1 GCA_030608075.1 Phycisphaerae bacterium
AAGCTCATTAAAGAGCTGCGGCAAGAGGAGGACAAGTCCGCTGCGGACTGGCTCTGCGCGCAGGTTCTCAGTAATTTTCCCCAAGCTGAATGCGAAATAAAGCGAATAGCTAACAGGCGTGTGGCTGTGCTGCATCTGGACGGCAAGGCCGAAGAACTACCGTTGGGAGGAGAGCTCAGTGGCTAATATATTTGCGACGGAAAATTCGGTATTTTTTATCGGTGGAACCGGCACCAAGGCGGGTGCAACTTATAACGGTGGCTGTACAAAGGAGTTTTTCGCAAATAACGGCGGCGAGGGTGGCTTCGACCTTTCGACGATAATGGGGGCCAACGGTGCGGCAAAGGTGGGCCTGTCAGGATGTCATTACGACCATGAAGGTGCCGCTGAAGGTGACCGCAAGGTCTACAAGAATAACGCCGGCGAGTTCGCCGATGCCCAGGTCGGAATGGTTGCCTATATCTCGGGTACGAATATAACACTCAGTCGGTATAAAATTACGGGCGTGGATTCTGCCAACGGCAATTACGTATTGGTTGCGGGAATTGTGGCGACCGGCGATAATGATGATACCGGCATATATATCGGTGGCGCCTTGAATAGCTTACCGTATGCTTTAGGAAGCGGCATTCTCGATGCCACGGCCTTTAACGTTTATGTCTACGATAACAAGGCCGAGACACTCTCGGCCGGGATTGACGTAAGCGTAGAGGGTAGCAGCAGTGCCGGCACGCATTTATACGTCAAGGGCTTTAACACGGTCCCCGGCGATATGGACTACGGCGGCAATTACTATCAGAGTCCTTTGAGCGCCGACAATGATGGTATAGATACAAGTAAGTGTGTTGAGATTGACGGTGATGGGGGCGATTATCACCTGCTCGATTTGACCGATATGGAGGGCATCCATTTACAGAACTTCTACTTTCATAATGTCACGACGGATACGAGCAAAGCCCTTGCCTATAAAGGCTATTATATCGGGTTTCATAATTGCAGGTTCAACCAGGCGGGATACGGGGCGATGAACGTTTATTTTGCCGCGTATGTTGGTTGCTGGTTTGGAAGTAATTTTGATTCAACTTGTGTCATGTCTTATGGTATTTCCGTATTAATGGATAGCTTTATCAATTCCCCAGCGGGCCATTATGGAGTGCGGGTAGTAACGGGCGGATTCATTATCCGTAATATCTTTGTAGGCGGGATTTATGCTATTGATACTTACTATTCTACGTTCACATGTTGTGCATGGAATACTTTCTACAACCAAACGGAAGGGTGCATAAGATGTTGTGACGATGCTGCATTCATAGAATTTGGGAATGTATTTGTCCCAGCCGATGAGAACGATTATGCTGTCCTGGCCACACACACCACTAATGGTTGCGGCGTTGTCTTGTACAGTGATTTTAGTCTTGCCTATAACGTGGCCGGCAATGATTTTGCCCATCCGCCATGGTATGACAATTACAACGACAGAGACCTTCAAGGGGCCAATTCGCTTAAAGATGTTGACCCTCAGTTTATCGATGCGGCAAACGGAGATTTCAGGCCTCGCAGCCCCGATGTTATCCGCAGGGGCAAGCCGGATATCCACGGCAATTCTACATCGATGGGGGCCGTCCTGGAACCGGCTGATACTGTAATTCGTGCTGCCATGGCCAATTTGGGGCGGCTGAAAATCTTTCGATAGGAGTTTATAATGGCAAATGCAGGGATTTGTATACCTTTTTACGCAGCGAAAAGTGGCGAGCCCTTGACCGGCGCCGCCGCTCAGATGGACTTTGAGAGCTTAAAGACCTTAGCTGGCATTGACAAATCCGGCAGTGCACCCTCGGTCAGCGAGGTCGGCGGCGGCTGGTATAAGTTCAGTGTCGCTTACGGCACAGCCCCGTTCGATGCCGGCGATATTGTCGGTGTAATCGATGCCGACAAAAACGGCACAAACGGCCTGACGAATCCGGAAAGGTATATACCCGTTGAGGTCCGGCTTGACTTTTACGCGTTGATGCGCTCGGTCAACAAAATGAGCCAGGCAAAGACCGGCGGCGATATGCTCATCAAGGATTCCGGCGGCAATACCATACTCAAACTTGACATTACAGATGGTGAATCCACCGTCGACAGGGACCCCGGTGCTGCTTGATGGATGATGTGTTTTTCGATAGTCTGTTTGAGGGTGATTCCGCTAACGGCGTTAAGTTAGGGATGGGCGTGACGGGCGGGGATTTCTGGCCGCGTCCCGCGGGCTGCTCGGTGCTATATCGCGGCAGCAGTATAGAGATGGTTGATTTTGCGAACATAGTAGCTGTTGTCGGGCTGGACGCCGAACAAATCTCACCGCCAGTCTACATTCAGCACGACAGCGGGCAGACGTATTTCTATGTTGTTCGCCGAGCCAACCAATGCGGCGAGCAGGAGCAGACCTGCGGCTGTGCCGTCAGGGTTGCGATAGATGCCAATGGACAACTGGCCTTGGCTGAGCCGAACGATATTTTTGAGTTAAGAGTTGAGCGATTAGCAGGCAGTAAAGTGCGGCTTGTGTGGTTCTATTGTCCCATCGAGCAGAAGTCGGAGCCGGCGCGGTTCAGGGTTTATTGTGACGGCCGGAGCGGTCAGGTCGACTACGAGAATCCTGTTGGTACGGTCGGCTACGCCGGTCGCCGGTACTACAGCTACGAAAGCGAAAGTCTTGATGCGGGCAGATACCAGTTTGCTGTCAGGGCTGAAGACGCAGCTGGCACCGAAGACGGGTCTTTTGCCAAAGTGGCGGTCGAGATTGACGCAGCAAGTCCAGCTGGCATCGACATCCTGAGTGCCGAAATGGTCTGAGAGGTCTGAGGTATTCTATGAGCAACAGAGTAGATTTTTTCCAGTCGGAACAGACAACTCCTGCAATTCCGTGCGCGACTGTTTCGGTGTTTCTTGAGGGACGGTTGTGTCCCGAGCTTGAGCTGACAGAAATAGTTCGGGGCGATTGGCCGGAATTCAGTTGGGCGAGACTGAGCTATAATCCGGCCGGCAGTTTTGGCGAGGCGGCTGGCGCCGAAGAGGTCGAGAGTTTATTCGCTATGGGACGCAGGATTTGCATCCGCCAGGTTTACAACGGCACGGCACCGGCACCGGCGGCTTTTGGCATTGCCATTTTCGCCGGTCAGATAGAAAACATCGAGTCCAGGCTGGGCCCGGACGGTGAAAGAGTCGAAATTGTCGTCAGGGATTTCAGCTCGATTCTCGAACGTGTTAGCGTGTACGGACAATGGGTCAGCAGTGATGACGAGCCAATAGTGTTTTTTGGCAGTCGACGGTGCGCCTTTAACGAAGGTGGACGGCCCAATGCAACGGTTGAGCAGGTCGAGCACAACGGCAACAGATGTAGGCTGTTTTGCGTTGAGCCTTCTGCGGGCAAATCCTGGAGCTATGCGGAGGTAATTGAGTATCTTTTCTGTGAGTATTTGCCGCAGGGGCAGTTGGCAAGGCCGAGTATTGAGCAGCTTCGCGTTCTGACGGAGGGCCGAGAGGTCTACGACCTTGACGTTACGGACCTGAGTCTGCTGGCTGCGCTTCGGCGGTGCTGCGAGAAGACCGGTTTGAGCATCAGGTTTATGCCGCGGCTGACTGCGAGCGGGCCGGAGCAGGCGATTGAGCTTTACAGGCCGGGCTGCGGAAGGGCGGTTGAACTGAGCTGCCAGGCTAAGGGCGAGCAGTTGAGCATCTCAAAGACAAACATAGCCAGGGTGCACAGCCGGAAGAATTTCTGGCCGGTAACCCACAGGCACATCGGCCAAGGCGATTTCAAGGTCTACGAGGCGACTTTCGATTTGATTAAGGCTTGGGACCCTGCGTACGAGGACCCGGAAAAGTATGAGAAGTTTTCACCCTCAACGAATCCCGACTTTTACCAGGTGAAGAATGTGTATCGGAAGTGGTGTCTGAATGAGGCGGGCGATTACAGTTGTTCGCCTTACAACCAGGGCGAGGCGTTTGATTTTTCGCGGATATTTGCGGGTGATTTTGTCCGGCGTCACAGGCGGTTTTGGCCGGCGCTGACAACCGACAGGCAAAATCGCTCGTTAGGATACTATCTGCAGGTGTCGTTCGATAACGGGGAAAACTGGTGGCAATATGCCTACAGCTTTGACAATCTGGCCGAGGAGTGCGGGGTGTGGCTCAGCAGCGACAAGCTCGATGCCGACACCTGGACGGCAGCGTGCTACGAGAGGCTTAAGTTCAGAATGACCGTGTCGGTTGTCAGCGACCAGCGTCTGAGGTTCACCGTTGCCGACGGGCCGGTTGGGTCTGTCGCGCCCGTCGTTGAGCACATTATTACATTGGGGCGTCAGTTCAAGTATCGGAAGGTTTCGAGTCAGAGCATTTTTTTCAAGTCGTCGGACGACTCAATCGGGCCGCCGGATGAGGTCGACGACACTAAAGGTTTGTATGAATTTGTGCGCAAGAGGGCGGCCGGCTCTGCCGAGATTATCGAGACGGTCGATGTGCAGACGCCATATCTGACTTTTGATTATCGAGTGGGCGACATAGTGCGGACAAGCCCTGAGAGCAGGGACCTGTTAGGCTGCCGAGGTGACAATCGCAGCAGCCGACGGATAAAGTGGGTGCAGATGGATTTTGCCGGGCAGTGCACAAATCTGAAAATCATTCGACAAAGGGCAGCGGTGTAAGAATGGCTGAAGGCGCTTCGCGAAATTGGCGGTTCAACAGGCAAGTGAATATTTCGGTGCTGATACAATTGGTGTTTTTGGCTTCTCTGATTGTTGGCAGTTGGGTGAATCTGCAGCGGCAGCTCGACCTTCTGCAGCGTGACGTTACGTACCTGTGTCAGTATCAGAAGGACTTTGCGCAGAAACTCGAGTCGCTTACTGCAAAGAGCATTTCATACGAATATCGGCTGCGGGCGGTCGAGAAGGAACGCCGCCGGGCTGATGGAGCCGAGGAAACTTTTTAACCGTGACATCAAAGGAGAGAAACAATGGGAAAAACTTTAGTGACAGTGGTCGGCGTTCTGTGTCTGACGGCGGGGTGCGACAGCCTGCGTTTTGCGCCGGGCGAAAAGCAAAAGCAGAACGCCTGGCTGCACAATCGCACGGCCGTTTTAGCCGCTGATGCTGCGAAAGGCGAGCAGGCATCTGAAAAGGTGCAGGGACTAACCAGGTTAAGCGAGGTTCAGAGCAGAGCAATCAGCTCATACTACGGCCTTCCGAGAGAGTTCCCGCCGGCAGATACGGCGGAAGAATTGCTCAGCGAGTCGAATTTCGAGCTTGCACGAACGGCACTGCGTGAATCGAGCGAGCGGCCTGACGGATGGCAATTGGCTGATTCGGCGATGGAGTTAGCTATCGGTGTGTGTGCTTTGTTAGGCGGTGTGTACGGGACAAGGGCTGTCGGATTTTTGCGGCAGGCCAAGGCAAAGTCGCAGGCACTGCGGGAGATTATCAACGGCAATGAGCTTTTCAAAAGTCAGGGGCCCGATTATGCAGAGGCGTTCAAGCAGGCCCACAAGGACCAATCGCCGCAGACCCGACAAATCGTCACGGAGATGAAGGGATAGGCACCATTACACCAACAGCGCGGGGCAGGTGCAAATCAGGGAGGGAAAAATGCAGGCAATTTCCATATTGTTATCATTTTGCAGAACGCATAATAAATAACATTTAAGAATCTGGTTGGACTGCCTATACGGCTTGGACATATAGACAGTTGAAAACAGTGGGTTTTTATGGCTGATACTCGTTCGTCAATTACGGAGGCTGGATGCTCGATGCTCGCTCATAGCGAGCATCTGGAGAAAGTGCGCGACCAGGTGTTCGCTGCAAGGGACTCGATGCTCGATAGGCAACGCCGGAAGGTCGCTCCTGAAGACCGACTTACGGAAGTGCGCGAGCTGATTTTCGAGGCAAGAAACTTGATGCTCAATTGTTGACCCGGCTCTTTGTCCCTCGGCCATTTCTGTATACCGCGTTACCGCATTTGCGTTTTAGGTGTAAAATTACGTAGAAATACGTAGAGCCGTAATTGTTGTTGGTTCGGCAAAAACCTTGCGTTCCAGGCTTTTTCTGCTAAAGTGGGGGCTATAAAAAAGTCGAAATCAAAGCAATAACAGCAATAGCAGGAAAAAAGGAGATTTCAGATGAAGCGGTATTTGTTTATCGGCCTTTTCATGGCAATGGTTGTCCCGACAGCGGCATTTGGCCAGGAACGCCCCGAGCGGCCGCGACCGCAGGACGGACCCAGGCACAAAATGCAACAGCGCAGGATGGAACTGGAATTAGACCAGCGCGAAGCAGAACTGGAATTTGAGAAGGAAATGCGACAACTCGAGTTGGAGGAGCGAAACATCGAGCTTGACCGCCAGAGAAAAAAGCTCGAGCATCGAGCCTGGCTGGGCCACCATAGAAGAAGCCCGCTGCGAGGGCTTTTCATCGTGCTGCTGGTTGTGCATATCCTCGCGGCGGTGTGGGTCTATCAGGATATACGCAAACGCAGCGCCGGCTCTGGAATCTGGATTGTACTGACGCTGTTGACCGGCCTGTGCGGCACTGTGGTATACGCGCTCGTTCGCCTCGGCGACAATCAGCAGAAAAAATAGCAGCCCTTGATGTTTCGACTTCGCTCAACACGAATTCCGGATACTCGCAGCTCGATGCTTGAAGGTCATAAGAGTTCCTGCATCCGCGTGCTACATTTTGATTTTGCTGATAAGGTCTTTTTTTATTAGAATACAATCGTAGCATGCAGCCATAAGCTCATCGTGTGGCCGAGGCGGCACATGGTAGTAGAGTTCTACCACCGTACCTGCATCGCGAGCAATCTGAATAGCGGGAACAAAATCACTATCATTGGCAAGCAAAACTGCTCTTTGTATTTGATGCTGAACGCTCATCTGAACTAAATCGACTGCCAAGAGAATGTCTACCATTTTTTGTTGAAAGCCGGATGTATGACATATCCGGCATTTTCTTTTTGCCAGCCTTCCAAATCTTAACCTGAAACCGTGGTTCTCTCTCTAAAGCGAACGTAAACCTGTCAAAATCAGCCTTTCGTTTTTTCTCATCAGCGAGCGGAGGGCTGCTTACGTACGGTGCGCAATCGTAGTAGTACGTTCGCAGTCTTTCTTGCGTATTAGCAACGCACTCAGAAAAGTTGAGATAACTAATCTTCAGGTTGCCCAACTCAGAAAGTACCTTCTTGGTATAACCCCCATCGATAAATACAGCATATCTGGCCATGCACTTTCCCCATAAAAAGAAACCAGCGACCGCCTCCCGATCGCTGGCGCGTATATTTTACCAGCGACCTCTATGGATCACTGGAGAGTATTGTTCTTATTACATTATCGGCAATTATATCGATTTGTCAAGCACGAAAGCCCGCTTTTTATATTTTTTTTGCACCGCCTGTTCCGCATACACCTTTTTACGGCTGCGGCAAAGTTCCGGCCAGCGTCAAACCGATGGCCTCCGCTCAATTAAGCTTCGCGGGTAGTCAATTCTCTAAACCACTTCCCAGTCCCGCAGCCAGGCATATTCGGCCCTGAGCAGCTCCCATCGCCGGTCGGTTACGCAGTTGAGCCAGGCCTTCTCCGCCACCGTCTGCCCGGCCTTACGTGTGTACGAAGCAGTAACGGCATTGTTGACCTCGTAAACAGTCGTCAGCCCCGGTATGGTCGCTGTAATCGCATCGTTGGTAAGGATGCACTGAAGCGTCAGCCTTGCCAGCCGGTTCTCCTTTTCGGTGCCCGGGCCCACCACGGGAAACTTTGTCTTGCGCTCAAAAAGTTTTCCGCCCAAGAATGGGTTGATTGCCACCACGCCGATGTCCCGCTCGCGGACCGAGTGAAAAATACTCTGCTCGATGTCGGCCCCATAGCCGGCGTTGACTTCCTCGATGTTATCCTTCATCGGACGCCGTCCCAGCTCCCTGGTCTTGGCGGAACAGGGAAAGCTCACAATCCCGACCTCCGGGAATGTCTCGATAACGTGCTGCAGCCAGCTTCGGCGGTGCGATGAGATAGCTAAGTGTCGCACCTTCCCCTGGCTGCGGGCCTTTTGGAAGGTCTCGACCATAATCTCAACCTGAGAATCGGTACTGCCGCCGTACATATCAGCCTTAATTCTCCAGATGTCGAGATAATCGGTCTTTAACCGCCGGCAGCACTGCTCTATGTCAAACATCAGCTTATCGACTCTGCAGTTTTCCGCTTTGCGAGCACAAAGCTGAAAATCGTCGGCCCCGATGAGCATCTTATCGCGCCGACCCTTCAGCGCAACGCCGTAGGCCAGACACTCGGCGGACGTGCTTATGTCGACATAGTTGATGCCCGCATCGATGCAGGCGCTGATTACCTCGATGCGATTCTTTGCCATATCAGCCGGCACTTCATCGTTGGCAAAGTTGGCACAATATCGCGAGCCGTCCCTGTCCTTCCAGTGACCGCCGAGACTGACTTCAGAGATGACCAGACCCGTCCCGCCGAGTCGCCGGTAGCCCATCTTCGGATTGTAGTTTAGTATCTTCGAGGTATCGACCGTTTTCGACTGCCTGCATCCTTCAGCTAACAGCGCACCGGCAAGTGTCCCGGCAGCACCTAAAGAAGCATTGCGGATAAATGTCCGCCTCGAAATTTTATTATTGCTCATCGGCTTTTTCCCTTTTTCATATTAACTCCGACACAACATCCGGGCTGAAAAGCAGCGGCATCGCGCCTTCGGGCGGCGCCAACAAAAAAGGCCGCAAGCATCCGTGCCTACAGCCCTGCACGCAAAATATGGTCGGCACCTGTCCCTGTCAAGGAAAAATTGCTGTTCTGCGAAAAATTACGTATAAATACGTAGAGGCACAAAAAGCCCGTAAGTTCAATCCTCACAGCCTCTTAAATAATTATCCGATTACACGCTGCCGCAAACGCCAAGGCGGCGGACGTATCCGATTCAAAAAAACAGACTTGTTTGAACCCGTCTTTCTCGTGATAACCTGCGAATTGGGATGATATGCACAATCGACCGACAGCCGCTCGACAACCGACATCACAACCGCCAGCAGCATAATTACTATTGCAGATGTAATCAGTCTTTTTCTCATAGCGCGCCCCCCATAACAGACACTATAATATCATCGGCTCACCTGAAACTTTTTCATTAAAGTTGGAACGGCTGCCCAGCCGGATTATTTCCGCAATGGAAAAGGTCGATTCACGACCGGATATCTGCCCGTGAGGTCCTCAAAAGTGCGTGTTTGCAATACAGATGTGCGATTTTTTCCCTGACAATGCCTGCAAGTGCCGCTAAGTTAGCCCGCCTGACTTCTGCGAAAATCAGGCTGAAACGACGGGATCTCGCACATTTTTTTGACGATAGCTGTACCTGTCCCGCCACGACCCAGCACCAAAACGAGGGGAGATACCACTTATTTATCACAATGGATGCATTGTTTCGCCAGAATCGTCGAAGTCAGCGACCTTTTCTTGATCAGCCTCTCCTTGTGCGGTTTTAATTACTTTTCGAGGCCTTTTCCTCTTTGGCGCGAAGTCTATTTTTATTTTGGACAACTCAATACCCGCGTTTTCGTTTAGCAGCTTTTTCATGCCGGTTACTAAGTCCTCAGGTGCAACCATTACGCCTGTATTCTTTCTCAGAACACGACGCAGGACTCTTATCGTCTCTTGGCTGACTAATGCATCCAAGAGACTCTCAGGCGAAAGAACGCTTGCTTTCTCCCAGAGTTTTTTGAGACTTCCCTTCCTCACTTGCCGGTAGCTTATGAACGCAAACTTGTCTGCTAACTCGCCTATATCGTCGGTCAACAGGTTCCACTGTTCAATCAATTTCGACTTCGGTGGCTGACCAAACTCAACATGGTATAACCGCCAGTCTCGGCTGTTTGTAAGCAGAACCCATTCGCAACCGGAGTCAATAGCGTAAGATGTTACTTGCTTGAGATGTTTCAAGGCAAGGTCGACCCCGACGCGTTTCAATTCAAGCATGATAAGAGGCTCGGCATCAGGCCCGGATTCGAGTTGAACCGCAAAATCGACATGCTCTGTCTCGCCAGCGCCTCTGATAGCCCTTTCGCGGCTAAGATGGACAAACGCATCGTACCCCATAACCCTCTCGAATATGCGCTCAACCCTCCTCCTGGTTTCAGCTTCATTGCCATCTGCTTTCATTAGCTTGTCAATCATTCTACGGGCATCAGCAATTCTCCGTCTAAGCTCCTTGTCAATCTTCTTGCCAGCCATTTTCATTCCTTTCAAAAGTTCTAGGAGGTCTGCTTTGGTAAAAATATACTCATTTTCAACGGGGAAAACAAGGAAAAATGTAGCCAATTCCTGTAGCGTCTTTTGTCAAGCCCACGCCAGCCGACGCAAGGGATAAGCCCTCACCGGAATGATGTTAGTGCCAAGGAGGTTCATGTGGGATTTTCGCGCTTGGAGATATGTTGCCTATTAGGTGCAGCCCAAGGCACGCGCCAGCCTGCCAGCAAGGACCCCATTGACCCCGGCACTGGGTACCCCCACAATACCAGCTTTCGGGCATTCTGGGCTGTCTTATCGGCCGTTATCAAATGGTAACGAAATGGTAACGAAAAAAGTTGCTGATGCAGATTTTTTTATCATTGTGCGGTTTTTGGCGTTGACCGGCTCAGCACAGCAGCTATAATGAACAAGTAACAATGTGGAATTAAGTGTACCCCTGCTCATCATCACTCCTCTCCTCCTCCAAAGCAGGGGTATTTTTTTTATCTGCCTGCAGCCGGTTGCTGCTTTTGCATCTGCTCAATCATCTTTTGAAGCTCAGCCATTTGCTTTTGCGCTTTTTCGCGGCATTCCGCACAAAGCGTTACCCTTTTGCCGTCAGGTCCAATCGCCGGTATCTCTTTGCCGCACACGGCACACTTGGTCATCTCGACCCCTGCTGGCGTTTTTTTCGGCTCGACCTTCACGGCAGTCTGTGTCGACTTGACTTCGCCCGTCTTGCCGGTATTCTCACCCTTTTTGTCTTTTGATTTGCACCCGACCACGCCGAGCACCATCAAGGCCAGAGACAAAACGATTATTTTTTTCATCGCAACAGTTCCTTTCCATTCAAAAACTACTTACGCCTTTTCAGTATTATATCATATCTGAAAAGCAATAACAGCCGGCTGCTCGAATTTCTCCGCCGAAGCGCTCCGCGATACTTATTCTACTTACTGTTGCGGAAAGCGACAACCGATGATGTCACCCCTGCGAAAGCAGGGGTCTAAAGCCAAAAAACTGGATTCCCGCTTCCGCGGGAATGACAAATCCTGTTTCCGCAACAGATACTATCTAACGAACTCTAATCGGCTTTTGCAAGAACAGACTTGAACTGTTCAAGGCAACTCTGGTATTATTGTGAAACCTTATATGCACACTTTTTAAGGGCAATGGTTATGCAAAAATTGAAAAAGATATGCTTGATATTGCTGCTGGCTATGTTGGCCTTCAAACTTGCAGGGTGCAACACCTTCTACGGTTTTGGCGAAGACGTCGAGGCCGGCGGCAAGGCAATCAAGAACGCCGCAGAGTGACTCCGCCGCTGAACGCAGACACACAAAGCCGGGTGCTTGCAAGTTAAGCCCAACCGGCAGGGGTATCTTATGATTGTAGGCGTAATGACAGCACAACTGCATATGCAGGGCATAAACAGCCTGAAGGAAAAGAGAGGCATCGTAAAAAGCCTGACCGGCCGACTCAGAGCCAGGTTCAACATCTCTGTTTCGCAGGTCGACCATCAGGACAAGAAAACCTCCGCGGTCATTGCAGTAGCAATAGTGTCAAACGATACCTGCTTTATCGACAGCCAACTCGACACCATAATCAATTTCCTCCAAAGGGACGGCCGATTCTACCTCGGACAAATCCACCGCGAGACCTTTTGACGGGCGACGCTGTTCGGCACATCAACCACCGTCTCAAAGAACCTTGCCGATGAGCGCTCTTGCGCCGAGGAATATATCGACCGCCGTCGCCGAGCAAAGAATGACCCACCGCAGCGGCACAAGACGCAGGCCGGCACGCGCGATAAAGAAAATAACCCCGGCAGCAACCGCACCCAGTATGTACATCTTCGCCGTGTCCACGAGACCACGAGCGTACTTTGCCCCAAGCCCGGCAAAGACCTGAAAGTACTTCGTCGCTAACAGCAGCGTCACCACCGAAAGAGCCACCATAATTGCCGCGGCGGCCAAAACCCACTTTCTGTCGGCTGAACCTGCCGAGGCAAGTGCCTGCATACCCGCTCCGATTATCACCGAACAGCACAATACCGGCATCGCAAGCCAGATAATCGGGCTGACGGCGAAAACCGGACCCCGAAAGGCCAATATCGTCCCGACCACAACAATCAACGCTACGCCCAATCGCCGCCCAGCCAGCAGCATTGAAAAACCCATAATCAGCGCCGCTATCGGGACATGGTAGAAACCAACCAGGGTCTCGACTCGTCCGGCCACAACCGCCGGAGCCAATAGAGAAGCCAGGTCGGACGGCTTAAATTTGAGCTGTATCGGAACGGGGAAGAGCCTAAACTTTGCCGAGCCCTCAAAAAAAAACACTACCGCCAGGAACGGCACCGCGCACAACGGCACTGTCAGCCATCGCCATCGGCCCTTAGGTCCGAACGCAGCCGGGCAGAAAAGCCACGGTATACTCGCAGCCAGAAGTCCCGCCGACGGATGAAACTTAGCCAGCCCGAAGGCGAACGGCCCAAAGCCGTATATCGCCCCGGCAATAAGCGATGCCCAAAAAGCCCCAAGCCACCGGCGACTAAGAACAAAACAGCCCAGCGCCCCCGCACAGGCATTAACAACAAAAAGGTCCTGCAGCCTAAGCGAACCAAAACCCCTGAAGTACGGATAATACAAACAGACCGCAAAGCCCGCATAAACAATGCCGGCGATAAAAAACCGCCCGACTCGTAAACCGTCTTTGGTATGTTGTTTCTTGAGTTCGCCTTTAAGCTTTGAATTTTGGTTTTGCATTTTCAGCTTAAAGTTTTCAGCTTTTAAGGACAACTTTGCCGGTGCCGTTCGTTATTCTGCCTATCCTGTAGACTTTTTCGCCGTATTTTGTCAGCTTTTTGGCTATAGAGCCGCCAAAATCCTCGGCCACTATCAGCACAAACCCTATCCCCATATTGAAAACCCTGTACATCTCGGCCTCCTCGACCGGCCCGGCGTCCTGCAGAAATGTAAATACCTTCGGCACATGCCAGCTCGATTTCTTTATTACCGCGTTGTAGCCCTTCGGCAGCACCCGCGTAATATTGCCTCCCATCCCTCCGCCGGTGATATGCGCCATACCGTGCACGCTTCGCTTGACCTTGTATTGGGCTAAAAGTTTGACAATCGCCCGCACGTAAATCCGTGTCGGCTCCAGCAGAACATCGCCCAGGACCGCACCACCGAGCTCGTCCGGCGCGTCGGTCATTTTCAGACCGAGCATCTTAAAGCAGATATTGCGGACCAGCGTATAGCCGTTGCTGTGCAGACCGCTTGCCCCTAGGCCGAGTATAACGTCGCCGACGCGTATGTTTGTCCCGTCGATGATTCTTTTTCGCTCAACCACTCCCACGGCAAAGCCGGCCATATCGAAGTCACCCCTGCGGTAAGTATCGGGCATCTCAGCGGTCTCTCCACCTATCAGCGCGCAGTCGGCCAATCGGCAGCCCACCGCGACGCCTTTTACAAGCTCGGCTATTATTCTCGGCTCGAGTTTGTGAACCGCCAAATAATCCAGAAAGAACAGCGGCTCGGCGCCGCCAACGAGCATATCGTTGACGTTCATCGCAACAAGGTCGATGCCGACGGTGTCGAACTTCTTCACTCTCCCGGCCAACTGTACTTTGCTGCCCACGCCGTCCGTGCAGGCCACCAGCACAGCATTTCTGTAGTTTTTCTTGAAGAGTCTTTCATCGTAGTCCAGCCGAAACAGCCCCGCAAAGTTGTTCCTGCTCTCGATAACTCTCGGCCCGAACGTGCTCGAAACCAGCGCGCCAATCCCCCGAACCATCTCATCGCCGGCATCTATGCTCACACCTGATTGCGCATAGCTTATGTAATTACTCATTCGTCTCGGCTGACTCATCAAATATGGTCATCTGATAGCGTTCCATAACAAACTTGTTCACCGCAAAATCTACCGGTATTTTGTATTTGCCGTTCCAGCAGGCGGTGCAGTAGTGCTCAGCAGGCTGCGACGCACAGGACAAAAGCCCCTCCAGGGACATATAGCCGACACTGTCGACCTCGAGGAAGTCCCTGATTTGCTCCAGGTCGAGATTATTTGCCAGCAGCTCTTCGCGGGTCGGAAAATCCACACCGTAGAAACACGGATGCCGGATGGGCGGACAGCTCACCCGCATATGGATTTCTTTCGCACCGGCCTTACGCAGCGCTCGTATCTTGCCTCTGGTCGTTGTGCCACGGACGATTGAATCGTCAACCACGACAACCCGCTTTCCCTCAACAGCTTCTCGGACAATCGCCAGCTTGAGCTTGACCTGCAGCTCACGCAGAGTCTGGTCCGGCGTGATAAACGTTCTGCCGACGTAGTGGCTCCTGATAATCCCCATATCGAAAGGCACGCCGCTTTTCTCGGCGTACCCTATCGCCGCCGATGTCCCAGAGTCCGGCACCGGTACTACGACATCGGCCTCGGCAGGGTGCTCCACAGCCAGCCGTCTTCCCAGTTTCTTTCTGAACCCGTGGACGTTCTCGCCAAAAATAGTGCTGCTTTGCTTGGCAAAATAGATGTGCTCGAAAGTACAATGAGCCGGCGTGATACTACCGGGCGTTGCGAAGAACCGGCTGGTTATTCCGTCTTTATCTAATCTGACGATTTCGCCCGGCTCCACTTCGCGAACAAACTCGGCGCCGACAGCGTCGAAAGCACAACTCTCGCTGGCAACAACATACGTACCTTCTCCGATTCGCCCGATGCACAAAGGCCTGACACCGTAAGGGTCGCGCGCCGCCTCAATCCGGTCCGCATACAAAAATAGCAGACAATACGCACCCTGAAGATGGTTCAGCACGTGTGCCAGAGGGTCGGGCTTACCTATGTGCGTCGGCTTGGCAAGCAGATGAGTAATTATCTCGGTGTCACTTGTGGACTTGAAGATACTTCCGTACGCCTCGTACTCGTCCCGCAGCAGAGACGCGTTTATCAGGTTGCCGTTGTGCGCTATCGCTATCTGCCCGTGGGAATATTCGCTCATGAAGGGCTGGGTGTTCACCGCCTTGCTCGAGCCGGTGGTCGAATACCGCACATGGCCAATCGCTATCGGATTAGCCAGCTTCTCCAGTACGTCTCGACCGCTTCTGAAAACCCTGCTTACCGGCCCCATCCCTTTGTAGCACTGGATAAACTCACCGTCGCTGGATGCTATCCCTGCCGACTCCTGCCCCCGGTGCTGAAGACTGTGCAGCCCGAAATAGGTCTTCTGCACAGCATCCGGGGCGCCGAAAATACCGAACAGACCACAGTTCTCTTTTTTGTCCGAAGCCATCATACCCCACACCACATAATCAACAAAACGTTACCTGAACCTGTCGATACTCTAATTTACTTCCTGTTGCGGAAAGCGAAAACCAACGATGTCACCCCTGCCCCTGCTTACGCAGGAGTAAACTTGCCCCCGCGAAAGCGTCGAGCAGGGGTCTAAAGCCAAGAAACTGGATTCCCGCTTCCGCGGGAATGACAAACGCTGCTTCCGCAACAGATACTAATCTAATGAACCCGCCAACCAAAGTCAAATCAAACACAATTTTCGCAGGCAAAGTACGCTCGGATTTCCCCCAGAAAGTCGCGGACTCTTGAAAGCTGCCGCTATTCGAAGGCGGCCAGAGACCACCCTGGACTAAAACCAATACTTGGTGTGTTCGGCCCCGGCTTTACTCACTATCTTGAGCCAGGCCGAGGGTTTACGGGTAGGGACTTGCAAGCCAATACCCGGCAAATTCCGCAAAATCCTCCATGTCAACACCGCCGCAGTGGTTCAGGTCGGCACCATTACACCAGTTGTTTTCCTCGCCGCAGCCGTCGACCAACCAATGGCTGGCCAGTTGCATTAAATCGAAGAAATCTGTTGAGCAGTCTTCGATGAGCGGGGACGCGTCGGGATAGCTGAGTAATATAAAAGAATTGTTCTCGAGGATTATCGGGAGGTATTTGCAATAGGCTGCCGAGTTCAGGGGATTATCGGAAAGATTTAGTTCCCACAGATTTGTCAGGCTCGCCACCGGCGATATATCTGTGATTTTGTTAGAGTCCACACGTAGCTGCACGAGTTTGGTCATACTGGCCACCGGCGAGATATTGCTGATTTGGTTGTCCTGGGCATAAAACCTTAGCAGTTCGGCCATTCCGGTCAGGCATGAAATATCTGTAATCTGATTGTTACTTATCCGGAGACACCACAGTTTTGTCTTTCCGGCCAGAGGTAAGATATTGCTGATATGATTGTCATGCAACTTCAGCTTGGTGAGTTTTGGCATGCCTGTCAGGGGCAAGATATTGGTGATTTGATTTTCGTACAAATACAACTGCTCCATATTTGTCAGGCCCGCCAACGCCGAGATGTCGCTGACCTGATTGTCGCCCAGATACAGGGCATACAATTCCGTCAGGTTAGCCACCGACGAGATGTCACTAATTTGGTTGTGGGATAGCAATAGTTCGACCATATTAGGCATATTCGCCAGGGGCGAGATGTCGCTGATGTGATTGTAATGGAGCCAGAGCACTGTTAGCTTGGTCAGGTCCGCCAACACTGAGATATCGGTTATCCTATTGTGGTCAAGATATAGCTCCCTCAGATTCACAGCATACTCAAGGCCTGTAAGGTCGACTATTCCGCTGTCGTTTGCGCGACAGTAGTTCACCAGCGAAAGCATGTCGGTCGGCGTAGGGTCCGCAATCCCTAATTCCCATTCCACAACCGCCTTGAGATTGGCATCGGCAAAATAGACCGGCTCCTCCGCCTTGACCAAAGCGGCTGTTACTAACATCATAGCCAGAAATAAACACGCAGGCCTTCCCATTTACGCCGCCTCCTTTTCACGGCATGGCCGAACAAAAAGCCCGGCACACAGCAGCTACCTGAACGTCATCCCTAACAACAGCATATCTAATTAAGGGCAAAATGTCAAGAAAAAACCATAAAACGGCCCTTTCAGAGACGACAATGTTTGATTTTTGCCCCCGCTTGCAGGCCGGCCGCTTGCATTTCTCGGACTCTTCGTTATTATTGCCCCGATGAAGCCCGGTTCAGCCTGCCGGAATCACGCTCGAGGCAAAAAATATGAACAAAAAAATAATTGGCATCGTCGGCAGTTATCGAAAAGGCGGTATTAGCGATAGCGCCGTTTCAGCCGTCCTCGAAGCAGCCAACGCCGCAGGAGCCGAGACCAAAAAAATCTATCTTATCGACAAAAACATCGAGTTCTGCAAAAACTGCAGAATCTGCACAAAGCAAAACCCCACCGAGCCACGGGGCAAATGCGTCCAGAACGATGATATGCAGCAGATTCTCGCGGAAATCGATAGTGCCGACGGCGTCGTCCTCGCCTCGCCAATCAACTTCGGAACCACCACCGCCGTCACCAAAAGATTCATCGAAAGGCTGCTGCCATACGTCTATTGGCCGTGGGGCAGGACCATACCGGCCTTTAGAACAGGCCGACGCCACAAAAAGGCGGTCATTATTACATCCAGCGGCCCCCCCGCCTGGCTCGGCAGAATTCTTATGCGGGCAGCGCTCCGCTCCTTAAAAGCCGCGGCAAGGTGTATGGGTGCCACGGTCATAAAGTCGCTTTACTTCGGCCTGGTCGCCCAGAAGCACGACCAGAAGCTATCGGACAAAGACATATTAAAGGCCCACAAAGCCGGCCAAAAACTCGCCTCCTGACCACAGCTTTCCCAAAACGCCGCAGCAAAAACATCATTCGCCACAGGCACTACTCGGCACAAGATTACAGGTGAGCCATTGCGACGCAAGTTCGGCAAAATCGACGAAATCTACTTTACAGTCTTTGTTGGAATCCATTGTAGGATATTCAGTGCATATCGGTCTTGAGTTGCTTGCCTGCGCTGTGCCCCCGTAAGCCCCAATGTTGACCCTGCTCCCGTTGGGGCTAGGTTCACACCCCACGCTGTCAGAAGGGTCACCCGCATCAATACACGGACTTGTCACCGCATCTCTCACCCATGATTGTTTGTTGAAATCCCACCTCCCTCCTTCAGATTTCAAACGATAATCGCCATTCTCAGAGTCAACAAACAGTGGATCCATAACTCGGCGGCCATTTAAGCCAGCCTGATAAATGTGCGTTATTTCGTCAGCTGATAACGCCCTGCCGAAAACAGCAACTTCATCGATTTTGCCGCCAAAAGAAAACTCTCGGCCACTCCTGCTTCCGATCGATGAATGACCACCAGAAGAATAAATTAAGTTTCCTCCTGTTCCTTCGTAACAACCGCCATCATTCATTCCATCAACGTACAAGTCAATACCCCTTGCCCCGTTTATAACGGCGGCCACGTGATACCAAAGTCCCGTTTCAAACCTTGTGGTGCCGTTCTTGGTCCTTCTGTTTTTCGCGTCAGGACCACCCCCATCCCCAAACTCAGCCCTTAGATAAGACCCGTTCAACTCAAGCCACACACCATAATACCTCGTTGAGTGGTCATCCAGCGACACTATACATCCATGATAAACTTGCTCCGGCCTAATCCATGCGGAGATTGTTACAGGAAGTGGGGGCTTCAAGCTACTCGTACTTCCTAAATCAACGTAATCGCCGATGCCGTCAAAGTGCAATCCGCCCCGTACTTGCCCAGTTGTCCACGCTGCTCCGCGGAGAGCACCGGGGTTGGAGTCTGCTGAGTCTAATGCTGTCGACCCAATTTGTTCGTCAAAATTCCAGTAGGAAATATAATCTTCCGCATAACTATATTCTGGGTCGCAACCTTGTATATCGCCCAAAGAATTGTTCCAGAAAATGCAGTTTTTAACCTCGGGATTTGCTCCGCAACAGGCCTTGATGCCAAGTAGATTATCGACTATTGTGAGGTTACTCACAATGGGTGAACAACCGTCGATATAAACCGCTACACCGCTGCCGCGAATCACAAGATTTCTCAATACACTTTGCGAACCTTCGCCATGTTGGAAACAAACCGCATAAAAGGTCGAACTTTCTATGACCGCTGGCTCAGCGATACAACTCTGTACTGTTATTGCCTTGCCCCAAAAATCTATACTGCCCCCGTAAACACCCGGCTGGACTTCGATAATATCGCCATTGATTGAGTTGTCGATGGCATCCTGAATCGTGCGGTAGTCGGCAGGTCCATCGTCATCGACAGTAATTGTCCTGGCAAGACAAGGGATAACCATAAACACGCTAACAAAAAGAAGTATTGTCGTTCTCATTTTTCAATCCTCCTAAAAATGGCTGATGCTTTTCGGCACTTTTAATTTCTCACATAGCCCCGCTCGACCGCAAGCGGTCAAACCCTAGACAATTATAGGGCTTCCAAGCTCCAAGTCAACGGAAAAATCCAAAATTCGCCCTGAAAACCTGGAAAAAACGGAACTAATGCCTGACAATGGAATTTGAAATTCGGAATTTGAAATCCGAGCGCCCCGGTAGCAATCAGACTAATGATTCTTTCGTTTCGGCTGGGTACATAAACTCCGGCACTCGGCGAATCTTGCCTTCGCCGTCGACACAGGCCAATATGCTTGAGCCTTCCGCAAGCAGCACGCCATCCGCCAGCCGAGTAAGCCTGTAAATATGCTCAACTTTGCTGGCGGTAACAGCCGAGCAGCTCGTCTGCAACTGAAGCTCATCATCATAAAGCGCAGCCCTGCGATACTTTATACGAAGCTCGGCAACCACAAAGAAAAAACCCGCCGCCTCCAGGTCCTTATAAGCCATCCCATTCGCCCGCAGAAGCTCGGTCCTGCCCATCTCGAACCACACCGGATAAACGCTGTGGTGAACCACGCCCGCCTGGTCGGTCTCAGCGTACCGAGGCCTAATCTCTATCGTATGGCTCTGAACCGTTACGCGCTGCGGAAAATCCATCCTGCCTGTCACCTTCATTTGCGAGATTATACCCGCCTCGGCCAGCTCGCTCAACCGATATTTGCAGGATTTCGCCCTAAAAAACCGCATCACCACGAATAAATCCTGACTTACAACCACCTCGGCAATACCCACAGCACCGGCAAACAGCAAATAATATTGAAAATTAAGCACAAACAAATTGACACCCCGGCCCTATTATGACATAATCATGTTTTGCTTCTGCAAATGCTTATCAGATATTCCTGTTCTAATCGCACGAAAGGACAAAATTATGAAAAATCATCTCACAACCACAATTTTGCTTGCAGTATCTATTGTAGTTTCCCTTTTGCCGGCCAAAGCCCGCCCTAATCCAGTTTCTGCCGAGCCGAATATCGGCGTCAAGACAGCCGCTGACGATATCGCCGCCACTGTTAACGGCGTAGCTATCACCGAAAGCCAAATAGAAGCGGCGCTCAAGCCGCAGCTTGAAAAACTCGCCTCGAGGGCCAAAGGTGACCAAAACCTTGTAAACCAGTACAAGGGCATGTTCAGGCAGCAAATCCTTGACGGCATGATTAGTCAGCTGCTGCTGGAGGAGAAAATAAAACAGGCAAAAATAGTCGCTACCGACGAAGACGCCGACGCAAAACTCCAGGAAATAGCCACCAGGGAAAACAAAACAATCGAAGAGTTGAAGGCAATGCTAAAGGCACGCGGGCTAAGATTCGAAGAAATAAAAGAGCGAATGAAAAAAGGTATCGCCTTCGGAAAACTTATGGAAAAGGAGTTCGCCGACCAGCTAAACGTTACCGAAGAGCAGGCCCGGGAGTATTATACCAAGAACAAAAGCCGCTTCGAAAAGCCCGAACAGGTCAGGGCAAGTCACATCCTCATAAAGCCCGAAAAGACCGACCCCAATGTCGCCGACCCCAACGAAGCAAAAGCAAAGGCAAAAGCCGCAGCAAAGGCAAAAGCTGAGACTCTGCTCAAACAGGTCAAAGCCGGTGCCGACTTCGCCACGCTGGCAAAAGACAATTCAGCCTGCCCATCGGCCCAAAAAGGAGGCGACCTGGATTTCCGCGGGAGAGGAAGCTGGGTGCCGCCTTTTGAAGAAGCCGCCTTCAACTTAAAGGTCGGCCAGGTCAGCGATGTCGTCGAAACAAGATTCGGCTATCACATCATAAAGCTCACCGACCGGAGGCAACCCTCCACCACAACCTTCGAGCAGGCTAAAGATGACATAATAAACAACCTGAAGCAGACCGAGCAGCAACAGCTTGCCAGGAAATATATCGAATCGCTCAAGACCGAAGCAAAAATCGTCTATCCCCCCGGCAAGGAGCCAAAACCCGCCAAATCCCCCCTGTCGTTCCGAAAAGCCCCCGCCCGTTCCGGAAAGACTCCTAAGCCGACCGGCAAGACCACAACCAAATAGCAGACGCATAGGGCATCACAGTATCGTAATACACCTGCGCGTGTATTACTTCAGTAACGTTGACGGGTCAAGATTGGCTGACTCTATGTCCTTAAAGTATTTCACCGTGCCGACTTTCAGCTCGGTCGTAGCTTCGTCATCGCAAAGAATAATACCTTTAGGGTGCAGTTGCAGCGCGCTGACCGTCCACATGTGATTGACGCTGCCTTCTACCGCATGCCGCAGCGCGCGGGCCTTGCCGTGACCGTTAACGATAATCAGAACCTCCTCGGCATCCATTACGGTTCCTACACCCACCGTCAGAGCGGTCTTCGGAACCTTGTTGACATCGCCGTCAAAGAATCGCGAATTAGCTATGACGGTGTCGTAGGTCAGTGTCATAACGCGCGTCCTCGATAACAATGATGAGCCCGGCTCATTAAACGCTATGTGCCCGTCAGGCCCTATACCGCCGACAAACAGCTTCACGCCGCCTGCCGCCTTTATTCTTTCCTCAAAACCGACACATTCGGCTTCGAGGTCCGCCGCATTACCGTCAAGAATGTTGACGTTATCCTTCTGAATGTCGACGTAGCTGAAGAAATTGTTCCACATAAATGAATGATAGCTCTCGGGGTGGTCCTCCGCTAACTTCACATATTCATCCATATTAAACGTAACAACGTTCTTAAACGAAACCGTATCCGCTTTGTTAAGGTTTATTAACTCCTTGTACATCCCTAACGGCGAAGAGCCTGTGGGAAGACCAACCACAAAGGGCCTGGAGTCACTCGCGCCAGATTCATTTATCTTAGCGGCAACATAATTGGCAGCCCATTTGGAAACTAACTTATACTCTGGTTCAATAATTACTCTCATAGCCTGCTCCCATGATAAAATCTTCTTACGTCAACTCACTTTTTCCATTCGGCTGATAAGCTCGTCACCGAGCCTGGTCTTGGCAGCTATATGCTTCTCAATTTCGCAGACGAAACTGTTTTTCTCAAATGCACCCCTGACCGCTTCGAAATCAGCCTGCGTTGTCGCTTCATCCCCGTCAATTCCAAACCCAATTTGAGCGGTAGCGGCAAATTCCTTCTTAGCGTCGGCGTAAAGCTGGTGGTCAAGTTCCACAACCGCCTCTTTCCATTTATTTACCAGTTCAATGATGTCAGCCGCAGTTATCGTGTCGATTTTCTTGCCGACAACCTGCTGAAGCACCTCCGCCGCCCACACCCACTCGTATGCGGGATAATTATCATACATCGACCGGAAAGCTTCCGTCAGCCCATCCAAAGTGCCAATAGTACCGTTCTCGATATCGCTAAGCACCTTCTCTACGATTTTCTCCGGGGCAAACAAACCCGCCAAGTCCAGCCATTTGCCTGCACCCGTGTCCGTTTTGGCCGACAGCACCGCCCGCAATTCGTCAACGCTCTCAGGCTGCTTGTTTTCCAGCCGCTTAATAAGACAATTGCCCAGAAACTTATCAATACCGATTTGGTAGAGCCTTATGCCATTCTCCAACGACGAGTTCTTAATCCTGACATTATGGTAGGTAAAGTAATCCGTATTTCCGCCCGAAGCCGCTTTGAGCGCTATAAGCAACTTACGGCCGTTAACCATCTTTTGAATCGTATAAGGGCTCAGCAGTTTGAAGTTTATGTAATCGAGTTTCTCAGCAGCCTTGCGCTTGTCGCGCTTTGGCCATTTTCGAGCATCTCGAACCGTGCCTACACTGCGCAAATTCACACCGGGAACAAGAATGCTTTCATCTTCGTGCTCAATCAAATACGAAAAAGGCAAATCCGAGGTATCCGAGTTCCTGTAATGCCTGCCCATCACGACGGTAAATGCGCCGACCTTTGCTGGCCAGAGCATATACGAATCGCTCGCCGTCTTTGAGCCTCTCTCGACGATGCCCTGGTGAACCGCACCCAGTTTGTACATATGGTTACTCTGGTTCGTGCCGCTGCCGGCATTCAAAAACGAGAACAGACCGGCGATAAGCAGCGTCGACTTGTGATGCGTAACGGTGTAGGGACCGGCAAATATCGCGCAGGCCTCACCGTGAAAACCACCGCAATTGGCAAAGTACACCGAATTCTCAGCCGAATACTGCTTGGCCAGCTCGGTGCTCTGCCCTACGAAACATTTGGATATTATCGTCCCGTCCGTAATCTTCGAGCCGCTCGAGCAAATAAAATCCTCTGCAAAAACACCAGGCCCGATATAAACAGGGTCCTCCTCACAACTATTGATTGACCCGTTCTCCAGATTGTTCACCCCCTCGACAACCGCCGCAGGACCAATCTTTACATCCTTGATAATTCGGCAGTCGATTAGCCTGGCGCCCTTCGCCACAAGACCCATAGAAGAGGTCACAGACCCGGTATATTCAGCTATCATCCTCCGCAGATTTTCAATCACTCCGGGCCGGTGCCGATAAAAAGCTATTACATAAGCGGTATGAGCAGACAAATGGTCATATATCGGTATCTCTCTGCCGCCGCCTTCGTTGACCACCGCAACTTCCGTACCGTTGCCAAATGAACTCTCGCCATCAACAGCCAACAGGTCAACATTCTCGATTACCACGTCATCTTCAATCACGTAGTTGGCAATGTAATTGCCGACCTGGTTGATGTATACGTTATCGCCGATTGTGCAGTTGTGAATCGTGGCATTGCTGATTCCCGCCGGCCTTGTAACACCGCCGGCAAATGTAACCTCCTTTTCGAAAACCCCTAACCTTACCTTGCCGGAAAAGTGTGCCGCTTTCACTCGTGCCGGCTCGAATCCTTCCGCAACCCGTACCTCCGCCCAGTTTGCGCAACTACAGCCCCGACTGCTCAACCTGGCGATTTCGTCAGCCGATAATGCACGATATTCTAATGCCATCTTTCTTCTCTCCGTATTCTTAGCCTTTTCGCTAATTCACACTCAAATCGATACGGGGAATATACACACTCCAGCCCATAAATCAAGATATTTCAGCACTACGGCATGCAACCAATGGTGAAACGGCCTGCTATCGCAAGAATCACGAAAACAGCAACATTATAATTTATTTGCAGAGGGACATACACGATTAAACAGTAATACAACCTATCAGGGCTGCTAATAATCCATATGCAAACGCAAACAACCCCTGCCACTCACTTATTTTGCTCCCGGCGGTTCGACAGCCAGCTCTTCAAGGTCCCGGCCTTCTGTCTCCAACTTAAGCTGACTCATAAAAGATTCAGCCGCCGAAAGTCTCCGTTCCGCAAGCCCGCGCACCTGCTCGAATCGGAAACTTCTCTTTAGGCGGGCCTGCCAGTACTGATAATCAATCTTATTCTTCCAGTCCTGCACCGCATCGCAGGCCCCTCTGCCGCTGATTGCATGCCGCCTCGACTCATTAAAAATCCCAACCGCTCCGACATCATCCAGATTGCGGGCGTCCGAAAGGACCATAGCCTCGGTCATACTCGTGAAACGGTCGCCGCTTTCCCTGATAATCCTGACTATTTTCTCGATTTTTCCACCGTCCAGAACATCGGTCAGTTGCGCTGCCGTTATCTCCGCTGCCAAATCCAGCAAATCCATCCCGTTACCGTCCGAAAAAGTCCGTCTTGCCGCCGCACCCCTGCCATCGGACCGCCCCATAGCACCAGCTTCACTGAAATACGCCGCCGCCATAAGGCAGCAGCGGTCTATCGGCTGTCCTGACTCAGCTAATTCGGCAAGGCGACAGATATGTTCGGTGTTACGAGCAAAACGCTCGGCGCGGTCCCAGTAGGAATTATCGCTTTCATTGCTCAGGCTTGGTATTGTCAGCGCTTCCCTGGCCAGCGCCCGCACAGTATCCATTTCACACATATCTTCCCATCCATTGAGAATCAAACAGTCATACAGTTAAATTATCGCAGCTAATCCGAACCTCGTCAAGTTTTTTTCCCACCTTCAAAAGCACCGAAACTGCTCATACAAATGTCACCAGGACGAATTTCCAAAATCCCTTACAAAATCTGGAGTAATCCGTTGACACGTGCCGATGTTAATTATATTGAAGTTGTCACGCCCTTTGTGGGCAGTCATCGTTAAATCTGTCGTCAGGGACGAAGTTATGTCAAATCAGGCAAGGGTGGTGAAAGTATTAGCAGCACTGTTAGTCTCGATGACTATGGGGGCGATAGCTCTAATGGCGCTCGGCACCAATCCACCATCCGCAGGACCGTTCTCCCTTGCTATCTATTGCAGCCTCGACCCTGTCGAAAGAACCGTCTCATCCCGCGCCGCACAGACAAGCGGACGCTGGAACTGTATCGAAATCTACTACAGCGGCACCAAGGGCGGAAATCTAAAGCAATTGGCCCATCTCAATGGCCTGCCAGGCACAGATGACATCAACTGCCACTTCGTTATCTGCAACGGCAACGGCAGCGGCAACGGCCAAATACTCACCACTGAAAGATGGCAAAAACAGTGGCCCGTTGTCCAGACCAGAACCTGGTACGGCACCGCCCAGACCATCCGCGTCTGCATCATAGCCGACAGCAAAACCACTCGCCCAACAGACTTCCAGACAAAAAGGGTAGAAGCGCTGACCGACGCGCTCTGCAGAAAGTTTGATATTCGCCCCGAATCCGTCTACTATCCAGGCCTCTGGCGATAAAACCCAACTCGCTAATCATTCCTGTTCGCTGAAAAACGCCACACTTCTGCTTTACACTTTTGGCAGTTGTGTTCATCGACGATAACTCCATGAGGGGGTGGTTTGCCAATTGGTGAGGGCAATCAAAAACGGCCCACTTTGAGGCGGGCCGTTTTGTTTTTGTGCAGACTGTCGACCTTGGCCTATATCAAGGCTCGGCCTTTCGTCTTTGGCGTCTCATGCGTCTGGGGCGCGGCCTTTCACGACATTTTTCAAGTTCTTCAAATTGTCCTTCCGTAAGCTCGGACTTTCGCCTTTGGCGTCTCATACGCCTGGGGCGTGGCCTTTGACGACATTTTTCGAGTTCTTCAAGCTGTTCTTCCGTGAGCCCGGCCTTTATGGCCTCGTCTGCGCGTCTTCGGATCTGCTGTTTTTCTTCAGGCGTTTGAGCGCCCTGGGCGGCCTGTCCTGCCCTTTTGCGAATGGCGTCAATGGCGGCCTGCTGCTCTTCAGTGAGGTCCAGTTTCTCGAAGCAGGCGCGACCGCGATGATGAGGCCCTTGGCCCTGACGCCAGCCCGTCTTCCTGCACTTTTCGAGTTCTTCGACCTGCTCGTCGGTCAGCTCGGCCTCGACCGCCTCTTCTGCGCGTTTCCACACTCGGCGTTTGGCTCCAGCGGCTTCAGCATCCTGGGCGGCTTGTCTTGCCCTTTTGCGAATGGCGTCAATGGCGGCCTGCTGCTCTTCAGTGAGGTCCAGTTTCTTCAAGCAGTCGCGACCGCGATGATGAGGCCCTTGGCCCTGACGGCGGCCGGTCATCTTCCCGGCCCTGCCCCCGTCAGCATTCGCCCCTTCGTCTTCGCTTGCAGACCATGCATCGAGATCCCCTTCTTTGTCAGGCCCTGCCCTGCGCCGATATTTACGGACAGCGCCTTTGGCCTCCTTCCTTATCTGCTGAATCTTTCGTAGCAACTCCCCCATCTTGTCTCTGTCATCTTCCCGATAGGCCTTCACAAACGCCGTAAACCATCTGTCAAACACCATCGGCATAAACCGCTGCCCACGGCGCCCGCCCATCATACGCCCGCGAGCCTTTCCGCCTTCCGTCCAACCAACGTCTTTTTCAAAACCCTTACCCCGCCTGAATGCCCCGCTGGTGAGTTTGTCGCCATTTTTCGCCCCAGCGAACAAAAGGCTGCTCCCTACCAGCAAAACCACAACTACCGAACTAAGAATCATTTTCTTTAACATTTTTCTGCCCTTTCGATTAATCTTTGCCGTTATTCTGTTTTCATTTCCGCCACACGGCTTTCTACAACCTCAAGACGCAGCCAGCCCACCATTTATTGCAGGATTCTTCCCAGCTCACGCAGTTCATAGAGAATCAGTGGGCTTCAAGCCTACCCTGCGAACTACGAACTGAAACCAGAACACTCAGCGGGCGTCAATAAAAAACGCAATACGATGTGTAACTTACCTACTACGAACTAAGAACTACGAACTACGAACTAATCCAAAGTTCTCCTTTTCCGTCAGAACCACCCAGCCACGCCAGTCCCTTTTGCTTATTCGCACAGGCTCCATCGCCCGCACATCACCCAGCCACGCCAAAAAACCGAATCTACACTCTGCCTTACTCCGCCAGTACTCTTCATCGCCGCAGATTAAATGGTTATATTGCCGTTTGACCAGGGCCATCTTCTCCGGCGTCAGGTTTGCAAACTTCTTAACCGCCCGAACCGTCGCGGTCGCACACACCGGCCCACTGCTTACCTTCAGAAAGAGCTTGTCTCCTGCCGACACCTGCGACAAACCTACACGCCGAGTCCTCATAAAGCGCGACTCAACGGTCTTTCGACCCTCCAGAATCGCATCAAGATAAGGCTTCTTCAAAATTGCCAGATGATAATTCGCCATAATCTCAACCCCTGCTGCACCCGCCAAAGATACAATGCCCCCCGCATCATATCAAGCCTTATCTACGTCCCTTCGCAAACCGCTCGACCCGCTTGACATTTGGTCACCAAAAACCTATAAACAAAGCAAACTACCAACGATAAAAGGAAAGCTGAACATGGAAAAACCTCAAACAAGAAGAGATTTCTTAAAGGCCCTGGGTTTAACTGCCGCTGCCGCTGCGGCACCCGGATGTACAAACACAAACACGCTGCTCTCTCACAAACCACAGAAAAACAAACCCAATATCATTCTCATTATGGCCGATGATATGGGATATGGGGATGCGGGTTTCAACGGCAATAAAATCATCAAAACGCCGTACCTCGACGCTATGGCCACAAACAGCATACGTTTTACACGCTTCTTCGCCGCCGGCCCGGTGTGCTCGCCAACGCGAGGCACCTGCCTGACAGGCCGTCATTATTTCCGCTACGGCATCTTTTCCGCAAGTGTCGGCTATCTGCCCGCGGAGGAAATCACCATAGCCAAAATGTGCAAATCGCTCGGCTACACAACCGGCCACTTCGGAAAATGGCACCTCGCTCCCCTCAGCAAAACCGGACCCACCCTCCCGGAGTACTACCAAAACAGACCCAGAAAGTACGCACCGCCATGGGAAAGGGATTACGACGAAACCTTCGCCACGGAATGTAACGTCCCGACCTGGAACCCTGCAGAAAACGCAAAATTCCGCGAAGTCTTCCGCCTGCCATTCTGGCATAACGGTCAAATCGTAACCGAAAACCTCAAAGGCGCCACCGCGCGTGTAGTGATGGACCGCGCGATTCCCTTCATACGCACCGCAGCCGTCAATAGCCAACCATTCTTTACCACAATCTGGTTCTGCGAACCCCACGACCCAGTCGTCGCTGGCCCAAAATACCGCGCCATATACAAAAAATACAGCGAGGGAGAGCAGCACTACTACGGCTGCCTCACCGCTATGGATGAGCAAATCGGACGACTGCGCGCAGAATTGCGAGACTTGGGCATTGCCGACAACACAATGGTGTGGTTTTGCAGTGACAATGGCCCAGAAGGCAAGACCGGTACAAAGGGAACATTTCGCGGCTCAACAGGCGGATTACAAGGCCGAAAACGAAGCCTCTTCAATGGCGGCCTATGCGTACCGGCCCTGCTCGAATGGCCAGGCCATGCTCCGCCCGGGGTCGTGGCTGAGATGCCCTGCAGCACCCTCGATTATCTCCCAACCATTAAGCAGATAATCGGCTTCAAAATGCCCGACAACCGACCAATAGACGGAATCAGTCTTGTGCCTTTGCTCAACGGAAAGATGACAATCCGCCCCAGGCCCATGCCCTTCTGCTTCGTCAAGGCAAGCAAAAAAGCCCGCCATGGCTCCCCCAAAGTCGCCTTAATCGATAGAAACTTCAAACTTCTCACCGACTTCTCGCCGGATGGCCGCGAGGATTTGCTCTTTGGCATCCAGAAAGACCCCGCAGAAAATAACAACATTATCAGTCAACATCCCCAGGTGGCCGCCACAATGAAGGCCAAACTAAGAAAATGGCTCGAATCCTGCAAATTAAGCCACTCCGGCACCGACTACCACACCCCCTTTACGCCCGTAAATCGCTTCCCCACCGTAACGACATAACCAAAAATATAGGCAAATAATGGAAAATTTTTGATTGACGTGCAAGACTAACGGGATATAATTAAAATGTTACACAAATTTTATCCTGTAACGGTGGAGGTATGACCGATGAAAAAGAATAACAAACCTCACTTTATCGCAGTATTAACTCTCACCGTTTTGGCATCCGGCCTGCTCGCCCAGCCCAGCCGCGCCGATACCATCATTCACGAATCAGCAACATTAGGCAACACAAATCCCCACGCAGGGGTTGGGATTAGCGTTAATGTGGCACAATTTCTCGGCCCCCGCTTTCATGTTGAACAAAGAACTCAAATTACCGCGGTTGGAGGACACCTTTGGAATAGTGGCTCAAACACATTCTTCGCAGCGATTCTTGCCTTGAGCGGACCCGACGCCCTGCCCACCGGCAGCCCGATTAACCCGTCTGAAGTGGCAGCCTCGACAGTATTCGACCCAGGCCGAATTTATGGCGATTTTAGCACACCATTATCCGTCATACTCGAGCCGGGTTATTACGGCCTGGTCTTCGGCACCGACGAGCTCGGCGCCTCAGGCGGCGACGGCATTATGCCAACCAACCAAAAGGACAACCTCGACCAACCCTCCTACTTCCGATGGGACCTCCACGCCGGCAGCGCCGGCAGCATCTGGAAAAATAGCTCCGACTATTACCCGAGGCGCTTCATAGTGAAAGAGATTATTCTTAACAATGGCGGTATGTATGGCGGCGGCAGAGGTACTGCCGCAGAGCCTTATCTAATCTACACCGCCGAGCAGATGAATGCAATCGGCGACAATCAAAACGACTGGGACAAACACTTCAAACTGATGGCCAATATCGATTTGGCCTGCTACGACGGACAAAACGGCAGGCCGACTTTCAACGTTATTGGATATAGTAATATCTACAGCTATGACCCGCCTACCAAGCCATTCACCGGCGTCTTTGACGGCAACGGATACGCCATTGCTAACTTCACCTTTTCAAAGTACAGCGCTAACGGTACGGCTATTTTCAGGTACATCGACAGCACGCAGGCCGAAATCAGGGACCTGAAGCTGATTACGCCAAACATCCAGGCCGGAAGTATCTATACCGCCGCACTGGTAGGAAGACTCGAAAGCGGAACTATCAAAAACTGCAGCGTCAAGGCAGGCAGCATTTCCGGAGATGATTATGTCGGCGGATTGGTCGGCGATAATTGGGGCGATATATACCAGTGTTACTCCACATGCAGCGTCGACGGTAACAACCATATCGGTGGAATTACCGGAAGAAACGCCGGCTCTATTCACGAAAGTTACGCCACCGGCAACATAGATGGAAACGTACTTGTCGGCGGATTGGTGGGCAGAAATAGCAATGCCTTCGGTTCAGATGGATACATGTCCGACACTTACGCCTTAGGCACTGTGACGGGAAGCAGCTCGGTGGGTGGACTGGTCGGCCAAAATTGGGGTGGTTCCGTAAACTTCAGTTATGCCGCAGGCCCTGTTTCGGGAAGTGCCGATGTAGGCGGCCTGATTGGAGGCTGCGTCGCGAACGGCCACTGCTCCAATTCTTTCTGGGATAGTGAGACTGCCGGCCAATTCGCAAGTGCCGGCGGCACGCGCAAAAACACCGGCCAGATGCACACCCAAAGCACCTTCGTCGGCTGGGATTTTACCACACCCATCTGGACAATTTGTGAGAACGCAAATTATCCCAGGTTGACCTGGAGCCTATTTCGCGGTGACATCATCTGCCCGGATGGAGTCGATTTTGTAGACTTCGCACTTTTCGCAAACAACTGGTTTCAAATCAACTGCGGCAACTGCGGTGGCGCCGACCTTACCGACGATGGACAGGTCAATATGATGGATATGGAACAATTCGCACATAATTGGCTAAAAGGCAAATAAAGCAAAACTCCACCTTTGGCGGTTCACAATACTCCTGACGAACTTTTCAAACCACCGTTGAGACGACTATTCAATACCGCACTATATCAAATCTATCAACAAATCTTTTTCCTCCTGTTGCACCAGGCCGTCCCGAAAGTCTCGGTTGGATTGCCGCAGCAAACTGGTTTGACGCAGCAAAGGTTTTCGCTATAATGGTCTTTCAAAGCAAGAGGTACGCTGAATGAAAAGGAAGTTTACAAGAGCGATTTTCCCCGGCTCATTCGACCCGATTACCAATGGACATCTCGACGTTATTGAACGAGGCATAAAGCTGTTTGATGAGCTAATTGTTGCCGTGGGCCGAAGTCCCGTCAAAGATGCGATGTTTACGCCCGAAGAACGAGTCCGGATGATAACTGAACTGTTGGCAGATATGCCCCGCGTCCTGGTCGAGAGTTTTGACGGTCTGACGGTCGAATACGCTAAGCAGCCGAAACGCCGACGTCATTCTGCGCGGCATGCGAAGTTTGACCAACGTGCAGTATGAGTTCAGGCTTGCTATGACCAACCGGGCAGTCGCGGGCATCGAGACGGTCTTTATTATGACAAGCGCCGAATACGGCTTCACCAGCTCAACATTGATTCGCCGGGTCGCCTCTCTCGGCAGCGACGTCTCAAATCTGATTCCGAAAAGTATCTACAAGCACCTGTAGCAGCGATTCATAGGTTTTGCGCCGTGGGACCATCAGCCGTTGCAGCAAGAACTGGCCAGACAGATTGCTAACGAACTTGGTGAAGATGATGGTGTAATTGTTTTTGACCCTTCGGGACACAAAAAATGCGGCAACAATTCGGTGGGCGTACAGCGACAATGGCTGGGTCGGCTTGGCAAAGTAGACAACGGCCAGGTAGGTGTTTACATGGGTTATGCCTCTCGCAAAGAACATGCGCTGGTGGAACCGGAGAAGAACATCATCCGGCAGGCACTGGAGGCGCATCGCTGGAACAGGCAGGAGACGGCAAAGGCACTTCAGATAAACCGCACAACGCTGTTCAAAAAAATGAAACGCTACGGCCTGTACGCTGAAGCCGAACGCTTAGGCCTGACGTGAGTTCGTGTCTCGTATATCGTATATCGTATATCGTATATCGTATATCGTATATCGTATATCG
>JAUWIU010000042.1 GCA_030608075.1 Phycisphaerae bacterium
CCGGCCCACAAGCCGACATACGAGATACGAGATATGGGCGCAAAGTTAATAATCGATTTGGCAAAATGCAAGCTTCAGAGTGAATCGAAGGTGCAGTGCTCATATAAGCATCATCCTGGGAACAAAGGTATCGACGCGTTGCTGGAAAAGATTCGTTTTGCCTTGATATGTCGCAAGTGTGACGCTGCCCCATGTGTAAGTGCCTGTCCAAATGATGCCTTGGAAAAAGTCCCGACCAGCAACGGTGACAGCGGCATTCTCAAAAGGGCAAATATGTTATGCACGGGTTGTGGAAGCTGTGCGATAGCCTGTCCCTTCGGAACGGTTTATATAGATTTGACGCCTTTTCCGAGCAGCGTTTGCGACGTGTGCAGAGACAGATTAGCCCCTGGTGAAAAGCCCTTGTGTGTCACAACCTGTGAGGACGGCAGCATAGATTACAGACAGGTCGACCTTGACAAAGAAGAGGATTTAGTGGAAGTTTTTGATGGTATCGTTGCCAAAGTTGCAGGCGGCGTTACGTGGGAGCCGTTTTTGAGAGATAAAGAGAACGCATAAAATGACTGAGCCGCTAAATATTTTGCTCCAGATTTTGGTCTTTCCGGGCTTTGTGTTTACGGTCGCTTTAGGCCTGGTCGCTTCATGGGTTGTGCGTAAAGTCAGTGCTCTTGTGCAGTGGCGCGTTGGTCCGCCGCTTTTTCAGCCGTTCTATGACATCTTAAAATTGTTGGGTAAAGAAACGCTCGTACCGCAGCAGGCCCAGCGGACGGTCTTTATGGCGGCGCCTCTTGTCGGTTTAGCAGGAGTGTTGTTGCTTTCAACAATGCTGTGGCGGATAGCCTTTCAGCCCGCAGAGCTTTTTGTCGGTGACATTATAGTTGCAATTTATCTCATGGTCCTGCCCTCGCTGGCCTTGATTCTCGGCAGCAGCGCCAGCGCAAGCCCACACGCAGCGGTTGGCACAAGTCGCGAAATGAAACTGGTTATGAGCTATGAGCTGCCGTTGGTCATGGCTTTTATAGTGGTAATCATAAAAACGGGCGGACAGATTAGTCTGGCTGCAATCGCCGAGCAGGCGCCTGTACTAAGCGTCTCAGGAATGCTCGCCTTTCTCGTCAGCCTGCTGTGCGTTCAGGCAAAACTGGGATTTGTCCCCTTCGATATGGCCGAGGCCGAAACCGAGCTGGGTAGCGGCCTATACATGGAATACTCCGGACCACTGCTGGCAATCTGGAAGCTTATGCAGGCAATAATGCTCGTGGCGCTGCCGCTGTTTTTGGTAACCGTTTTTATGGGTGGATTCGGCTCTGCCGGTATGCCCCTGGCGTGGGGCATTGGCAAGTACGTTCTGGTATTGGTCCTGGTGATATTGATAAAGAATACACATCCGCGAGTGCGAATCGACCAGGCAATGAAATTCTTCTGGGTCTACTGCGGCATTGCTCTTGCGGCTGCCGTTGTCCTGGCAATGATAGGTAATAGTTGCGGCTGGACCTGGCTATAGCACTCTGGCGTTCAGCTACGAAATACGAGATACAATATACGATATACGAATTACGAATTACGAATTATGAGCTGGAAAATGTGGTCGTTAAAAAAATCGGTATGGGTATTTCATGTTAATACCGGTGCATGCAACAATTGTGACATTGAAATTGTGGATTGTCTAACCCCGAAGTTCGATATTGAGCGGTTGGGTATCAAACTCGTCGGCTCGCCCCGACACGCCGACGCCCTGCTGGTCACCGGCGGCGTTACCGCTCAGGCGGCACCGAGACTGCGGGAGGTCTACCGCCAAACTCCGAAACCCTGTATCGTCTTTGCAATCGGTGCCTGTGCCTGTGACAAAGGAATATTCACCACCGGTTATCATATGGTCGGGCCGGTGGACAAGATAATCAAGGAGGTTGACCCAAATGCAATTATCGCCTACGTGCCGGGCTGTCCGCCCAAGCCGGAAGCCATTATATCCGGCGTGCTAAAGGCACTGGCGGTTTTATAACAGGAAGCATATATGAACCAACAAGAACTAAATAACAAGCTATCACAAATAAAAGCTCAGCTCATATCAATCGAGCAAACCGCGGACAACAGAATATACCTTTCCTGTGAAGCCCGGAACGCCTATGCCGTTAACAAGTTCTTGTTTGAGGATGTACCTTTACGGTTTGTAATTGCTACGGGTATTGACTCTGACGATTGTTTCGAGGTCATTTACCACTATGCTTATGACGAAATCGGCTGCATTATCAACTTAAAGGTTTTCATTCGTGACCGTGAAAACCCCCAGCTCGAATCCATCGCACCATTTTTGCCGGCAGCGGAATGGATTGAAAGAGAAATCCACGACTTGTTGGGAATCGACTTTAAGAACCACCCCAATATGAGGCGGTTGATTCTTGCTGATGATTGGCCGCAAGGCGTCTATCCTATGAGAAAGGAAATGGACGCTAAAATAGCCCGGGGTTGGACCTGTGAGACGTCGAGCCGGCCGGCTCCTGAATCTCCTGCCCGTCGAACCGTCCCGCTGGGCAAACCCATCCTGCCGGTAGGTCCATTTCATCCCCTCCAGGAAGAAATGGAGTTTTTCCAGCTTACCACCGATGGCGAAATCGTGACCGACATCGACATGCGAATATCTTACAACCATCGCGGCATAGAAAAAATCAGTGAATCTCTTCAATTCGACCAGGTTCCATATTTGGTGTCGCGAATATGTGGCATCTGCTCTGCGTCGCATCCCACGGCTTATGTCAACGCAGTTGAAGAAATTGCGGGGGTAACCCCACCTGACCGGGCCCGGTATGTGCGAACGATTATTTGTGAGCTCGAGCGCATCCACAGCCACCTCTTGTGGGTGGGACTGGCGGGGCACTTTATCGGCTATGATACCGTCTTTATGTGGGCGTGGAAATATCGTGAGCCGGTGCTCGACCTGCTCGAGGAAATCACGGGCAACAGAAACAACTACGGCAACGTTAAGGTCGGCGGCTGTAGAGAAGACATTCCTGATGAGATTGTCCCAAAGATGTTGAAAGACCTGGATGAAGTCGAAAAGAAAACGGAGATGCTGACCAAGGCGGTGCTCGATGACCCGGTCCTGCACGCTCGACTCAAAGGTGTGGGGACATTGAGCAAAGAAGATGCAATAAGATACGCAGTGACAGGCCCAACAGCCAGGGGAAGTGGCATTGCTATTGACGTAAGGCGTGACGACCCGTACGCGGCATACGCTGATTTAGACTGGAATGTGATTGTCCAGGAGCAAGGTGACGTTTTTGCCAAGGCCGTTGTTCGTTTGCTTGAAACCCTCGAATCCGTTAAAATGACCAAAGAGGCCGTGCAGAAACTTCCCAAAGGCCCCATCGCTATAGAGGTCAAGGAAATCCCACCCGGAGAAGGCTGCGGACATGGGGAAGCCCCACGCGGCGAGACCTTCCATTACGTACGCAGCGATGGCGGAAATCGGCCCATCCGACACAAGGTCAGAGCACCCAGCTTTGTCAACGTACCTTCGTTCAGGGCCTCCTGTATCGGTCAGCATATCGCCGACGTTACAATTACGCTTGCGGCGGTCGACCCCTGTTATAGCTGCACCGAAAGATTGGCCGTTGTCGATGCGCACGGCAATATCGTACGCGACTATGAAATGCTGCTGCAAGCCAGTCGTGATAAGACGGCACAAATGCAAAAAGAACTCGGCTGGCCCGGACTAAAGCTGGAGGATTTGCAAATTGGATAACATTTTCAGTAACGTTCTGTCCGTCTGTGTCTTTTTGCCGCTGATTGTCGGTTTTGTTCTGCTCTTTCTGCCCAACAGGATAAACCTCCTGTCAAGGGCATTGGCACTTATCATCTCGGCCATCACGTTCATACTCGCCTGTCGTATATTCAAAGCCGGGGCACCCGATTTCGCGTGGCGACTTCTCGATATAGGCGGCGCAAAACTGGACCTGCTGCTGACCGCCCAGCCGCTCAGTAAGTTTATTCTGTTGTTTGCTATGGGCTTTGGCCTGCTCATAACTTTATACTCCCTCAAATCAGCAGCTGGCACAAAACAGCCCAACGTCTACTACGGTGCCGTTCTGCTTACAATCGGCGGCACTGCCGGGATACTCCTCTCCAATCACTTACTGTTTCTACTGATATTCTGGGAAATCGTAACGCTTTCGCTGTACCTTCTGATAAGTACGGGCGGGCGAAACTGCAATTTCGCAGCCACGAAAAGCTTCGCCATGATAGGTGCCTCCGACGCAGCATTTCTGCTTGGCATAATGATGGTATGGGTGCTTTCAAATCATACGTTTGTCATCTCTGAAATCAGCGTCGCCACTACCTCAGCACTTCCAATCATCGCTTTCCTGCTGCTTATGACCGCCGCCATTACCAAGGCCGGCGCCATGCCCCTGCACACCTGGCTGCCTACCAGCGGTGAATATGCACCAGCATCCGTAATGGCACTATTACCCGCTGCGCTGGATAAGCTGTTAGGCATTTATCTGCTGGTAATAATCGTACGCAAAATATTTGTCCTGCAGTCAGGAGCACTGAGCACCATTTTGGCGATTATCGGTGCCGCCACCATTATTATTGCCGTGATGGTCGCAATGGTTCAGCACAACCTCAAGAAGCTGTTGTCTTACCACGCCATCAGCCAGGTCGGCTATATGGTCCTCGGCATAGCGACACTGACGCCCGTGGGTATTGCCGGCGCAGTGTTCCACATGCTCAACAACGCTATATATAAATGCTGCTTGTTCCTGTGCGGCGGTGCGGTCGGACACGCAGCCGGAACGGCTGAGCTGGACAGACTCGGCGGCCTCGGCAAGAAAATGTCCATTACTTTCGTCACCTGCTTAATTGCGGCCCTGAGTATTTCCGGCATACCGCCATTTAACGGATTTGTCTCTAAATGGATGGTATACCAGGGTATAATTCGGATGGGAACAGAGCAAACCGGCGGGGCAGCCGCGCTGTGGCCTATCTGGCTGCTGGCCGCTATGTTCGGAAGCGCACTTACCCTGGCTTCATTTGTTAAACTCATACACTCAGTATTTCTTTCCAGAACGCCGAGTGAGCTAAAACATGTGAGAGAAGTCTCGCCGGCGATGACCATTCCGATGGTTGTACTTGCTTTGCTGTGTATTACGTTTGGCGTTTTCTATCATCTGCCGCTGAAGACATTCATTTATCCCGCCCTGGAGATTGAACCAGGCACCGCAATCTTCGGCGTCTGGCAGTCGCGCCTGGCCACAGTGCTGATAATTGTCGGCATCGTTCTGGCGTGGACAATCCTGCACATATCAAAAAAGGTCAGAACCGTCCCGACCTGGACGTGCGGCGAAGTGCAGAAAAACGACGAAATGATAATACCCGGAACTCACTTCTACAAGACCGTCTCTTCTATGGCCGGGCTCAGACAGCTTTACACTGCCCAGGAAAAGGGCTGGTTCGATTTATACAATCAAAGCGGAAAAGTAGGCCGGGCCTTGACGGATTTTCTTAGATGGCTCCACTCAGGAGTCCTGCCGACGTACTTGACCTGGGTAACTCTGGGATTACTGGTCATACTATTTATGGTTTGCAAGATTTGGTGATGGTGTCATTGCGAGCAGGCCGCCGCAATGATGGAAAGGACGGTTAGGATGGAAATGCCGATATTCTACGCCTTACTGCTGTTTATGATAATCGCAACAATTATTGCGGTGGAAACCAAAAATCTGTTAAGTTCCGTCATCTGTATCGGCGCAATCGGCTTTGGAGCTTCTTTGATGTTTTTGTTCCTGCGAGCACCGGATATCGCCATAACGCAGATTGTAGTCGAAGTTTTAGGTTTGGTTATCCTGATTCGTGCCACAATCTCTCGTGACAGAACCTTTATCACCGGCGATAGAGAGTTCTTCGGAGTTGTTGTTTCGGTGGTAGTTGTCCTGGTAATTTTCCTGGCCGGTATAAAAGTTCTTGAGACGCTGCCCCCCTTCGGAACTGCCGTCTTTGCCGAAACCGCTGGCGCCGCCTCGCAAACCTACGTCAGAGAAGGCCTCGAAAAAACCGGAGCGGCAAATCTCGTCGCCTCGGTTATTCTTGACTACCGCGCCTACGACACGCTTGGCGAGGCAACCGTACTGTTTACTTCCATAATTGGAGCAACCGTTATACTGCGCAGGAAAAGTAGAAAGCTGCTGGAGGAACCGGACATATGAAAGGAATGACGATAATAGTGAAGACCATCAGCAGTTGGGTGAAGGTGCTGATATTCCTGTTCGGCATCTATATTGTTCTCTTCGGCCATCTTACGCCTGGTGGCGGCTTTGCTGGCGGCGTCATCCTGGCATCCTCTTACGTGCTGCTTATGCTGGCATACGGCAGAGAATTCGCCGAAGAAAATCTCTCACTGCCTGTTGCATCAAAGCTTGATTCTGTCGGGGCATTGCTCTTTGCAGCGGTAGCGCTTTGCGGCTTGTGCTGCGGAGCAGCGGGATTTTTCTTCAATTTTATACAGCAGAGATGGTTCGCCGGACAAGACAGGGCATTTGACCTTGTCAGTGCAGGTACCATACCTCTGTCCAATATCGCCATTGGGCTGAAGGTTGGTGCGTCACTGTTTCTGATTATTCTTGTTCTTTCTATGTTCAGGCCTGATACGTCGACTAATGAAAAGGAGTAAAAACCTATGCCGTATGCACTGTGCTTCTTATTGTTTATAATCGGACTGTACTGCGCAGTCGTGAAAAAGAATATGGTCAAGATTGTAATCGGCATAATGGTTATGGAGTATTCCGTCAATCTTTTCCTGGTAATGCTCGGCTTCCGCACTGGTGGGACAGCTCCTATCATTGGCCGAGACGATATCGTCACTGGTGGTACTCTCACCGAATTGTTCATAAACAGTTCCGTTGACCCGCTGCCGCAGGCACTTGTGCTTACCGCAATCGTCATTAGTCTGGGTTCTTTGGCGCTTATGATTTCAATATGTATCAGAACCTATGAAAAATACGGCACCTTTGACATCACCAGGATAAGGAGATTAAAAGGATGAGTGTACCGCTGCCTGTTTTTGTCGCTGTTCCGCTGGTAACGGCGTTTTTGCTGCCGATTTTTGGCAAAAAGGGCAAAAGTGCTGCAACGTTCCTGGCCAATATAGCGACCATTGCGCTTCTGGTCCTGGCAATTGCCTCTATCGGTCAATCCAACGTCTACAAAATCGGCAAGTGGCCCATCCCGCTGGGAATCAACCTTGTATACGACGGCCTCAGTTCGCTCATGCTTCTCGTCATCAGCGTCGTAAGTGCCGCTGCAATGTTTTTCAGCATCAGGTATATGGAGCAATACACGGCAAAGGCAAAATACCTTAGTCTGTTTCTACTAATGGTCGCCGGTATGAATGGCGTGGTTCTGTCCGGCGACATCTTTAATCTATTCGTATTTCTCGAAATTGCATCACTATCATCTTACGCCCTGGTAGGCTTCGGCTGTCAGCACGAAGAGCTCGAGGCCTCCTTTAAGTATATGGTATTAGGCAGTATTGCTTCGGTGTTTATCCTTTTTGGTGTGGCGCTTGTTTACGGCAACACCGGTTCGCTTAATATGGCGTATATCTCCCAGGCAATCCAAAAATCCGGATTGAATGCTGGCCTTGGCTTCGCACTCGGACTGTTTATTACAGGTTTTGGCCTAAAGGCCGCTCTCGTGCCATTCCACGCCTGGCTGCCCGATGCACACCCCTCAGCACCGGCTCCGATTTCTGCTATGCTTTCCGGCGTCCTGATAAAGGCCCTCGGTGTCTATACACTTGCCCGCGTACTGTTTAATGTTTTCGGCGTCACGATTCCGATAGGCTGGATATTGGTCGTACTCGGGATTTTGAGTATGGTTGCCGGGGCATTTCTGGCCATAGGACAGTGGGACTTCAAGCGCCTCTTAGCCTATTCCAGCATCAGCCAGTTGGGTTATATAACTCTCGGCATCGGTCTCGGCGCACTTATCATTGCCAGAGCAGGCAAAGACATTACTGCTGAACAGTTGGCATGGGCTTCGCTTGCCATTCTTGGCGGCCTGTTCCACCTGGCAAATCACGCCGTTTACAAGTCTTTGCTCTTTCTTACAAGCGGCTCAGTCGAGATGGCAACCGGAACCAGACAACTAAAACACCTGGGCGGACTTGCCGAGAAAATGCCTGTAACCCGCGCAACCTGCACCGTCGCGTCGGCATCCATTGCCGGCATCCCCCCATTTAGCGGGTTCTGGAGTAAACTCATTCTGGTAATCGCAGCAATTCAGGCCGGCTTCTACTGGGTTGCGGCCATAATTGTTTTTGTAAGCTTGTGTACACTCATTATGTATTTGAAGGTTCAAAGATATGTCTTCCTCGGTGAGCTGCCGGAAAATCTGCAGCAGACTAAGGAAAACAAAGGCTCCATGCTCGTTGCAATGGTCTTCCTGGCCTGTTTATGTGTGTTGATGGGCCTGCTGCTCGTTCCGGGTTTGAGGGAAACCATCCTTACACCGGCGGTAAACGTATTGACAGGTGGGTACTCGTACTCGGCTGATGTGATTAAAGCGGCCGGCGGAATGTAATTATAAGGTGGAACTATGAGGCGACTGATTTACTTTGTTGTAGCGCTTATTATTTGGATATTACTGACGTGGCCTTTCACCAATGAAGGCGTAGACGCCCAGGTTATAATAGCCGGTTTGCTCGCTTCTGCTGTCGTCGCCTTTCTATTCCACGAGATACTGCCGAAAGAACACCACGTATTTACTTCGCCCGTGCGAATTTTCTGGCTTCTCGTTTATCTGCCCGTATTCTTTTACTACATAATGAAAGCTAATCTGGATGTCGTCTATCGCGCACTGCACCCGGCTATGCCGATTAAGCCCGGTATCGTAAAAATCAAAACGAGCCTCAAAACCGATTCCGGCATTACCGCCCTGGCAAATTCCATCACGCTTACCCCGGGCACCCTGACTGTGGATTTAACCGACGACGGCTTCCTCTATGTCCACTGGATAAACGTCAAATCCACCGATGTTGAACAGGCAACCAGGCTTATTGCTCAAAGGTTCGAGTGGTTTCTGAAAAGAATTTTCGAATAAAAAGAGGTTACGATGACAACATTTTTTTACATCGGCTTATTTATATGTTGTTTCCTGTGTCTGTACCGAATAGGCCGCGGCCCGAGTGCCCCCGACCGAACCGTAGCTATTGATATATTGGGCATAGTTATAGTGGGTTTTTGTGCCATTCTTTGTCTGGGTACAAAAAAGGGTTTCTGTCTCAATGTCGCTCTTGCCTGGGCACTGATGAGCTTCATCGGGACCATAGCTTTGGCAAAATTTCTGGAGGGCAGAAATTTCGATGACTGATATCATAGGGTACATACTGATAACTGTCGGAGTTTTGTTCGACATATTCGGCTGTATAGGCCTGGTCCGCTTTCCCGATGTGTACAATCGCCTGCAGGCCTCAACAAAATGCGTGACTCTGGGCACGATTCTGCTGTTGGTCGGCGTTGCCTTCATTCACGGCTGGGGAGCCATCGCCGCCAAGGCGATAATCTGTGCCGCCTTCATACTCTTGACTTCACCGACTGCTGCACACGCAATCGCCAAGGGCTCTTACGCCTCTGGTGTAAAACTCTGGGAAAATAGTGTCGTTGACAAGTACGCAGAAGAAGTTGAGAAGAAAAGTTAATAATCTGCACCCCGTACTCTATGAACTACGAACTATGAACTACGAACTATAAACTACGAACTATGAACTCATAACTATGAACTACGAACTCATAACTACCCGCCAAACTACAGGAGCTTGAAATTGCGTTTGCCTAAGTTGAGAGAGTTGAGAGAAGCTATTACTGCGGTATTCTCACCGCGGTTTACGACTAGGTTCCCCGCCGAGCCTTGCGTGGTGCCGGAAAGGTACAGGGGCAAACCTGAATTTGACCTTGATAAATGCATCGGCTGCGGTGCCTGCGTGAATGTCTGCCCCACCGAGGCCCTCAGTCAAGTCGACAGCATCGATAACGAGCCGCCGGTAAGAAAAATCACCTTTCGATATGATGCCTGCATCTTCTGCGGCAACTGCAGTGATAACTGTACGACAGAGGGTGGTATAAACCTTTCAAACAAATGGGACCTGGCCGGCCTGGACCGCGAAGCCATGAAAGAGACGCACGAGTTCCAACTTCAACTCTGCGAGAAGTGCGGTGCCGTAATAGGCACGAAAAAACATCTTATCTGGCTTTATGAAACCCTTGGGCCCTTAGCCTACACCAATCCTTCATTGTTGCTTGCGAAAAGCGGCGAACTCGCCACAAAATCAGAAGACCTTGAGCAGCCGCCTCAACAACTCGATGGGGCTGCCCAGACAAGCGATTTTATGCGAATCTTATGCCCAAAGTGTAAATGTGAATTAAACATTCAACTGTAAAATTGCCATGGCTACCGACCAGCAGCCTTTTCACCAGCTAAATAAACTCCACGGCTCCAGAACTCTCATTGTTGGGATAGGCAATACTCTAAAAGGTGATGACGGCCTCGGCCCATTGCTCTGCCGGGAACTTACTGGAAAAGTCTGTGCCGAACTGATAGATGCCGCTACTGTACCAGAGAATTACATCCAGCTTATCATAAAAAAAGCCCCGCGCAATCTGCTTATTATCGACGCAATTGATTTCAACGCCCCACCTGGAACAATAAACGTATTTAAGCCGGAACAGTTAAATTCTCTTGTCATCTCGACGCATACTCTTTCACCCCGAATATTTATTGATATGGTCACACAGGAAATCAATGTCAGCGTTTATTTTATTGGCGTTCAACCTGCACAAACTACTTTTGGACAATCTTTGTCGGACAGCGTAAGGCATGCACTCCAACGCCTCGCAGACCTCCTTGTTGAACTTTTTCCCCTCCCGCACGCTGCAACAGCCATCTTCCTCTCCGCTACCGGGCCGGCCACAGAGGCGACCATCCCGTCTCATTCTGCTTCGTCGCAAGGTCGTGCGTCTTCACCCTGAAACGCTTGCCCTGGCCGCAACCCCCTATCACAACCGTGTACTCCGGCTCTGCCTGCCAGCCGCTGTCGAACCGATGGTCGTCAAAGCACTCGAAGAAATACTCCACACCGCCCGTGGCATCAGCCGTCTCGGCGGTCATCGTCGCCGAGCAATTCCAGTCTATCCCGATTTCGTGAGGTTCACCACCCTCTGCCCACTGACTTGGGTCCGGGGTTGGAGTTGTAACCGCTCCGACCGCAAAAGTGGTCGCCGAAAGTGCCGTTGACCAGCCGGTCACGTCTTCCGGTTGCGCTTTGTCCCGCGCCCTGACACGGTACGTATACGTCTTGTTCGCCTCAAGACCTGTGTCCTCATAACTTGCACCAGCCTGCCAGCCGCTGTCATGGCCCCCACCATCTGTACACTCGAAGTAATACTCAACTTGACCCACATCGTCTGCCTCGGTAGCCGCCATGTAAATCGAATCCGTCCCCGTAGCAATCGGCACTACAGCCCAGGTCATAGGGTCAGGTACCTCACTCTCCCAGGTCGTTGCCGAAGCCTCACCCGACCACGCCGTCTGGTTCTGATTAAGCGCCCTGTCTCTGGCTCTGACCCTGTATGTGTAGGTCGTTTTACTTGCAAGACCGACATCCTCGTAAACCGGACTGCTTTGCCAGCCGCTGTCGTGTCCGCCAGGCGTGATGCAGTCGAAGTAATACTCAACCCCGCTCGTATCGAACGCAGTGTCCGCCTCCATCCTGATGGAGCTTTCAGAAGTCGCGTAAGGCACAACCGCCCACGTCAGAGGATCAGGTTCCGGCGGCACCTTATCTTCTGTCATCACGTACCTGATAACCGACCATTCGGTTTTATTGCCCAATACATCGCGTGTCTTAACCCTGTACCCTGTTTTTCCACCCGACAAAGTCTCATCCACATAAGTTCGGCTCGGGTCCCAGTCTCGGAACGTGCCGTTCGGATTACCGTCGCTATCCGTGCGCTCGAAACGATACTCCACAGCAAAACCCCACCCGTCAATCGCTATCTTGGCAGTCATACTCGCCTTGTAAACCGGCTCCGTTGCCAACAGATAAGGCTCTATCTCCCATTCACTCGGATTAGGAATCGGAGCAAGGTCATCTTCAACCAACTGGCAGTCCGCAAAGAACGCAAAATCCTTGAAATCAACGTATCCGTCAAAGTTAAGGTCTGTCCCGTCGCAGTAATCATTGTCCACCGAACAACCTTCCCTGCCCCAGTTCGAAGAGAAAACCTCCAGGTCGGCAAAATCCACAACGCCGTCATAAACCAAATCCGCAAACCTGCACGGCTGGGTCTGCCCAAACCGACGGTGGTAACCCAAATCAACAATCCATTTGTCAAGTCCCTGGTCCGTTCGGGTCGTGTACCAGCCAGTAAAGAACTCACCGCTCACATCGCTTCCCGCATCAATGCACGGACTATCAACATCCTGACCCGCATCTATACAACTCAGATAGTAGTCCGCAACAAACCACGGGTCGTCGTCAATGTTATGACTATCCGTACTCCAGCTAAGGGCAGTCGGGTCCCAATCGTCTGCAACAATCTCATTCAGCCTGCACCCGTCCTCAACGTGCACCGGAGCACCGTACACAATACCCGCAATTGCCAGCCCTAAGTTCACACGCGGTTTGGTTATATCGACTTTCGTATCCGTAACCGGGTCACCTGTCGTAACAAGAAGGTGCTTGACCTGCGCAGGTGTCAAATAACTTCCCGTCTTAGCCAGAGCCGCAGACTGCAAACTCGCCACTGCACCTACCGCGAAGGGACACGCCGATGACGTCCCGGCGAAGTTCGGGAAGTAATCACCGGCCGTGTAACCGGCAGGCCCGGCAATATCAGTCGTATAAACAGGGTCGGCAGGGGCCAGAATATCCAGGTTCTCAGCCGTATCAGAATAACCCGTCACCTGGTCGGTTGTATCAAACACCGCTCCGACTGAAATCACTTTCGACATCGCAGAAGGCCACGCTATGCCCTCTCCGGCAAACCCGTCATTACCCGACGACGCCAGCACCGCAATACCAACCGCAGTGGCGTTATCGGCCGCCGTAGTCAGAGCCGGCGAGTACGCATCAGCAACAAACTGGTCATCGAACGGAAAACCCCACATCCCCCAACTGTTACTTATCACCTTAATCGGATTGTACGGGTCGTCATTCCAGTGAGTCACGCACCAGTCCCAACTGGCAACTCCGGAATCCGTGGGCCATACACCTTCATCGGTAGTCAATTTGAGAGCATATATTTTTGCATCAGGTGAAACTCCGCCGATATAGTCGCCGACAACACCCAAATTCCCTGCCGCTATACCGGCACAGCAGGTCCCGTGGGGCTCCACGGGCATCGGGTCAGCGTCATCATCCCCCGTATCGTAACCGCCGATAACCTTATCATTCGGAAAACCATTGTCACCAAGCATCGGATGCGTATAGTCAACGCCACTATCAACGATGGCAACGGCCACACCCGCACCCCCATAAACCTTCTGAGCCGCCGACGCATTGCCCAATGGAATCGCCTGCGCCAATGCCGGGCGAACGTATCTGACAGGCTCAATATGCGCTACAAGAGAATTGTTGAGCAGCTTGGCAAGACCGCTGGCACTAACCTTACCCGAAAAACCTGCCTGGTTCTCGTAACGGTATCGCAGCGTAAAATCGTCAGGCCCAAGACCGCGAAGAACAGACAATTGACGAGACGCCACCTCCGCTCTCAATTGGTCTACGGAAGCCGGCGATGTCCAGTCGGTCGCCGCACGAAGCTCAGCCGGCTCCACGAGACTTACGATAACTTTCGCCCTCTCTTCACCAGTCTCAAGTTGAGCGTAAATGGTCTCACCCTCTATAAGAACACCACCGCCTCCTTCCGAACCACCATCACCGGATAGCTCAGGCTCAATAACCCCGGGAACGGCAACTTCGTCCGGGTCATAGCCTGGACCAATGTCACTGTATGTAATCTTCACCAAAGAAGGCAGAGGATGTGGCTTGTCCTCGCTGCCAACTGCAAGCTGAGCGCCGCTGCCGCCTCTGTTGCCGTAGATAATGCAGTCAATCACCTCCGCAGTGCTGTGATATGAGCAATACAAACCGCCGCCGTAGCCATTCGGGTCACTGACACTATTGTCCGCTATCGTAGAATTGGAGATTACAGGCCCTGCGTACAAGTTGGAGGAAATCCCGCCGCCGTCCCTGCGAGCGCTATTATTGCTTATCAGGCAGTTCGTCACCCTCGGCTCAAAGTAATTATCCAGGTCGCTGGCGCCAAAGTAGATACCGCCGCCCGATGCGCTTGCCCGGTTCTCGTGGAACGCAGAGTCGTTAATATCAACAATTGTTGAAAGACAGCAGTAACCGCCGCCTTCGCCGGATATCACACCGGAATCGAACGGCTCGACCAGCCGGTTGGGGTCATACCGGTCGTTCGGCTCGTACGGCCCGTTCGCATCGGCGAAACTCGGGATAGCGATATTGACCGCCTCGTTCTCGGCGATCATGGAACCTGTAATTGAACCTGTCGACTCGGTAGAATACAGGCCGCCGCCGTGATACGCCGTGCTGCCGGTTATAGTGCAGTCGACAATTGTCGCATCCGTCTTCGACCAGTAAACGCCGCCGCCGATAGCCGCCCTGCTGTCGCTGACTTTGCAGTTCTCAAGTCTCACCGACCTGACATCTTCGAAAGCCAGAGCGCCGCCGTAGCTGACCATAACATCATCAGGAGCTTCAACAACCGACGTGTCTGCCGTACACTTGCTCAAAGTGCAGTCGATAAACTCAAGGTCCCCGCCGGTAGCGTAGACGGCCCCGCCTAAGTTCTCGATATTCAACTCCCTGTCCGGATGCGGCCACGGCTCACCTCCCCTGCCGGAAACTCCGCCAATACTGTGGTTGTCCGTAAATGTGCAGCCGATGAACTTAACCAGGCCTTTGCTTCTGCTGTGGACCGCACCACCGTAACCGCTGTATCTCCAGTAGTCGTCGTAGAAACCATAGGCCCCTTCGTAGGTGTACCTCGGGTAACCATCCTTGTCGTACGGACCCCACGACCAACCGTCCCACCAGCCCCAGCCGGGTGTCCCCGGACCAGTATCAATGGAATCAGCCCATTCCCAGCTGCCGCCCCTTCCGCCGTGGAACTCACCGTTGCCGCCGTCACCGCCGTCACCGCC
>JAUWIU010000028.1 GCA_030608075.1 Phycisphaerae bacterium
ATCGAGAAGGGGGCAGGGAAGGTGAAGATTGTGGCGGCGGCATCGACGGGTTCCGGTAGATATCTTACCGGGGATTTTATTGGCGCTGATGTTGTGATAAACGAGATTACCGCTCAGGCGGCGGGGGCGGCGATAGTGAATCCGAAGGTGGATACGATATTTGAGATAGGCGGTCAGGACAGTAAGTTCATATCGCTTGACAATGGGGTGGTTGTGGATTTTGAGATGAATCATGCGTGTGCGGCCGGCACAGGCTCGTTTCTAGAGGAGCAGGCGCAGCGCTTAGGTATCAGCATCGATAAGGAGTTTGCGGAATTGGCGTTTGCCAGCGGCGGGCCGATTAAGCTGGGTGAGCGTTGTACGGTTTTTATGGAGTCGGATTTGCTCAACTATCAGCAGCAGGGCGCTAAAACGGAAGAGCTTGTGGCGGGGTTGAGCTATTCGATTGTTGCTAATTATCTCAATCGGGTGGTGGGCCGACGCAGGATTGGAGACAATATCTGCTTTCAGGGCGGAACTGCGTATAACCAGGCGGTGTGGGCGGCATTTGAGAAGGTGACGGGCAAGCAGATTATGGTGCCCGACCATCACGAGGTTACCGGTGCAATAGGCGCAGCGGCGATTGCGGGTGAGCATATGGAGGAGCTTGCCCGGGCAGGAGAGGCGCGTGAGAGTAGTTTCAGGGGTTTCGAGGACCTGGTTTCCGTCGACTATGAGGTTGAATCTTTTACCTGCGAGCACTGTCCGAATCACTGTGAAATCAAGAAGGTTCAATCGCGGTTGATGGACAAGCCTTTGTACTATGGTTCGCGATGTGACAGGTACAATGTGAAGAAAAGGGCAGCGAAGATAAAGGGCTTTGGTGCTTTCGAGTGGCGCGCTCGCAAGCTGCTTGAGTATGCGGGCCTTGCCGGTGGAGAGGAAAAGCAGGAGCAAGCGAGGGCGAAGATAGGGATTCCGATGGCTTTGATTAACCTCCAGCTTTTGCCCTTGTTTTCGCGGTTCCTGAAGGCTTTAGGTTTTGAGGTTGTCCTTTCGGGCCGGACCGACAGGCGGATAATTCGTATGGGCGTGGAGTCGGTGACTGCGCAGCCGTGTTTTCCGGTGAAGGTTGCGTATGGTCATATTGCCGAGTTGATAGCTAAAAAGGTGGACTATATCTTTTTGCCGAGCGTGGTGTCAATGCCGAAGAGTTTTCCCGGGAATGAGCATAATCAGCTTTGTCCGTATGTTCAGTCCCTGCCGTATCAGATAAAGGCGGCTTTTCAGGGCAGGCTTGGCCACACGAAGATTCTTACGGCGCCGATTTGGCTGGGCGATGGAAACAGGCTTTTGCGGAGAAGCTTTGGGGTGCTTGGTCGCGGGCTGGGCGCCGGTCGGTCGGCTGTTCGCAGGGCGCTGAAGGAAAGTCTTGCAGCTCAGCGGGATTTTGATGAGGCGTTGAAGGATAAGGGTAAGGAGATTCTCGGCAGGATTGGGCCGGAAGAGAAGCTGTTTATTCTTGTTTCGCGTCCGTACAACGGCTGCGATGATGGGTTGAATCTTCAACTGCCGCGGAAGCTGGCGGAGCTTGGCGTTGAGGTGATGCCGATGGATATGCTCGACCTTGAGGGCGTTCAGGTTGGTGATGAGGGGCTGCACCGGAGTGTTTACTGGAGTTATGGTCAGAAGATTCTGCGTGCCGCTGAACTGATTAAAAGAGACAAGCGACTTTTCGCAATATATCTTTCGAACTTTAGTTGTGGTCCTGATTCATTTTTGCTGACGTTTTTCAAGGACATAATGAGTCCCAAGCCGTGTTTGCAGCTGGAGCTTGATGAGCATTCCGCAGATGCCGGTGTTATAACCCGGCTTGAGGCGTTTCTTGAGAGTCTGAAGAACTATCGCGGTCGGGATAAGGAGGTGGAGGCGGTAGCTAAGCCGGCTGGCGGAGCAACCAATGCTCGGGGACGGAAGCTGTATCTTCCGTATATGGGTGATTGTTCTTACCCTCTGGCGGCGGGTCTGAGGGCGTATGGCCAGTCGGCTGAGGTCATGCCGTTGGCAGATGAGGGGGCTCTTTTGCGCGGCAGGGCGTTTACGAGCGGCAAGGAGTGTCTGCCGTGTGCGATTACTACCGGCGATATGCTGAAAGCGGCAAGTGCCGAGGGCTTTGAGGCGGACAAGGCGGCGTTTTTCATGCCGGGCAGTTCCGGGCCCTGCAGGTTTGGAATGTACAGTTGTGTGCAGAGATTGGTTCTGAGGTATGCCGGTGTGAAAGATATACCGGTGGTAGCGCCGAACCAGGACAGTAGTTTCTACAGAGAGATGGCTGCGGATGTCGAGCGTTCCAGACAAGGCGGTCTTATGCGTGCCTTGTGGACTGCTCTTGTGGGCGTGGATTTATTGGGGAAGGTTATTTTGCGGCTGCGTCCGATTGCCGCGGACAGGCTGCGGGCGCAGGAGGTTTATGACGAGGCGCTACGGCGATGGGTGGAGGCAGTTGAGAAGCGTTTGAGTTTTTCGCGGAGGCGAGAGCTGATGGGGGCTATTGCGGAGGAGTTTTCGGCGGTGGAGGTTGACGCGGCCAAGGCCGCTGCAAAGCCCCGCGTGGGAATAGTGGGCGAGATTTACGTGCGCAACCATCCGTTTGCCAATAGCAATTTAATAGCGCGACTGGAAGAATTAGGGGCCGCGTGCGACCTGACGGCAGTGGCGGAGTGGATTTATTATACGAATTTTACGCGTGGCCGCATAGCCGGGAGGAAGGGCCAGCTTGATAATTTGTTTACGAACATGATTCAGGATTATTTTCAGCACAGGATAGAGCGGGCCCTTGCCGAACCGTTAGAGGCCAGGTTCGGTAAATTGGCTGAGGAGCCGATGGCGAATGTGATTGAGCTGGCTCGACCGTATATGCACGATTCATTTGAGGGCGAAGCGATATTGAGCATCGGCAAGATGGTTGAGTTCCACCATCAGGGTCTGGCCGGTGTGGTAAACGTTATGCCGTTTACCTGTATGCCGTCGACGGTGGTGAGCACGCTGACGAGGCGTGTGAGCGCCGACTGCGGCGAGATGCCGATTCTGAATTTGAGCTTCGATGGGCAGGAGGATTCGACGCTGACGACCCGGTTGGAGGCGTTTGTGGAATGTGCGAAGGCTTACGGTATGCGGCCTGCCGCAACCGAGGCGGTCGTTGGTGTCGAGTCTTAACTGGCGTCTCTTGCGAGTGAGGTCAGTCTTTGTTCAACTGCGCCATCTTTTGTGTGATTTGGCAGAGTTTTTTTCTGAGTGCTTTAGGGGCAAGGACCTGGACTTGGTCGCCGTATCCGAGTATCCACCAGGTTATTTCTCCGAGGCCGTCGACGCGGAACTCGACGGTTATTGAATTGTCGCTGTTGCGTGTAACTTTTTGTGTGCTGTGCCATTGTACCTCGGCGACGTTATTGGCGACCATGGGCAGAAACCGCAGCTTGATATCGTATAGTCTTCCTTCGGGTATCATTGCCCAGGCCCTGCCGAAATAATCTGCCGGGTTGAACTTTTCGCCGTTTGTAAAACACTTGTCTAACGTTTTAAGCTCCCTGATGCGGTTGAGCTTGAATGTTCGAACTGTTTTGTGCAGGCTTGAGCGTCCGAGGACGTACCACGCCCGCTGGTTGTAGAAGAGATGGTAGGGCCAGAGTTGAAGGTCAATGAGTTTGCCCTCGAGGAGCGAATGATAGAGCAGACGAACGCGGCGTTTTTTCATAATTGCGTTTTGGAGCTGGGCGAAGGTTCTGTCGAGGTGCGTGGTGGGTGCCTGAGGTGGGGGTTTTACTGAGACGTTATGCAGAGCGGTGTCGCAGTATTGCCGTATCTTTTCGGGGAGGTTGTTTTCGATTTTCAGTGCGGCCAGCAGGGCCGAGTTCTTGAAGGGCAGTTGTATCTGACCTCTTGTCTTGTGGACCAACAGGAGCAGACTCAGGGCCTCTTGAAGATTTAAATCCAGAGGCGGCAGGAAGAATTCAGGGTCCAGCCGATAACCGCCGCCGGTACTGTCATAATTGTATGGTATGCCGACGGCCTGTAGCTCCCTGAGGTCGCGGAAGATAGTTCGTCGGCTTGTCCCTAACATTTTTGCAAGGTCGCCGGCCTTGTAACTCTTTCGCGCCTGTAGTGCCATCAGAATCTGGACAACTCTCCCGATTCTCGTGGATTTCATAAAGCCTGTCTCCCAAATAAGTCTGTTTTGGTTGAAGCTTTTCAGCAGCCCGGTCGGTTTTGTGGAGATTATACGGTTTGGATTGGCTGCTGTCAAAACGGCAGGTCTGGCCGGCATCTTGCGTTCAGGATGGATTACTATTGGTTGGTTTTGTCTTCGGCGTTGAGTGCCGAGCGGATGATTTTCGCCCTGAGCAGGTCGCGGTCGGCCGGTTCCAGGGCTTTTCCATAATTGAGCTGGAGATGTGCCGGGAGAGTTACCATAAAGAGGCGATTTATGGTTTTGATGGAAGGGCCTCGAGGATTGTCAAGGTTGCTGGGCCCGCACAAGTTCTTTATTGCCGGCGTGGAAGCTCCCATGTGATTGCGCATATTGATCCCGAGCCGCAGGTGACTCAACAGGAAAAGTGCTTCGTGTGAGCTTATTAGGCGTGCGTTTTTCAGCAGTGCCATAGCGCGGGAAATCTTGTCGTCCAGGATATCGCTCTGATTGGCGAGCAGTTGATTTCGTGCTGCGTTTTCATATTCCACTACTTCGGGTATGGTAGTTTTTTCGAATTGTCTGATGATGTCTGCTTCGGAGACACCGAGCGTTGCCTGGTTTGACAACTGATAGAAGTCGCCGGCTGCTTCGGTTCCTTCGCCAAAGAGGCCTCGCACGGCCAGGTTCATATCTTTTGCGGCGTTGAAGAACTTCTCTATTTGTCCGGTCAGTTTCAGGGCAGGCAGATGCAGCATGACTGAGACCCTGATTCCGGTACCCAGATTAGTGGGGCAGGCTGTCAGATAGCCGTACCGCGTGCTAAAGGCATAGTCTACGTTACGCTCTATCATGTCGTCGATGCGGTTTATCTGCTTGCCGCATATTGTTAGCTGCAGTCCGCCTTTGAGCACCAGCATTCGAAGATGGTCTTCTTCGTTAATCATCGCGGTAAAGGATTGCTGTTCGGCGATGACAACACCTCGCGGCCCTTCGCCGAAGGCGTGATGGCGGCTGATGAGATGCCTTTCTACTAAGAAACGTTTGTTGAGGGCATCCGCCTTATCGACGCTGAGGTAGAAGACTTTTTCGCCGAGGTCGAGAGACATCAGGGTGGTCTTCAGCTTTTTGAGGATTTGGGATTTTTCGGTGGTTGAGCAGCGACTGAGGAATTTGTGTTGGGCGAGGTTTCTGGCCAGACGAATGCGAGATGATATTACGACATCGGCCAGTGGTCCTGAACCGCTGAACCATTCGTTTATGTCGTTACTTATATCGGTCAGTTTCATAGGCCTACGTTTTATTGATTATATGCTGTGCACCGGGTCTACGATGCAACGTTTTTTATTCTTCACTTTTCTTTATTTTATCTCGCAGCTTGGCGGCAAGTTCGTAATTTTCTTTTCGCACCGCTTCTTCGAGTTGCTGGCGCAGCGTGAGAACCTCCATCTGCTTTTTTGTATCCTGCGGTGTTTTTGAAGGGACTTTGCCGCGGTGGGTCGTCCGGCCATCGTGTGCCTTTTCGATGAGGGGCAAAAGTGACTTCTCGAAGACCTCGTAGTCATACGGGCAGCCGAGGACGCCGTGTTTGCGGAACTGGTCGAGGCTAAAACCGCAATGTGGGCAGGCCTGAACCTCTTTGGAGCTGTCAGCCGAGTCGCTGTCTTCGGCTTCTGCTGCGAGCAGGCTGCTCAGCAGCTCGTTCAGAGGGATTTGGCTTTTCACAGCTATTCCCTGCTCGGCGGCGCAAAGCTCACACAGGTGCATCTCGGTGCGCACGCCATCCATTATTTCGGTCAGATGTATGGTCGCTTGATTTTTCTTACAAATTTGGCATTGCATGTTATTAAACCCGTCTGGTTGTATTATACCAAAATCCTGTATAAGTCAATCGTCAAATTTACGGGACGACTGCAGGCTGATTTGGCTATTCGGCGAATTTTGCCCAGCAGCCCGGCTCCTCAACTGCCTTGACACTTAGCAAGTCCACATTTTTCGGCAGCCTGGTCCTTAGTTTTTCATATATATACTTAGCTACGTTTTCGGCCGATGGACTGTTCCTCTCGAAATAATTCAGGCTGTTCAGCGGCTTACCTGCGCTAAGCTGTTCAACGATACTATCCAGCATCATCTTTAGCTGGTGAAAGTCCATAACAATGGCGGTGCTGTTGAGCTTGCCACTGGTGACCTCTGCGGTGACCACCCAGTTATGAGAGTGTGAAGGTTCTTTTGAGCCGTCGGCCATGACCAGCTGGTGGGATGCCCAAAAGCATGTCTCAACGCTAATCGTGAACAAGTCAAACCTCCATCGTGCCGACAGCACACGCCGCAAAAAGGTCGGCGGCGGGCCGGGCTATTGCTTTTGATTTTTTAGTCTGAGGAATCGCTGCTGCAGGTGCTTATAGATAGTTTTCGGAACCAGATTTGAAACGTCGCCGCCGAGAGAGGCCACCTGGCGAATCAAGGTTGAGCTGGTGAAGCCGTATTCGGCGCTTGTCATAATAAAGACCGTTTCGATGCCCGCGACTGCGCGGTTGGTCATAGCAAGCCTGAACTCATACTGCACGTCGGTGAGGCTTCGCATGCCGCGCAGAATGACGTCGGCGTTTCGCTGCTTGGCGTATTCAACCGTCAGGACGTCGAAACTCTCGACCAGGACACGGGGAGTATCTGCCAGGAGTTCAGTTATCATTTGGACTCGCTCTTCCGGCGTAAACAGCGCATCTTTGACGGGACTTCGGCCTACAGCGACAATTAGCTGGTCAAATAATTTTATGCCTCGTTCGATAACGTCGAGATGTCCGTTGGTAATCGGGTCGAACGAGCCGGGGAAAATCGCTCTTGTAAACTTCCTTTTCATTCAGCGTACCTCTTGCTTTGAAAGACCATTATAGCGAAAACCTTTGCTGCGTCAAACTACTTTGCTGCGGCAATTCACTTTGCTGCGGCAATTCAACCGCCACTTTCAGGACGCTCTGGTGCAGCAGGAGGGAAAAGATTTGCTGATAGATTTGATATAGTGCGGTATTGAATAGTCGTCTCAACGGCGGCTTGAAATTGTTGGGCAGGAGATTCTGCAGGATAAAATTGATGTCGCTCAGAGTCTCTAATCAAGGTAACACCGATAAAACCTACGAAATCCCTATCGCCCATATTGTAAACCCAACTGCGCCTAAAGCCAAACCTCTCACGAAATTACCACCGATTTGCGCTAAAGCAAATCCGCCAGAGGCGGAAAGACGAACCTGATTATCCACAAAATCAGTTGACTTTGCCGCTGAGGCTGTTTACTTTATGAGAGCATTGGCAGGCTTTATTCGAACAGCCGGAAAAAACAGAACTCGAATACCGCGTTATCGCGGCAAATAAGCCAGGCGAAGGTCAAGCCGAGTAATACGGTAATGGTGGTTTTATGAACGTTTTATATGCAGACTGTATAAGCATTGTTGGCATACAGCAATCAAGTAAAGGAGAGCACAATGGTTGAGAATAACATAGAGGTGGATAATAAGACATCTATCGGGAAGATTTCTGTGTTCTTGGCTTGGTCTGGCTCAGTCAGTCAGAAGATGGCAGGACTTCTGAAAGACCACTTGCCGCTATTCGTAAGAAATATAGACATCTTCATGTCTGAAGACATAACTAAAGGCAAACGGTGGCACGCCGAGATAGCGGAGGCACTTGGTTCAACGAAGTTCGGCATCCTATGTCTTACGCCTGAGAATCTAGCCTCAGAATGGATCCATTTCGAGGCAGGCGCACTATCCAAGACGATTGACGATAGCACACATGTATGCCCCCTCCTGCTCGACGTGAAAAAGTCGGAACTACAGGAACCTCTTGCCTCCTTCCACGCCACCTTGTTTGATAAGGAAGAGTTCAAAAAGCTTGTAAAGGCTCTTGCTCAGGCCTGCGGGGATAGCCTTGAGGAGGGACAGTTCACCACATTGATGGAAGCTTTATGGCCGAAGATTGATGATTATATCAAGGGCTTCAAAGCTGAACTTGCCAAAGCTCGCCAGAAGAGCGACAAACCTGAAGACACCAAACCCAAGAGCGACTCATTGCTTGAGGAGGTTGTCGTCAGGGTTCGTGAACAGGGGCGCCTTTTGGCCACGCTGGCTGAGCAAGGCGAAGCGGGTTTAGGAAAGGAAATCATGGAAGCTGTTCAGAACTTCAAGATGATGCAACAACATATGATGATGGAACAACAACATATGATGCAACTAGCGAGGGTTGACCGGCGTCGATTGCTTAGTGACCGGGAGGAAAAAGACTCAGTGAGAGGAGACATACAATTCACGTCCAGAATGAAAGAGTTGTCCGAAATCCTTCAAAAGCTCCCACCTCAATTCGCGGCAAAGAATGATCCAGAAGCTACGCTTGATATCTTGATACGGACTGGCGAACTCAGCAAACGAATGCTCGCGATGTTTGGTGGGCGCATAGGCACAATCGATGCGATTAGCTACTTGATGAACCGTAACGCCGAGGAGGACTAAAAGTAGGCACCCCGAGCCTATAGCAGACCGGAAGGCTATGGTTAGAGCCCTGCTGGTTGTTTTTGTGATACCTAAACGGGAAGCCCGTGACGAACCAACAAGCGACATGCTGGTTGGGGCAGAAAAAGGCCGAAAGTTTGATTTTTTGGCTGAAAACGGGCATTGTAGGTTTACTCCGTGGCTTGGCGAGGTTACATCGTGATGTTGCAGCCTTGCCTTTAGGCGTTCTAATGTGGACTTTCGGCCCGGGAACCGTATTTTGGGCCTGTCAAGGCCGATTTTGCTGCAAAAAAGCTCATGCGAAGTGAAGAGCCGCCTTAGCAAATCCATAACTTTGTCACCTCGAGCGCAGTCGAGAGGTCTATTCTTTTCCGTCATTGCGAGGAGCAAAGCGACGAAGCAATCTCGTCCCTGTCATTCCCGCGAAAGCGGGAATCCATTTTCCTTTGACGGCAAGTGCGGCCCTGCCCCATTTTTTTGGGGGGTTGGGCCTCGCCTACCAGTTCGTCGTGCGCTTTCTGCTCAGAATTCACCAGAATGCTTCGGGGAACCGGGCACCACTGGGCAATTATTTATTCTTGTTTTCTTTTTTTAATTTCCGTTTTTCCTTTGGAGCAAGCTGCGCCTTTTTCTGTTTTTCTTTTTTGCCTTTATCCTTTTTTCCCTTATCTCCCATATCTTTTTTTCTCCTTTAATCTTTCTAAACAATGCTATCTATCTTCTCTTTGCCACGCACTAACCGAAAGTAAGTGCGGGCCTTCGCTCAAACGAAACTTTTGATTTTCGCTACGCATATCCTTTCTGTCCCTTCGTGCAGTTTTTGGACGTATTCGGCAAATGTGCTGACGACTTTCTCATATCCCGGCATTATAGCAAAAACCGACAACCCCACAACAGCTTATTTCATCCGTTTATGCTTTACCCTGAACCAGTGTAAAAGTTATTATCAACATCTGTTCAATCTTCTTATATACTCAAACTAACCGAAATCTTAACCTGTTACCGCCCAACTTTCTACATATCGTCAGGTTAACTCACAACAAAACTCGTTTGCTCTTGTCCATTCACCGAAGGCGAATTCTGCAATTTTGCATTTTTCATTTTGATTTTTGAGTTATACAGTATCGCGTTGCCCTTCAGTCGCACGATGAGAGCATCGGCAAGCGTAGCGAGTCTGCTGGATTGATTGCTTCAACACCAACTCATTTCCCTTTTATGAGTTTTCCTGGACGATGCGGGAAATCTAAAGTAGGATCACCTAACACAATTGCCCCCAAGTACCAATGTCTGTCTGTTGCCTTTGCATCACGTGGAATCTCGTGGCTGAACCACTTCTTGAAAGCCTCACCGAATGAACTGGATGTAACCCACGCCTTGTAGAGAATATCGGGACAGTTCATCCCCCCAGGCATGGTAGTACCATGAACGAGAACTCCGCCTGGCGTCTCAAATATTAGCGACCCTCCAATATAATCCTCTTTGGTAGGGCAACAAACACTGCAACTGAATACACTGTAGAAAGCAGTTGCGGGACGAGCTTGTTTGATTTCTGTAATACCTAAGTCATCACGCTTGCCATTTTCCTCGCAAATCTTCAATCCTGTGAAACCGCCGTTGTTGGGCGCCTCTATTGTGATGAACTCGTAGCCTTTGCGAAGCTCTCTAAAGAGTCGAATTGGAGAGCTGTCACCGGGGCTCCTAACCACCACAACGTCCTCACCGTATAGCACGTCAAGCCCCATTGTCGTGAACCTCTTCCAATTAAACTCGACGAAGCTCAGCGTTTTTTTTTGAGTCTGAGGAACCAAATCTCTGGCCGTGCGGAAAGCATGAAGCTTGTTGAAGTATCGCTTCAACTGTCGTACTTCACTCCCACGTGAAGAATTGGGGGCAATAACACCGACCCATATTTCTGGGAATATCTCGGGTTGAGACGGCAGCCCGATATAGTGAGAGTTAGTTGCATCTTTCTTCCATACTCCGTCAAGATCCATCAATGCCAGCACGCACGGCCGCGGTTCACTCTTCTTGTCGCGATGAAAGAGAGGAATTGGAATACTCCCGACCAGCACACAGCCGACCAGGCCTTCTTCGTATTCCCGTTGGAGAGCGCTTCTTAGAGCAAAAGAAGTCTTCCATTTTGTATTTATCGTGATAACGGAGTACCCGATATTTCGAAGGTCTTCAGAGTATATTCTCAGTTCACCCTTAATGTGGTTGTAGATATTGGGCTCTACAACCACAGCGATACGTTGCTTGCCTTCCTTGGGAGCCGTTCCGAAGGCTCTCAATGTGATGAGAACGCAAAGTATCAGCACCGTCAGTTGAAGTCTCAATACCCGCATGATTGATATCTTCTCATGTGTCCAACATAATGATAAACAACGCTTTTTCTTAAGAATTTACTCTACCGGAAATAAACTGTCAACATTCTTATTTTCTTGCATGAGTTTGCCTGCCAAATCCGGGATTAGTTATCCTTTGCATTGGTTAGCCAGTCAAAAGTTGTCCTCTGCCCTCTGTCATCTGTCATCTGTCATCTGTCCTCTGTCCTCTGTCCTCTGTCTTCTGTCCTCTGACCTCTGTCTCCTATACGCTCTGTAAAACATATACATAATACATTCTAATTATCGCCGACAACGTCGGCCTCAACCAGCTAAATACTAAAAACTAACGACTATCGACTCTCAAACTGGTCCGTTTCTAAGAAACGGTCACTTTGAGTTATTCAGCCATGTTGGGCCATCATTAATATCAACCTTCAACGGCACATCGAGTTTGATGGCCGTCGTCATCGCATTGCTTATCCACTGAGCGTGCTTGTCCGCCTCGGCGGCAGGCACTTCAAAAACAAGCTCATCATGGATTTGAAGAATCAGTTTGACAGGGAGCTTTTCCGCCTCGATTTTCCCCTGAATATTTATCATCGCAATTTTTATCAGGTCCGCAGCCGAGCCCTGAATAACCGTATTCACCGCAAATCGCTGGGCCTGGGAGCGCTTGTTCGCATTTTTGCTGTTCAAATTCGGGATTTTTCGCCGCCGATGCAGGATGGTCTCGACATAGCCGCTGCGCCCGGCCGTTTCGATTACTTCGTCCATAAACTTTCGGATTGAGCTGTATCGTGCGAAATAATTCTCGATGAACCTTTTGGCCTCGGCCCGGCCGATGCCGATTGACCGCGACAGCCCAAAAGCGCCCTGCCCGTAAATAATGCCGAAGTTCACCGCCTTGCACTTCGAGCGCATTTCGCTGCTTACCTCATCAATCGGGACATTATAAATCTGAGATGCCACAAACCTGTGAATATCCTCATCCGCGGCGAAGGCTTCCAAAAGGGCCTTATCTCTTGAGAAGTGTGCCAGCAGACGCAGCTCAATCTGCGAGTAATCGGCGCTTAATATGCAATCGCTCTTACTGGCCGGCACAAACGCCGACCGAATTTTCCTGCCAAGCTCGGTACGAATCGGTATATTTTGAAGGTTAGGCCCGCTGGAGCTCAGCCGCCCCGTTGAGGTCGTACTTTGATTAAAGGATGCGTGCACGCGGTTTGTACGCGGATTGATTAACAAGCCGAGCTTGTCCACGTAAGTATTTTGGAGTTTGGTCAAGGTGCGGTACCTGATAATCGACTCAATAATCGGGTGCTGGTGAGCGAGCTGTTCGAGGACGGCGGCGTCGGTGCTTCTGCCGGCTTTTCCGGAGCGAAGCGATTGAAGGTTTAGTCTGTCGAAGAGTATTTCGGCCAGTTGTTTGGGGGAATCAATGTTGAAAATTGAGCCGGCCTGAGAGTAAATCTCGTCTGTGGCCTGTTTTATTTCGTCGTGAAGCCGGCCGGACATCTCTTTCAAAAGCGATACATCAAGCGAGACACCGTTGGACTCCATAGCGGTCAGCACCGGCACCAGCGGCATTTCGACTTCTTCGAACAGCTTTTTCTGGCCCGGTTGTTTTTCGAGAAGGCCTCGCAAATAAAGATACAACTGAAAAGTTATGTCGGCGTCCTCAGCGGCGTATTCGCACGCCGCGGCGGTATCGACCATATCAAACGTGAGTTGATTTTTGCCTTTGCCTATCAGCGCCGAGATAGGAACACATTCGTAATTCAGGAAATCAATCGCCATTTTGTCCAGCGAATGCCTTCTGCGCTGCGGGTCGAGACAGTACGATGCAAGCATCGTATCGAAGCAAGCGCCCTTGACCGGTATCTGCGCGTTCTGCATTACGATAAGGTCAAATTTGAGGTTCTGGCCGACCTTTTTTAGGCTTTCGTCTGCCATTATTGGTGTAAGCTTCTTGCGCAGGTCGGAAACGTCCAGATGGCTCGAACCCAGCGGCGCCTTTACCGCAAGATAAAAGCCCGTATGCTCCTGCCATGAGAAACTCATGCCGACAAGGTCGGCGCGCGATGGATGAATCGAAGTTGTTTCGGTATCGAAAGCGAATAATTTTTGCTTTTTAAGCTCGGTGAGAAATTTGTCGAATTTCTCCCGGCTGTCAATAAGCTGATAGTCGTGGCTGATAGTTTTCACAGAAGCAGGTCCGCCGAAATCCTCGGGCTTCGGCGAAGGAAGGGCTGCGGAGGTTGGAGCGTCGGGGGCATTTGACCGGCCGATTTGCGCCAGCAGGCGATTAAAGCCGAGCCCTGTGAAAGTTTTGGCAAGCTCGGCTTCGTTAAACTCCGTCAAGGCGAAGGCGTCGTAGTCGATTTCGACGGGGGCTTCGCAGTCTATTGTGACGAGTTTTCTGCTCAACCGCACAATGTCTTTTGAGTTTCGCAGATTGTCGCCCCGCTTTCCGGCTATTTCATCGGCGTGGTCGTAGAGGTTTTGAACGGAGCCGTATTTTTGAATCCAGTTCAGAGCGGTTTTTGGGCCGACATCGGGCACGCCGGGCACATTGTCGGCAGTGTCGCCCTGCAAAGCCAGCACGTCAACAAACTGCTCAGGCGAGACTCCCATCTCGGCTAACATCAGTTCGCGGTCGGTACGTTTGCCGGTCTTCAAATCGTAGGTATAGACGTGGTCGCCGAGAAGCTGGAGCATATCTTTGTCGTTTGAGCAGATGTACGTGTCGATGCCGGCGGCAGCAGCGTTTTTGGCGACGGTGCCGATTATGTCGTCGGCTTCGAATCCGTCCAGTCGCAGAGCGGGGATATTCATCTGCTGCAGAATCTGCTCGATGCGGTCTATCTGGAGGGGCATATCATCGGGCATCGGTGGGCGATTGGCCTTGTATTCTGGGTAAATGTCGGCCCTGAAGGTTGGGGTTTTACTGTCCAGTGCGACAACGAGCATATCGGGTCTTTGCCTCTTCATCAGGCCCAACAAAGCGGTAGTGAAGATATACGTCGCTTTTGTCGGCTCGCCTGTTGGGCTGGTCAACTGCCGGCGCATCGGGGCGAAGTAAGCGGCGTAGATGTGTGCGTGGCCATCGATTATGTAAAGTGTCTTTGGCATCGGAGCCACTTTATTTGCTGGTGGCGAGACTGTCAAGGGCAGGTTAGTGGTTAGTTGGTGGAATTTAGTCTTTAGTTTTTGCTGCGGCCTGGCCCAGCAGGAGAGGTAGTTGAGAAGTATACAAAGAAGAGAGAGAAGTCGTGAGGATATTGAGCGTTTGGAGCGGGGGAAATTCAGTGCTGCGAATTGTCGGTGATACTTTTTAGCGGCTCGGTCGTATGCTTTGGCGGCCCGTACCTCATTGTGGAAGGTGCCGAGAAAAGTGACTCTGCCGTTGATGGTGATAGTTGCATGCCAGAGCTTTCTGGCGCGGTTCCATGTGACGCCCTTATACTTAGAGCTGTATGGTCGGTCGGTGAGCTTCAGGCGGTTGCAGGCATTCTGTGCGGGAGTGGCTGGTCGAAGATTTGCCCTTCGGTTGTCGAGACCGTTGTGATTGATATGGTCGACGTGCAGACAGGGAGGGAGCTTTAGTATTGAGCGGTGCATTGCAAGTTTGTGCCTGCTGCCATCTTCGGCCTTGATAAAGCAAGTGGCGTAGAAGTTTCTGCTGTGGGCCTGGGCATGCCATTTGTTTTTGGAGAGGCGGGTGTAATCGCTGAGGTCGACGATGGCGTATTTTCCCTGTGTGAGTGGTATTCTGCGGAAGGCGTATCCGAAGCAGATGCGGCGATAGAAAATCGCCAGGCAAGTGAAAATCTGGGCGAGCCAGAGTGGTATGTTAAAAGTAACCTTGATGATTTTCCCTCCGGTGGGCTGAAGGCCACGCTACGAGGTTTGTTATTCGACATTCGAGTTTCGGGGCGTATCCTTGCCCCCCTACCATTGGCCGGGCTTGCGCGATTGTGTCGAAAATTGTGGTTTTGCGTGCGTGGAGATTTGCGGTAAGGTGCTGTGTGGGCGAGAATTAAAAAAATTTGGAAATTTTCGGTTTTTGTCGGTGGGTATGTGCGCAAATGATTCGAAATTGGGCGGGGGATGAGGGACAGCGTACAGCGGGTAGCGAATGAAGGACAGCGTATAGCGGGTAGCGGATGAAGGACAGCGGATAGCGGATGAAGGACAGCGTGGAGCGTATAACGTAGAGCGAGGAAAGTCGAAACCGCGTTTTTTCTCAAAAAATTGTTGATTTTCCAAAATGGGTGGTTATAATTTGCCAAAAGCGACCGGGGGACGGGAAAAATCCGGCCGGTTACTTAACATGTTCTCTGTGGCTCGTTGCTCTTTGGAAGCCGTTACTGCGTTAGGCTACGATTCTTGCTCGACTCATGTAAAAGGAGAAAAATAGTCCCATGAAGAAAGAGAAAAAGTTCCCTGATGTCCGGTTTACACCAGAGGTAATCCGTAAAGGTAAAGAAGTTGTGGCTACCTACCTCGAAGAAGAAGACGAACAATACCTAAGCTCAAGCTTATACATCGTACTCTCCAGTGGGGAGACGTGGGACCATGACAACGAGGATGAGTTCTTCGCCGATTACCGCTCGGAGCACAAGTACTCAATGTATAAGTACGGTAGCAGAAGTTATGAGATTTCTGTCCAGTACGTGTCTTCCGACTCCAGGACTACTCGTCTTTCCGTCAGGGCGCGAAGTCGCCAGGAGATAGAAGCAATATTCGGGATCTTCGAAGAGAATGCGCCACGCTGCAAACTGCCTCCTATGCCCAAAGATCAAGCGGCTGTCCCAAAACCGCGCGTATTCATTGGTCATGGCCAAAGCACCCAGTGGCGAGACCTGAAAGACCATTTACATGAGAAGCACGGTTATGATGTTGAAGCCTATGAGGTCGGCGTACGCGCTGGGCACACAATCCGAGACATCTTGGACGACATGCTGACAAAGAGTTCCATAGCGATCCTTGTGATGACGGGAGAGGACGCAACTGAGGAGGGCCATCTCCGTGCCCGCCAAAACGTGATACATGAACTCGGCCTTTTTCAAGGGCGTGTTGGGTTTAGCCGGGCGATCATTCTGTTGGAAGAAGGAACCGAAGAGTTTTCAAATATTCACGGAATAAACCAAATTAGATTCGGTAATCAGAATATCAAGGAAACCTTCGGTGAGGTTTTGGCCACCTTAAGAAGAGAGTTTGCCCAGTAAAAATTAGGGACGGTGAGACGGTGAGACGGTGGGACGGTTGGACGGTGGGACGGTTGAACGGTTGGACGGTGGGACAGAGAGACGGTGGGACGGAGAAGGATGGGGGGAGAAAACCCCCGGTAAAACCGGGGGCTAAACGTGGATTCGATGACAAGTACGGGTCACGAGTGACGAGTCACTGTCTTTGGTTTGCGAGGTATCTTGCGGCGTTGGTGAGGATTTTTAGGGGTTCGGGCTGGAGGAAGACGCTGAAGTTTTCGTGGCCGGGGCGGAAGTAAAAGACCTTGCCTTTGCCGACGGTCCAAAGGGCACCGCTGCGAAAGTATTTGCCATCCTACCAGCGCTCCTCGAAGATGACGGCGTCGGGTTCGGGGACATGAAAGGGTCCGCCATACATCTCGGTCTGTAGGAGCGTGAAGTCTTTTGGTATGCCTTTGGCAATGGGGTGGTTGGGAAGGAGGGTCTTTATTTTGCTGGGCTTGCCGTGGGCCTTGTAGTAGGGAAAGCAGCAGTTGGGGCGTGTAATGTGGACGAGGGTGGAGCCGTCTTGCTGTTTTTCGTAGGATGCCGATGGTGTGAGCTTAGCGTCGGGGGCAGGCGGCTTTCGCTTGAATATGCCGACCCATTCGACCTTTGCCTCGGCGCGTTGGGCGGGGGTGAGCTTGGCCAGCGCATCCTGCTCGGCGCGCTCGTGCATGGCGAGGACAAAAGGCACGGACCAGTGGGCTGAATGCAGGATTATGAGGTTGAGTTTGCCAGCTTTTACGCGGTCGATTAGCCTCTGGGCGGTCTGGTTGGAAATCTCGCCTTGACGCTGGTGGCCCCACCAAATCAGGACATCACAATTATCGAGGAGCTTGGGTGAGAGGCCCTGGCGGGGGTCATCGATGCCGACCGAGCGGACGGAAAAGCCGGCCTGCCTGCGGAGGTGTTCGGCGATGTGGTTGCCGAGGAAGTTTTTGTACACTTGTTGCTGCTTGGACTGTCGCTCATCCCAGACGACAACTCGTACGGTTTTTTGCTGTGGGCCGGCCATTGCGGCCGGGGCCAGCATTGATAAAGCGAGTAAAACTGTCGAAATAACACTCATAATTCTGCTCCTTATTCTAAACGTGAGCGGTTGCTGGTTAGTGCGAACAATTTTATATCTTACGGGTTGTGCTGTCAAGACGATGGCGGAAACAACTTCGATTTTATCAGCTTCATCCTGGCAAGTCTGAACTGCAGGGCGGTCCACAGGCAGCCGAAGCCGTACTTGATACATCCCCGAAAATTGATGGAAGATGCCTGCGTGAAGTATTTCGTCGGACAACTGACCTCGGCTATTTTGTAGTTGAGCCAGAGAATCTGTGCGAGCATCTGGTTGTCAAATACGAAATCATCGGAATTATTTTCCAAGTGCAGCTTTTCCAAGAGTTCGCGTGAAAATGCCCGGTAGCCGGTGTGATATTCCGAAAGCTTTGCCCCTGTGAAGATGTTCGCGGCCAGTGTGAGAAACCTGTTTGACAGATATCTCCACCATGGCATTCCTCCTTTTAAGGCGTATCCGCCGAGAATTCGCGAACCTAATACACAGTGATACAGGCCTGTTGCAATCATCGAGGCCATCGCCGGTATTAGTCGCGGCGTGTATTGATAATCGGGATGTACCATGATAATGATGTCGGCGTCGTGCTGCATTGCGACCGCGTAGCAGGTTTTCTGATTGGCACCGTAGCCGCGATTGCTCGGATGGGTGTGCAGAACAGTGTTCGGAAGCTGTGCGGCAATGGCGGCGGTGGCATCGCTGCTGGCGTCATCAACTATGACGACCAAATCGACGATATTCTGAGCGATAACCTCCTCGTAGGTTTTTCGCAGGGTCTGGGCCGCATTGTAAGCCGGCATCACAACAATAACCTTCTTGTGTTCAAACATTTCACTATCTCCGGCAACAGTATAACTTACCTGGTCCAAATACAAAAGCTTTTGCCGTTTGTAGCTGTCGGCGTGAAAATTCAGGAAAGATTTTGAGGGACAGAGAGATTTTCTTAAGCCGGGGCTTGACACTGACCGACTACTTGTGTAAAGTACAATAGGCCTGTTTATGTGTTTTGTTGTGGTTTGGTATTATGAGCCGTATTGAGAACAAAATTGAAATAGGCGCGGCGCGAGAGCCTTGCCGGTGGATATCTGTTTGCGCCGAGGTGCTTGTGAACAATGATATTATCATAATTATTACGGAGAAGATGAAGCTGCCTTGAGAACGGCATAATCCGAGCGTTAAGAGCCTTTCAGAGCAGTGAACTCTGGAAGGTTTTTTTATTGGTAAGCAACCAGCTGAAAACGACTATTTATAGTGTGGTGATGTTGACATTGGCAGCGGCTGCATTTAGTATGTGTTGTTCGATTGTTTTTAAGTTTACGGGGACTTTCAGATGACCAGTAAGAATAAGGGTTACAGGGACACGTTGAATCTGCCGAAGACGAGCTTTCCTATGAAGGCGAATCTGGTGCAGCGAGAGCCGAAACTTCGCAAAGAATGGGCGAAGGAGGATATTTACGGCAGGATACGAAAAGCTCGCAAGGGTGCGCGTTTGTACATACTTCATGATGGGCCCCGTATGCCAACGGTGATATTCATATGGGACATGTTGTAAACAAGGTGCTTAAGGATTTTATCGTAAAGTATGAAACGATGTCGGGTTTTGATGCGCCGTTTGTGCCTGGTTGGGACTGTCACGGCCTGCCCATCGAATCGAAGGTTGTCGGGGAGCTGGGTGATAAGGCACGAAAAATGAGCAAGGTGGGTATTCGGGCCGAGTGTATGAAATACGCGAGCAAATACGTCGGGCTGCAGAGCAGGCAGTTTCAGGAGCTTGGGGTCTTCGGGGATTTTGGCAATCCGTATCTTACGTTTGAGCCGAAATATGAGGCGGGAATTCTTGAGGTTTTCGCCGAACTGGTGGATAAGGGGCTGGTTCATCGGCAATTGAAGCCGATTCACTGGTCGGTTGGATGTGAGACGGCGCTGGCGGAAGCGGAGCTGGAGTATCATGATATTTCATCGCCGAGTATCTTCGTAAATTTCCCGGTGGCGAAAGAGAGTGTTGGTCGATTGGTTGAACTCGGTTTGGTTTCGCAGAGTGAGAGGGAAAAATCGAGGGTGTGCTTTATGATTTGGACGACTACTCCGTGGACGCTGGCGGCAAACCTGGCTGTTGCGGTGCACCCGCAGCTTGAGTATAAAGTGCTTCGCTATGAAGCCACCGGGGATAAGTTTGTCTCGATATTGGCGGGACAGCGTGGCGAGGCAGTGATTGCGGCGGCCGGCCTCGGGGAGAAGGAGCCCAGCATCAGCGAAAATTCGGTCAAGGGCAGGGAGCTCAAAGGGCTGCGGTATTTGCATCCGTTTGTGGAGAAAAACCCGACAGAGAAAGACGCCTATATGGTGATTTGCGCCGATTATGTTACTACCGAGGATGGTACGGGAATTGTCCATATTGCGCCGGGACATGGGCTGGAGGACTATATGTCGGGGCGGCAGTATGATTTGGCAATTTATACGCCGGTAAAAGCCGACGGCTGCTACGATGAGACGGTGCCCGGGTGGCTGCGTGGAAGGTCTGTGCTGGAAGTTGACGGAGACGTTAATCGGAACCTCCGCGAAAAGGGACTGCTTGTTGCGGAGGAAGAAATCGTTCACAGCTATCCGCACTGCTGGCGGAGCAAGATGCCGGTGATATTCAGGGCAACAGAGCAGTGGTTTATCGACGTGGACAAAGAACTGCCTCAGGTTGGCAAGAGCCTGCGAGGGTTGGGGCTGGAGCGAGTTAAGAAGGTGAAATGGATTCCGGCGTGGGGCGAAAAGCGGATTACAGGGATGCTGGAATCGAGGCCTGACTGGTGCATCAGCAGGCAAAGAAGCTGGGGGCTACCGCTTCCGGTGTTTGTGAATTCGCAGGGGCAGAGGCTGCTGACTCGTGAGGCGGTGTTGGCCGTTGCCAGGCACATCGGCGCGAAAGGGGCAGACAGTTGGTTTGCGGATTCGGTGCGGGAGATTTTAGGCGAGGACTTTGAACCGCCTGAAGGATTTGACGTTGACGACCTGCGAAAAGAAGAGAATATCTTCGACGTGTGGTTTGAATCGGGGTGCAGTTGGTACAGCGTGGCGCAGAAAGCGGGCTGGCCTGTGCCGGTGGATTTGTACCTGGAAGGTTCGGACCAGCATCGCGGGTGGTTTCAGCTTTCGCTTTTGCCGGCGCTTGGAGTAACCGGCAAAGAGCCGTTCAAAAGCGTTTTGACGCATGGTTTTACAGTTGATGAAAAAGGCAGGAAGCAGTCGAAATCGCTCGGCAATTACGTCAACGCCCAGGACGAGGCGGGCAAGTACGGCGCTGACATTCTTCGGCTGTGGGTGGCGAGCGTGAATTATCAGGAAGATGTACGCTGCAATGATGAGTTGATAGGACGAACGCAGGACGCGTACAGGAAGATAAGAAATACGCTGAGATACCTGCTGGGCAATATCGATGATTTTGACCCGACGACAATGGCGGTTGGCTATGAGCAGATGCTCGACGTCGACAAGTGGGCAATGCAGCAACTGCAGAAGCTCATCGGTAATGTTACCGAGGCATACGAGAATTTTATTTTCCACAGGGTTTTTTCGCTGATATACAATTTCTGTACGATTGAGATGAGCAATATCTATATGGATGTACTGAAGGACAGGCTGTACTGTGAGGCGGCGGAGAGCCTGTCGCGGCGAAGCGGCCAGACGGTAATGCATAGGATACTGGACTGCCTGGTTCGAATGCTGGCGCCGATATTGGCTTATACGGCCGAAGAGGCCTGGTCGGCTATGAAGTTCAAATCGCAACAAGTTGAAAGTGTGCACCTGGCACTGATGCCGAAAGTCGATGATTCAATCGACACCGAGAGCGATGAGCCGAAGTGGAAAAGAATAATGACGCTGCGCGATGAGGTTCTGCGGGTTTTGGAAGGTTTGAGACAAGACAAAAAGATTGCAAGCAATCAGCAGGCTTGTGTTACCATTTACGCGGATGAAGAATCAGCTGGGACTTTGAACGAGTTTGGATTGGAGCAGTTTGCGGCTTTGTGCATTGTGAGCGAGGTGAAGTTGCAAAAAAGGGCGCATGAGACCACGGTTGTTGCTGAAAAAAGCGGTTATCAGAAATGTCAGCGATGCTGGAATTATTGGCCGAGCGTAGGGGCCGACAGTGAATACCCCGACGTGTGTGAACGATGTGTTCAGACGGTGAGACGGTTGGACGGTGACACGGTGGGACGGTGAGCCGGTGAGAGGGTGACACGGTGCGACGGTGAGACGTGAAGACGGGGACAGAGGGCGGCG
>JAUWIU010000053.1 GCA_030608075.1 Phycisphaerae bacterium
ATATGCGATTGGCGATGCGGCGGGGACAACCTATCTGGCTCACGGGGCTTTTGCCGAGGCGGAGGTGGCAGCGGTGAACGCGACCGGCGGTGATGTGAAGATGGGTGATTATTCGTTGATTCCACGGGCGGTCTACACGTTTCCGGAAGTTGCATCAGTTGGCAAAGGTGAAGATGCCTGCAGAAAAGAAGGACTCGATGTGGCGGTAGGGAGAGCGTTTTTCAAGGCGAACGGCAGAAGTGTTGCTCATAATGAGACAGTCAGTGAGAAAAGGGTTGTGCGTGATAAGGTAAGTGAGAAGGTCATGGGAGTTACGATGGTTGGCGCCTCGGTGACGGAGCTTATTGCGGCCGCCAGGGCGTTGATAGGGAGGACGGAATGGTTTTCAGCAGTCAGCTTCCCGCATACAACGGTCTCGGAAGTGCTGATGGAGGCGTGGGAAGATGCGTTCGTTATAGGGCTGCATGCGCCACCAAGACCGTGATGTTAGTATATGTCAGTTCCCGGAGAAGATGAAACTGACCAAACGAAGTAATTCGAGATGAAGCAGGCGAAACAATATATCGCAGTTGACCTTGGGGCAGAGAGCGGCAGAATAATGCTGGGAACTGTCACGGGTAAGAAGCTCAGCTTGGAAGAAGTTTATCGTTTTTCCAATGGGCCAATAAAGGAAGACCTCAGCCTGCGATGGGATTTTGACAAGCTTATCTGCGAAGTAAAAACGGGTATCACCAACGCAATTAAACAAAGTAATGGTGAAGTTTCGGGCGTAGGTGTTGACAGTTGGGGAGTCGACTATGGGCTTGTCGGAGAAGGTGGGGTGTTGATAGATAATCCGTATCATTACCGGGACAGTCGGACGGAGGGGATGCTGGAGAAGGCATTTGAATTGATGGACAAACGCGATATCTATGAAAACAGCGGTGTCCAGTTTATGCAAATCAATACGGCTTATCAGTTGCTTTCGATGCGTCTGGCAAATCCCAAGGTGCTGGCCAGAGCCAAGAAACTGCTGTTTATGGCGGACTTGGTTTCGTACTTTTTGTGCGGCAGGGGCTATGCTGAATATAGTCTCGCGAGCACATCCGGGCTTATGGATATGCGGAACGGCCGATGGTCGAAAGAGATTTTTGAAAAGCTTGATTTACCTATGGAGATTATGCCTGAGATCATCCAGCCGGGAACGGTTGTGGGTAAATTGAAGAACGAATTATGCCAGGAGTTTGGATGCGAGCCAATCGATATTATAGCTGTGGGTTCCCACGATACGGCGAGCGCCGTGGCAGCAGTGCCGGCAAAGGCGGAGCACTGGGCGTATATTTCAAGCGGAACGTGGAGTCTGATGGGAGTTGAAACTCCGGAAGCGATTATCAACGACAAGAGTCTCAAGTATTCTTTTACAAATGAGGGCGGTGTCCAAAACACCATCTGCTTTTTGAAGAACATAACAGGACTGTGGCTGCTTCAGGAATGCAGAAGACAATGGCACGGTGAGGACATTGAATTGTCTTATGCTCATTTATCAGCTATGGCCGAGAAAGCCGAGCCTTTCGCCTGTTACATCGACCCTGATTACAGCGGCTTTCTGCCTCGAGGTGATATGCCGGCGCGGGTAAATAATTATCTTGCTGAGACTGGCCAGAGGATAATTAATGATAAGGGGCAGATGGCAAGGGTAATATTGGAAAGTCTTGCCTTTAAATATCGCACTGTGGCCGAGGCCATTGAAGATATCACCGAAAAACCGGTAGAGATATTGCATATTGTTGGCGGAGGCATACGGAATGAGCTGCTTTGTCAATTTACGGCTAACGCTATCAGCAGGAAAGTAATCACCGGGCCTATAGAGGCGACAGCGGTGGGCAATATCCTGATACAGGCCAAGGCGACAGGTCAAATTAGTTCATTGGCCGAACTTAGGGAAATTGTCCGCAATTCATTTGAGCTAAAGGAGTATGAACCACAGGACAGTAGACTTTGGGACAAACAGTACGAAAAAATTAAGAGGTACTAATCACGCTCTTACCGAAAAAATCTTCTAACTTTAAGAGAGACACTTTGGTCGAAGAACTTGAACGGAAACTGGATAGTTTCAATACTGTGGACAGAGAGCAGGCGTTAGGTGCGTTAATTGTAAAGGTTGAGACAGGGGAGATGAGTTTACCTCAAGCTGGCAGGGCTGTTAACCTGCACTGTCATACTTTTTGCTCTTACAACAGTTACGGTTATTCACCCAGCAAGTTTGCCTGGCTGGCTCGTAAGGTGGGACTGGCTGTTGCGGGAGTGGTGGATTTCGACGTGCTCGATGCATTGGAGGAATTTCTTGCTGCGGCCCGAAGACTTAATCTGACGGCCGGCGTGGGGCTGGAGACGAGGGTATTTGTGCCGGAATTTTCTACAAGAGTGATTAACTCGCCGGGCGAGCCGGGAATCTCATACCATATGGGAGTAGGATTCCCAAAGGCTAATTTGGGAGGTGAACAGGATGAATTTCTGCTCAATCTTCGTAAAACTGCACAGGAGAGAAACTATGAGTTGCTGGGACGTGTGAATAAGTAGCTTCAACCTATTGAGCTGGACTATGAGCGTGATGTGCTTGTGCTGACGCCGTCGGGCAACGCTACCGAACGGCATGTTTGCCTTGCCTATGCTCGCAAGGCTAAGGAGATTTTTGAAGACGGGCGCGCTTTGAGCGAATTTTGGGTCGGGAAGCTGGGTCCCGAAGCTGAATCTCTGGAGATGCCGGAGGGCATAGATTTGCTTAATATGATTCGAGCCAAGACCATGAAGCGAGGGGGCGTGGGGTATGTGGTGCCGGAGAAGGGTTCATTTCCGCTGATGGCTGATTTCAATCGGTTTGTGCTTGCGGCCGGTGGTATCCCTACAATGACCTGGCTGGACGGGCTAAGTGACGGCGAGCAGGCGGTTGAAGAGCTTGTAGAAGTGGCTATGAGCACCGGCACCGCAGCCATCAACATCATACCAGACCGCAATTACACTGCGGGAGTCAAAGACAAAAAGCTGGAGAATCTTCACCAAGTGGTGGAGTTGGCCGAGGAACTGGGTCTGCCCGTGGTGGTTGGGACTGAAATGAACAGTCCCGGGCAGAAATTCGTTGATGATTTTGACTCAAAGGAACTTTTGCCGTTTTTGAGAGTGTTTCTAAAAGGGGCCTACATCGTTTATGCTCATTCGGTTTTGCAGCAACAAGCGGGATTAGGATATACGAGCGAATGGGCAGAGAATAGTTTTGGCAGCGCTGGGGAGAAAAACGAATTCTTCGAGAGGCTCGGGCGTTCTCTTGAGGTAGAACATGAAGGCACCCTTGCTGATTTAACTGAGGATGCAACCGCGCAGGAGATATTAGATAAAGTTAGCAATTGATTATGAAAACAGGAAATACGGTGAATTTACCGGAAACACAACACGCTGTGCAATTGGTTGGTCCGGACAAGCTGGTCTTGAATAAATGCAAAGAGGTTTTCAGGCCCGGGCGGCATCAGATTCTTTGCAGGGTCAAGGCGGTAGGACTGTGCTTTTCCGACCTTAAACTGTTGAAGCAGTTCTCATCGCATGCGCGCAAAAGTGAAATAGTTGCCGGGATTGACCCTGAAATACTTAAAGAGATTCCAAGCTACGTACCCGGTGATGCGCCGGGCGTACCTGGTCATGAAGCAGTGGTGAGAATTGCGGCCGTTGGCCCTGGTGTGGAACGTTTTAAGCGCGGTCAGCGATACCTTGTTCAAACCGATTACCGCTGGCTGAAAAATGCTAACTCTAATGCTTCTTTCGGATATAACTTTGAAGGAGCACTTCAGGAGTATGTCCTGATGGATGAAAGGGTTATCACGTCTCCTGAGGGAGATTCGATGTTGATACCGGTTTCGGAAGGGCTTTCGGCTTCAGCCGTTGCTCTCGTGGAGCCATGGGCCTGTGTCGAAGATGCCTATGCCAGCCGGGAAAGGCAAGGACTGAAACAGGATGGTCGGATGCTTGCTGTCGGCGACGCTGAAGTCAGAGGAGATGTTTTTGGCAATTTGTTTAACCGCTACGGCAGACCGGTACAAATAACGTGGGTCTCAAGATTCCCGGCACCGGTGGGGCTGGGTGATGCTGTCCACAAGGCCAAGAACCTATCTGGGCTTGCCGACGCCTGTTATGACGATGTAATCTATTTTGGGTCTCAGGCAAGTTCAGTCGAATCTCTGTTTGCAAAAGTTGCTGCACACGGTCTTGTCAATATCGTTCTTTGTGGTGGCAGATTCGACAGAGATGTCCTTATGCTGGTTGGTCGAGTTCATTACGGAGGTATTCGCGTAGTTGGCACTGTGGGGACGGATCCAGCCGAATCTATGAAATATATTCCCGAGACCGGCGAAGTTCAGGCTGGTGACAAGATTAATGTTATTGGTGCCGGCGGTCCTATGGGAACGATGCACGTGATACGAAACATCTGCCAAGGGGTTGAAGGCATCAGCGTTTTTGCCGGTGATGTGGACCAGAATAGGTTAGCTGGCCTTACAAAAACAGCTGAACCTTTGGCCAAGAAGAACCGTGTTAAATATGAACCTTACAATACGCTAAAAGAGAAAGTCGCAGATGCTTTTGATTATACAGTATTGATGGTGCCAGAACCTGAACTCGTAGCCGCTTCTGTCGAAAACGCCGCTGCGGGGGGGGTTATAAACATATTTGCCGGCATACCTGCAACAGTTAGCGCAGAGACCGACCTGAATGCTTACATAGAAAAGCAATTGTACTTTATAGGGACCAGTGGCTCTGTTCTTGAGGATATGAGACGTGTTCTGGCCAAAGTCGAATCCGGTAATCTGGATACCGATGTTTCTGTAGCTGCTGTCTGCGGACTCGATGGCGCAAGTGAGGGAATTCTGGCGGTTGAAAAACGGCAAATAGCTGGTAAAATAATTGTTTACCCCGCCTGCAAAGGATTGGGGTTGACAGAGTTAGCAAAGTTGAAAGAGAAGAAACCAGAGGTTGGTGAGTGTCTGACTAACGGGATCTGGAACAAGAAAGCAGAAGAGGCCGTTTTAAGGGCCTACGGAAAATCTTAAGGAAAGAGCAAATACGATGAGTGGTTCGGAGGAATTGAGAACCGGCCAATGTGACGACTTGAAGGACAAGAGGGCAGTTGTTACCGGCGCAGGCAGCGGCTTAGGCAGAAGTATTGCGGCAGGGCTGTCGCGGGCAGGTGCGACAGTCGGCCTGTTGGATATAGATGCCGAATCGACCGAAGAGACATCCGCCATTATCAAAAAGGAGCAGCCGATTGCTCAGACAATGGCAATCACATGTGACGTCACCAATGAGACGGACGTCGAGAAGGCGTTCGGGGCTTTGCTGAAAAAGTGGGGCGGCCTTGACATTCTCGTCAATGCGGCAGGTGTGGCGCCGGCTTATCGGCTGGTGGATTTGCCGGTTGACAAATGGCGTTCTGCCCTGGAGGTTAATCTGACCGGATATTTTCTGGCGGCGAGGGCGGCAGCGAAGATTATGATAAAGCAGGGAAACGGAGGAAGTATCATCAATATCAGCTCAAAGTCGGGACTGCAGGCGAGCAAGGACAATACCGCATATAACGCGACAAAGGCAGGTGAGATACATATGGCCAGAGGATGGGCGCTCGAGCTTGGTGAATACGGGATAAGGGTGAATTCAATCTGCCCGGGAAACGTGTTCGAAGGATCGAAGATTTGGGACCGCGAGTACATAAAGGCCTCGGCAAAGAAGTATGGAATAAAACCAGAGGAGGTAATACCGTACTATGTGAGCAGGACCGCACTAAAATGCGAAATTAAAGGACGGGACATCGCAAACGCGGTAGTGTTTATGTGCTCGGACAAGGCCAGTACGATAACAGGGCAGACATTGGTTGCTGATGCCGGGCAGGTGATGGTTAGATAGATTTTGGCGGTGATGTGATGAGGTTGTAGGTATGGACTTTTGTGTTGAGGACACGAGAACGAAACCGATTCCGAAGCTGAGCCGGCTCATAGAAGATGGGATTATCACTCTTGAGCAGGTAACTGACTGGCTCAGGACGATCTATGAGGTTCGCTTTTTTGAGGAAAAGGTCTTTGAGCTTCTGGGCCGGAATATTATCAAAGGTGCCTCCCATCTTTACGCCGGCGAGGAGGCCGTCGCCGTTGGCGCTATTGCGGCCATCGAGCGAGGGGATGTAATCGGCTCGACCCATCGGGGGCACGGCCACTGCGGCGCCATCGGTGATAAATACGCCGACACCGAGAAGGACCGCCAAAGTCACTGGAACCGAATGATGGCCGAATTAATGGGCAAAGAGACCGGCTACTGCAAAGGAAGGGGAGGCTCGATGCACATAGCTGACGTTGATAAATGTAACAATCTGGGTTCAACAGGCATTGTCGGTGGCAATCAGGCGCCGGCGGTCGGAGCGGCTTTAGCTGAAAAATACAAGAAAACCGGCAAAGTTGTGCTTTCATTCTTCGGCGATGGCTCTACCAATTGCGGAAGTTTTCATGAGTCGATGAATATGGCCTCAGCGCTGGCCGTGCCGCTTGTAGCGATAATTGAAAATAATCTTTACGGAATGAGCGTTCCTTTCTCCGGCAGCGAGGTTGAAGGGACCCTCCCGGCGAGCAATATCCAGGACATTGCGGAGCGCGCCTACGCTTATAACATCCCGGCTATGATTGTTGATGGTCAGGACGCCGTGGCCGTTTACTTAGCTGTCCACTCGGCAGTTAAATGGGCAAGAGTTGAGAATCAGATGGTCATCATTGAAGCCAAGACCTATCGCTGGTATGGCCACAGCCGAAGCGACCCGCGTGTCTACCGTACCAAGGCCGAGGAAAAGGCCTGGCGCGAGAGAGACCCAATTATCGTTTTGAGTAAAAAACTGCTCGACGAAAAACTCTGCGACCAGGACCAATTAGACCATATAAAGGACAAAGCATTTGAGACCATTGAAGTAGCCACTAAGTTTGGTCTGGATAGTCCGTGGCCCAATCCCGCCGATGTAACCAGGGATGTATATGTGGATGAGTCGTACCCGGCTGAGCTAATCGAATCTGAAAAGGCCACATCTGCGAAGGTGACCGAAGCGACGGATGCTTTCAACACGGCCTTAGCTTCATCAACCGCCAAGACAAAAAAAGAGGCCACTGAGCAGGCCAAAGCACAGATTAGATCACAGTATGGCATGGACGTTATGACAATCGGCGAGGCAGTTTCGGCCGCCCAGGCCGAAGAGATGAGAATAGATGAGAATGTCGTTGTAATAGGTGAGGATGTCGGCCTTTATGGCGGAGCATATCAAGCAACCCGAGGGCTATTGGCTGAATTCGGCACGAAGAGGGTAATTGATACAGCCATATCCGAAGCTGCCATAACAGGTGCTGCTGTCGGTGCTGCTCTTCGGGGGATGCGGCCGGTGGCTGAGATTATGTATGTCGATTTTGTTACGATAGCGATGGACCAGCTTGTTCATGTTGGCGCCTATAACCGTTATATGTTTGGTGGTAAGGCCAGGGTCCCGATGGTGCTGCGAACCGAAGGCGGTGTCGGCAGGTGTATCGCCGCTCACCATTCAGAGTCGCTTGAAGCATGGCTTATGCATCCGCCGGGCCTGTTCGTAGTAATGCCGTCAACGCCTTACGATGCGAAGGGCCTGCTAAAGGCTGCTATCCGCAGTGATAATCCTGTTGTCTTTATCGAGCACAAGGCGACCTACGGCCAGCTTGGCGCCGTACCTGACGGCGATTATATCATTCCCCTCGGTGTGGCGGACATCAAAAGACCCGGCAAAGATGCAACCATCGTCAGCTACAGTAGGATGGCAATGTGGTCATTGGAGGCAGCTAAGGTCCTGGCTGAGCAGCGTGGAATCGACGCCGAGGTAATCGACGTGCGAACGCTAAAGCCGCTGGATATAAAAAGTATAGCCGAATCTGTTCGCAAGACCGGCCGACTCGTAACGGTAAGTGAGGGCTTCGGCACCTGCGGGGCAGGCAGGGAGATAGTCGGCCAATTGATGGAATACCGCTTTGCCGACGGCAGTCGCGGCTTCGATTATCTCGATGCGGCACCGGTAAATCTTGCAGCGGCTGATTGTCCGCCGCCTATGAGTGAGCCGCTGGAGCTGGCAAGCATCCCAAGTGTCGATAAAATTGTTGATGCGGTTAACGCAACTTTATGAATAAGGCAATGAAATCCAAACAGTGAAGGACAATAGAGTGAGTTATACTATACGAGGACCCTATAAATGGCAAAAGAAGTAAGGTTACCACAGCTTGGCCAGACGATGGAAGAAGGAACTATTGTTGGCTATATGGTTAACGTTGACGATGAGGTCAAAAAAGGTGATGTTATCTTTGAGGTTGAAACAGACAAGGCGACCCTTGAGATTGAATCGCCAGACGATGGTTTTGTAAAGCATGTCCTTGCTGAAGTGGGCCAGACCTTGGCGGTTGGCGAGCCGATTTTAATTCTCGGCGACAAAAATGAAGAAGTCCCGCAGAGCTTTATCGATTCACTCAAAGGCACGACCGCCCCAGCCCCTGTATCGGCGGCCCCGTCAGCTGCCGAAGCACCCGCTCAAGCTCCCCCTGCCGTGACCGAACCTGCCAAACCGCCAGGCAAAGTAAAGGTTTCACCAAGAGCAAAGAAACTATCTAAAGATTTAGGCGTGGATTTGGCGATAGTGACCGGGACGGGGCCGGCGGGCAAAATCACTGAGCAGGATGTCAAAGAAGCTGCCGCAAAACCATCTGAAGAGGTGACAACTGCAGAAGAGGTAAAACCGGGAGCGACGATACGAGTCAACAAACTGCAGAAAATAACCGCCCAAAAGATGCTGCAGTCCAAGCGCCAGATACCCTGCTACTATCTGAATGTAAGGGCTGATGTCACCGAACTGGTGGAGCTGCGGGCGAAATTGAATGAGACCGGTGATGTGAAAGTATCTTACAACGATTTTATCATCCGTGCGGTTGCGACAGGAGTGGAGAAGTTTCCGATTATGACCGGCCAATTGGAAGGTGACACCATAAAACTGGCTGACAACATTAATATCGGGCTGGCTGTTTTGGCTCCGAACGGACTTATCGTCCCTGTGGTAAAAGACGCTAACAAAAAAGACGTAAAACAAATCGCCGCAGACACACAAGTTCTTATCGAGAAGGCCCGGAATAAAAAACTACAACTAACTGATTTGGAAGGTGCCTGCATTACGGTCAGCAACCTTGGCGGCTTCGGTATAGAATCTTTCATTCCCATCGTCATCCCGGGCCAGTGCAGCATCCTCGGCATCGGCAGGATTACAGACACGTGCGTGCCGGACAACGGCAACATTGCTGTTCGCAAACTAATAAGCCTGGCCCTTTCAGTGGACCATAAAGTTGCCAACGGTGCGTATGCAGGCCAGTTCCTGGACTTCGTACGGAAACGGCTCGAAGAT
>JAUWIU010000008.1 GCA_030608075.1 Phycisphaerae bacterium
GCCAATTCAAACCCAACCAAACCCAATCAAACCCAATCAAACCCAATTTCAAACCCGAATTTCCAGCAAAAGCCCCGAATATTTCACCAAAATCCGCCACTCCCGTACAAACAGACCATACACGCCGGCCGCCCCCCCCCATTTATGTCTTTACTTACTGCTGAGGTGCTGTAAAATAATCTCTTCTTTTATCAAAGAGAGTTATTTGCCAAGGACAAAACAAAAATGGACAGAATATTGAAATCGTTAACATCAGCTGCGGTTATGCTGTCGGCGGCAATTGTGCGGCCTTTTGTAGTCTTTGCAGGGTGCCGGCTGGCAATAACAGCCGGTGGACGAACAGGCAGCCCTAAAATGAAGAACAGGCTCAAGGAAACTTTTCTCCAACCTCCTTCTAATTTGCGGACGCCGCAACGTCAGCGCCAATGAAGGCTGCATCGGACTTTCATTTACCGTAGATAATTATCACGCTTTCCTGTCGTACTGCAAGTGAAAAGTGGCCTGATTGCTGGAAGAAGCCAAAAATTCAATAACGAGGGTTTTTTTCGGGGGTTATTGGGGTTGGTGGGAAGTGACCGGGTTTTCTTTGAGGTTATGGCCGATGCAAAGCGCGAAAATGCCGATTGTGGATTATGGGACAGTTTTGCTTCAAGAGAGGGGCTTTTTATCTGGATGGAGGGAAAGTAAACCGCGGTTTCTGTCGATAAAACAAGGGTTGAAGAGGGATATTCGGCGTGCCGGGCGAACAAGGATTGGGTGTGAGAGATATAGAACCTTGGTGATTTGAGGCTTCCGAGAGCCTTTTCTTTCGGAGCGGCAGCTTGACAGACAGCTCAACTGTGATATAATATAAGGGGTGTGGCCATTGGCTGCAGTTTGGTTTTTGGGAAATGACGTTTTGAGGTAGAAGATGTTTGAGCGTTTCACTGACCGAGCACGTAAGGTTATGGCGTTGGCCAACCAGGAGGCACAGCGTTTCAACCACGAGTATATAGGGACCGAACACATTCTTCTCGGATTGGTCAAAGAAGGCAGCGGAGTGGGTGCAACAGTGCTGAAGAATCTGGATGTTGATATAAAGAAGCTTCGGCTTGAGATTGAGAAGCTGGTCAAGAGCGGCCCTGATATGGTTACTATGGGCAAGCTGCCGCAGACGCCTCGAGCGAAAAAAGTTATTGAATACGCAATTGATGAGGCCAGGGCGCTTAACCATAATTATGTGGGCACCGAACACATTCTGTTGGGTCTTCTGCGAGAAAGCGAGGGGATAGCGGCACAGGTTCTTATGAATCTGGGCCTGAAACTTGAGGACGTTCGCCAGGAGGTGTTGAATTTACTCGGTGCGGGAGTCGACAGCGGGGCCGCTGCACTTGGAATGAAGATGGGGCCGATGGCAGGTCATAAGGCAAAGAGCAAAACACCGGCACTGGACAGCTTTGGCAGAGACCTTACCGAGCTGGCGAAAGCCGACGAGCTTGACCCGGTAATCGGCCGACAGAACGAGATTGAGAGATTAGTGCAGATACTGTGCCGACGAACGAAAAATAATCCGGTGCTTCTGGGCGAAGCGGGTGTTGGAAAGACTGCGATTGTGGAAGGCCTCAGTCAGCGTGTGGTGAAAAACCAGGTGCCGGAGATACTGAATGACAAACGTCTTGTGGTGCTTGATTTGGCGATGATGGTCGCGGGGACGAAATATCGTGGACAGTTTGAAGAGCGTATAAAGGCCGTTATCAACGAGGTTAAGCGGGCCAAGAACGTTGTTCTGTTTATAGATGAGCTTCACACGTTGGTTGGAGCCGGCGGCGCTGAAGGTGCGATTGACGCCGCGAATGTTTTGAAGCCCGCTCTTGCCAGAGGAGAGGTCCAATGTATCGGGGCTACGACGTTGGATGAGTACCGCAAGTACATTGAGAAAGACGGTGCGCTGGAGAGGCGGTTTCAGACGATAATTGTTGAGGCCCCTTCAAAAGACGAGACGCTGGATATACTGAGGGGGCTTCGAGACCGTTACGAGACGCATCACCGCGTTCACTTTACGGACGAGGCGTTATATCAGGCGGTGGAGCTATCGACAAGATATATTACCGGAAGGTGTCTTCCGGACAAGGCAATAGACGTCATTGATGAGGCGGGCGCGCGAGTTCGAATCAACAATATGACGCCGCCGCCGGATTTGGTGGAGCTTGAAGAAAAGATTTTGAAATTTCAGAAGGAGAAAGATGAGGCTGTCAAGAATGCCGACTATGAGCGTGCGGCGTCGCTGCGGGACCAGTCTCAACAGTGTATGGAGGACAAAGCTCGACTTCAAAAGGAATGGTACGACAAGAATAAGGAAGCGACCGGCACCGTGGATGCCGAGATTGTTGCCGAGGTGGTGAGCAAGATGACGGGAGTTCCACTCACTCGGCTTGAGAAGAAGGAGGCACAGCGTCTTCTGGAGCTGGAAGTGGAGCTTCATAAGCGCGTTGTTTCCCAGGATGAGGCGATTACCGCCGTTGCCAAGGCGGTGAGGCGGAGCCGAAGCGGGCTGAAAGACCCGAATCGTCCGACGGGCTCCTTCATATTCCTTGGTCCGAGCGGGGTGGGTAAGACGCTTCTTGCCCGGGCGCTGGCGGAGTTTATGTTCGGCGCCGAAAGCTCTCTGATACAACTCGATATGAGCGAATTTATGGAGAAGCACAATGTCAGCAGGCTTGTGGGGGCGCCTCCGGGCTATGTGGGGTATGAGGAAGGCGGGCAACTGACGGAAAGAATCAGGCGTCGGCCTTATGCTGTGTTGCTTCTCGATGAGATAGAGAAGGCGCATCCCGATGTCTACAATATGCTGCTTCAGATTATGGATGAGGGCAGACTGACGGACAGTTTCGGACGAAACATCGACTTTAAGAACGTCATTTTGATAATGACGAGCAACATTGGATCTGAGCTGATTAGGAGCCAAGGTGGGTTCGGGTTCGGCAAGAAGACGGCTGAGGCGACTTACGAGAAGATGAAGGAGCTTCTTAATAAGGAGGTGGAGCATCACTTCCGGCCGGAGTTTCTGAACCGGCTGGATGACACGATAGTGTTCAAGGCATTGACGAGAGAGGACCTGCAGACCGTTGTTGATTACGAGCTTGTGAAGGTTTTCAAACGACTTGTTGAGCACGGATTGAAGGTGGAGCTGTCGGAGCAGGCGAAGGAATTCCTGATTGACAAGGGTTACAATCCGGAATTTGGTGCAAGGCCTCTGCGCAGGGCCATCGAGCACTATATAGAAGACCCTCTTTCTGAGGCTGTGCTTCGCGGCGAGTTTAAAGGCAAGAACCTTATTAAGATTGACGTTCGGGATGAGGAGCATCTGAAGCTTGAGGGCCTTAAGACGGCCGAACCCAGCGAAAGTCAGCAGGCTGTTGCACAACGAAAGTAGTCGGGCCGGGTGTTCTTCTCCGCCAGTTGGCGCAGATTCCTCAGGAGATGGATTGAATGAGTCGGCAGGCGGGCGGATTACTTTTGCTGGAGGCGGGCAGAAAAAAGCCTAAGACAAACGCTACAGTAACTTTTCAGTCATTTTAATTTCCGCTGGGCTTTGCTGTTGTGCGAGGAGTTGCTCGAACTGTTTTTTATCCATCCACTTTACCTCGCCGTTGAGCCTTAATACAAGGAATTCTTTTGCAAAGAGCAGTGAATGGTGTCTTTCTGTGGTATAGGCCAGGATTTCATCGGGTCCCGATTCTGAGTCGATCCAGAGTGCTCTGTAATGCAGCTTGCCGAGTCGAAGCCGGCCTTCCAGGTTTTTTTCCAGGCCGGTGATGTGAGATTCAGGCGGCACAATGCCGTGCATTTGTCTGTACTTGAGGATTTCTTCTCCAAGCCGCTCCATTGCTCGCGTTGCTTCTGAGCGATTCACCCAGCTTCTGAAGTTAATCATTGCCACAACAGCAAGGCTGGTAACTACAGCTACGGTTACAAGCTTTGAGACAATAGCTTTTTGCTGTTTGTTCATATATCGAATCCTGTTGTTAAGATTTTTCTATGCTGGCGGAGTATTATCCCCTGCGATTCACGCTTTTATTGTTACTTTTCCGTTTTGGACGAGCAATTTACCTTTCTGGAACAACTCGATAGCCTCGGGATACGCGATACATTCCTGCTCAAAAACTCTGGCGGCAAGCGATTCCGGGCTGTCGTCGCGCCTTACCGGGCACGCTCTCTGCACAATTATTGGTCCTTTATCATACTCGTTTGTGCAGAAATGGACTGTGCAGCCGCTCACCCTGCAGCCGGCCGTCAAGACGGCTTCGTGGACACGGTGCCCCCACATGCCCTGGCCTCCGAAGCTTGGCAGAAGGGCAGGGTGTATGTTCATCACGCGGTTTTCATATTGCGGTGGAATCTTCCAGAGGCAGAGCCAGCCGGCCTGTATAACGAGCTCGACATTGGCCACGGCGAGTTCTTCTTCGATGCGTTTGCTGAAGCCCTCTATGTCGGGGTAGTCCTTTTTTCGGATGATTTTTACATTCAGGCCCGCGGCTTTTGCTTTTTCAACGCCTGCGACGGTTGAGCGTGAGCTTATTACGAGGCCGATTTGTGCATTCAGACGGCCCTTCTTGATATATTCGAGGATATTGACCAGTGTTGTTCCGCCGCCGCTGATGAGCACACCGAGTCGGATGGGCTTTTGGTCATGTTTTGAGGGCGTGTATTTAGCGTTAATATCCTGTTCGAGGTTCAACGCCCTGTTAACGAGTTCATCGGCTTTTGTGTTTTTATCTCTGGGGATATGTAGGAGTTTCCAGTTTTGGAATTTGGTAAGCGATTCAGCAGCCTTTTGAAAGAGTGGTCTGATTTGTTCACTTTTTACTTTGTATTGCCCGTTGATTTGTTTGACAAGGAGTTCGCTGTCACTGAAAACGAGCAGGTTCGTTGCACCGGTGTCGCTTGCGGCTTCGAGCGCTTTTATAAGCGCGGTGTATTCGGCGGTGTTGTTAGTAGCGCGTCCCAGGAAGAAGGCTTTTGCGTCTAATTGAGTTCCAGCAGAATCGGTCAAGACAAAAGCGGCAGCGGCCGGTCCCGGGTTTCCTCTGCTGCCGCCGTCGGTATGGATGGTCAGTTGTTCAGTTTGTTCAGCCAACGTACCCACTCTCCAGAATTTACAAGCGTCTCTACCGTCAGCGGATAAACCCTATGTATCTTCGGGGTTGTAACGTGCTTTTTGCATTCATTCGTTTTGGGCGCCGGCGAGTACAAGTATCCGAGTGCAGTTTGGGCATCGTATAATTTCGTCTTTGGTCATCAGCAGATTGACGGATTCAGCGGTGATGCCCATAAAGCAGCCGCCACAGCTAAAAGCTTCCATCTTGCTGTCCTGATGTTCGACTACTGCCAGAGCCTGGCCGTCATAGGTTTCGGCAACGCGTTTGAATATTTCCAATGACTTTTGGGGGATACCATGAGCGGCCTTGTTCCATTGCGTCTGGATTTCCTCGATTTCGGCCTCATATTTTTTTGCCAACCGCTTGGCGTCTTTCCGTGAGTGCTCGAGCCTTGTTTTTTGTTCGTCTATCTCTTTTTGTATTTCGTCACGTTCCGCTTCATCCGATTCGATATCTTTCAGCAGCTCCAATGTTTGATTTTCAATTTTGGAGTTGTCGGCTTTGGTTGTATTGAGCTGGGTCAGAACGGCGGCGTATTCTCGGTTTGTTCTTGCAACGTTGAGCGAGGCCCTTAGCTTTGCTATTTGTTCATCTCTGGTCTTCAGTTCCGTTTCGAAGCGGTTGGTCTGGACTTTCGTCAGTTGAATCTCTTCATTTTTTGCTTCGACGGCATTTTGGGAGCTTCTAAGTTGATTTTCCTGAATAACTACGCTTCTTCTACACCTCGTAAGCTTTGCCTTTGCAACTCGCAGTTGATTTTCAATACTTTGCAGTTTTATCAACCCGTTCAATACAGGTCCCATTTACGCTCCTTATTGTCGAGCCGGCTAACTCCAAACCCCTTATGCTAGTAATCAATGTTCTAATCCGCAAAAGAAATTTTTTGTTTTTTTTACTATTACCGCGTGTCCGACCTTCGGGGTCCGAATATTTCCCGGGGCAGGTGAGGGTTAACGTGTGGTCTGAGCGGCAAGGCGGGCCTTTCTTTTCGGGCGTGTGGTTGTATAATCGCTGCATTATGAAGGAATTTCTCAAAAAACTGGTGCGAGCCGAAAGTACGGCCGAAAAGGGGGAATTGGCGGCGGCCAGGATAATTTCCGAGGAACTTCGCCTGTCAGGGATAACACCAGCAATATCAGATTGGGGGACGAATAGAGCCAATATAACCGCCTGGATTAGCTCGACGGGGCGCAGAAGAGGGCTGTTGTTTGCGTGCCATCTTGATGTCGTTGGCGCCGGGGACCGAGCCTGGAAACATCCGCCGTTCGCAGGCGTGCAGGCAGACGGTAAGATTTACGGCAGGGGCACGGCTGATATGAAGGGCGGAATTGCCGCGATAGTTACTGCGATTCGAGAAATTGTGGACTCCGGCCTGAAGCTGCAGGGCGACATTGTGTTCTTCGCCGGTGCTGGTGAGGAAACCGACAGTTGTGGAGCAAAGAGATTCATTCGTGACCAGGCCGATAAACTGCCGCCGCTTTGTGGCGTGATTGTGGGTGAGCCGACGGATTTCGAGGTCGTCACTGCGCACCGTGGGCTTCTGTGGCTTGAAGTTACGAGTAAGGGCACCAGCGCTCATTCGTCGACGCCGGAATTGGGCGTGAACGCGATAGGTTCGATGGGGGCTTTTTTAGCCGAGCTGGAGAATTATCAGCTTCGATACGAGCCGCACGAACTGTTAGGCCGGTGCACGATGAGCGTCAATACAATTCAAGGCGGCAACGCAATGAACATTGTCCCCGAGAGATGCAGTATTGGCATAGACATCCGCACCCTGCCGCGGCAGAACCATCAGGACGTTATTGATGACATGCAGGAAATCTTTGACAAACTGAAGCGAAAGGATTCTCGATTTGATGCGGAGGTTTCCATCGTTCGAGACGTGGGGGCATTGGAGACCGACCGGAAGTGCGATTTTGTGAAAGATTTTTGTTCGGCAGTTGGAGTGCAGAGGACAAAAGCCGTGGGCTTTACGACCGATGGACCGTATTTTGCATCATTGGCTCCCGCTGTGGTGGTTTTTGGCCCGGGCAAACCGCAACTTTGTCACAGGACCGACGAATATATTGAAATAAGCGATGTAGAAAAAGCAGTCCAGCATTATAAAAATCTGATTTTGAAATTTTTGGTCTGAGCCTGGTTCACGGCCCATAGGCGAGTAAGTTCCATAATTGAGTGAACAAATAATGAAAGACAGGCTTGAGTTCACATCGGCTATCAAATTCAAACCCGGAATAATATTTTCGCTGCTGTCACGGAGCTTTGCAGATATTTGGAACGATGAGTTGGAAAAGAAGTTGGGCAAGTTTGACCGAGAAGTTTTTGAAAATCCCGACACGGTTGGGGTGTGCACATTTGTAGCAGTGTTAAATGACGAACCTATTGGAGCGGCGTCATACGACCCGAGACAGTGGCCTGAGCTGTGTATAATAGGATACAACTGTATTGTGCCGAAGTTGCAAGGTAAGGGATACGGTAAGAAACAGGTTAATGAAATGCTCAGACGGCTCAAAGAAAAGAAATTTAGAAAAGCTGTTGTCATCACGTCAGAACATCCATTCTTTGCGTCGGCTCGAAACATGTATGAAGCCTGTGGATTCAAACAAATCAAAAGGTACGATGACATAAATCATCCAGGATATTGGTCGGTTGATTATGAGATTGAACTTGGATAACGGGTAATGTGGATTTTATAGGAAGTTAATTATTGAAATGATAAGAGAAAAGCAAAGCCCCGTGAAATGCATCACATCTGTTACACCAACAATCTGTCAGTTGATGCAAGTTTTGCCTCCGTCTCATTCTAATGCCGATGTTATTCAGCCGCTGATACAAAAAGCCAAAGTAAAGATGCTCTCAAAAATTGATAAATGTCTGTTATATGCGCCTGACGCCATTGGAACGCATTTGTACGAGAAATACTCTTCTTTGTTTGCAGAAGTACTTCGATATGCTCCTATTAAAGTACCTCTTTATTCAGTGTTTCCCCCCAAAACGCCTGTGTGCTATGCCTCAATGTTTACAGGCGCGATGCCTGAAGTACATGGCATCCGAGAATACGAAAAACCCGTTCTCAAGTGCGATACCCTTTTCGATGCTTTGATTCGCAATAGCAAAAAGATTGCCATCGCTGCAGTGGCGAACTCCAGCATCGACCTTATCTTTCGTAATCGGGATATCGACTATTTTTCGGAAAAATATGACGCACAAGTAACTAACCGGGCAGTCCAGCTCCTTGAATTGGACAAGCATCACTTCATAATTGCCTATCACCAGGAATACGATGATATTCTGCATAAATCGACTCCTCAATCCGAACAGGCGATTAAAGCAATCAAGAAGCATGTAAGCAGCTTTATTGAAATAGCACAAGTTTGTGAACGAAGCTGGAAGAATTATAACCGGCTGATAATATTCGGGCCTGACCATGGTGCTCACTCTGACCCAAATACGGGCAAAGGATGTCACGGCGAAGATATTCCAGAGGATATGCAAGTCTACCACTTCTACGGCCTTTACCGCGGGGCAGACGGTTGTGCTGGAAACAAAGTAACAACAGGGAAAACCAGTGAATGCTGACCTTACCAAATACTATGCTCAAAGAGCAGCCGAGTACGAAAAGATATATGAAAAGTTAGAGCGACAACAAGACCTAAAGAGGCTTAAAGAAATCGTAAGCAAAGCATTTCAGGGCCGTGATGTTCTCGAGATTGCCTGTGGTACTCGCAAATAAGCTGATAGCCCTATGGAAGTAGATTACTCAAATCGAAAGGATTGGACACAACGGTATATCCGGCGTAAAGCCACAGGCAAGGTTGGATGGGCCGATGAAGACAGCTATAAAGCGAAAGAGGAAAGAATTGATAGCTTTCTGAGTCGGAATCCTTTGCCGAAAAATAGCAGGTCTTTAGAATTAGGTTGTGGAGCTGGAAATATCACTTTATTTATGGCCAAAAAAGGACTCGACGCTTATGGAGTTGACATCGAGCCTGTGGCCATAAAGTGGGCGAAGGAGAGAATGAAAGCATCTGCCATAACCGCGAATTTTTCCGTTAGAAACGTTGTTGATTTGAAGAACTTTCCGGACGAGTTCTTTGATTTTGTTTATGACGGCGAAACCCTGCATTGTATCATCGGCCAGGCCCGTAAGGGCTGTTTGAGTAATGTTTTTCGAGTCTTAAAGAAAGGCGGACATTTTCTTGCCGGAGCAAATCTTGTAAACGGAGAAATAACTGGGCCAGTGGACTTAGGTTCACGATGCCGCTTCAATCCCAACAGTCAGTGTTTATACCACGGTGATATTCCTTATTATTACCTGTCGCGGGAGAAGGAATTTTTGGACGAAATTTGCGGGGCAGGTTTTCGGATTTTGCACACGGAAAAAACACCGAAAATACCCGAGTGTGGCAAAATTCATGCCGGCTGGCTGTGGGTCGATGTTGTTAAACCAAAAGAAATTTCCGATGGCTAAATACATGGTCATTGATACATTCCCGGGGTTTTTGGCTTTTTGGCACAAAGCTCAGAAAAAGCCTCCGGACGCGCAAATAGAAGGCTGGGCAGCAGAGTATATGTCACAGTGGCCGGAGCTTCTCGAAAAGCAGTTGGATGATTATGCCAGTCAGAATATGGATTGGCACCAGGTTGCAAAAGAGAGAGTATTTCCATTTTTAAACGACAGGCTTGCGGCAATGAAATCGGCGCATAAGAACCTGCTGGAACTGTGTGGCTCGGTGTACTGTATGGCTCAAGAGAAGTTTGGATTTGAGAGCGATTTGGTATTTGTGATATACGTCGGCGTCGGCTGCGGCGCGGGCTGGGCGACGACATTTGAAGATAAGCCGGCTATTCTATTCGGCTTGGAGAATATCGCCGAGTGCGGATGGAGTGACGGCAGCTCGCTTGCGGGCCTGATAGCTCACGAGATTGGCCATCTCGTGCATAAGATTTGGCGCCGAGAGGGTGGACTGATTGAGGGTTCGGGGCCGTGGTGGCAGCTTTTCAGTGAAGGATTTGCTCAAATATGTGAACATGAGATTCTCGGCAAAGAAAGCTGGCACGTGTCGATGGGAATGAGCAGGAGTGAGTGGCTTCAATGGTGCAGAGAACGCGCGAGTTGGCTTGCCGGTGAGTTCTTGAGAAGGGCGGATACGGGTGAATCGGTTCGTCCATTCTTTGGTTCGTGGCTTGATGTTCAGGGCAAAAAGCACACAGGCCATTTTCTTGGGCATGAACTGGTCAAAGAATTGCGAGAGAACATGACTTTGAAGCAAATCGCGTTGTTGGACAATATAGAATCAATATTCAGGAGTATCCTGGAAAAGATTGCCCCATGAAGAGAGCTTATGAAGGACACGAAATAGCGTATAAACGGATGCGAAAGTTGAACTGAGGCGTTACTGGAATTGTGCAGACCTCTTTGAGCTCAGTTATAAGCTCCCTGTCAGGTGAAGTCCCGGCAAGTCTACATAACTACAGACCGGGTTTATCTGCTTTCTGCTGACGATATACGCGCGCTTGCTCCATAGCGGCGTTTTGACTTTGTGATGGGTCTTCGGCGCGAGCATCCGGGGCGAAAACGCTCTCCTCGAGTTTAGCTTGGGCGTTTGGTGTTATGGGAAGTCGAATGGTGAAGGTTGTGCCGGCGGCCTTTGTGCTCTCTGCGCTAATGGCTCCGTTGTGATGCAATACCACCTGACGGGCAGTCGCCAAGCTCAACCCTTGTCCCTCTGAATGGTGTGAGGCATCTATAGACGAGAACTCATCAAACACATACGGGAGGAAATCAGGTTCGATGCCTTGCCCGTGGTCGGTTACACTCAGGCATGCCTCGCCGTTGTCGCTGGAGACGCAGATGGTTACAACGCCGTAAGGCGGACTAAAGTGGACAGCATTATCGAGCAGCGAAGTGACTACCATGCTGATTTCTCCGGTGTCGATGGAAACCACGGGATTGGTATCGAACTGCTGCTTAATCCTGATACTACCGGCTGCTCCGGTTTTCATAAACTTGTCGGTTGCTTCATGTGTGACATCGGAAAGATTGGCCGGTTCCGGATTGAACGGGCACTTTCCGGATTTCATAGCGCAGAGAGTTACGATTCTCTCAAAGAGTCTGTGCAGGCGCTTCGCGTTTCTATATATGATTTCTATTAGGGTTTTTTGCTTGTCGGCATCCATATTTGCATTAGACATCAGCGTCTCTGCCGGTATGATGAGCAGAGACAGCGGCGTACGAGTTTCGTGACCGAGCAGGTTCAGGGCGTTGCTTTTGAGCTGGTCGACTTCCTCGACGGACTTTAGGCGGAGATAGACGCGCACTTTTGCGAGCAGCTCATATTCTTCGAATGGTTTGACCACGTAGTCGTTGGCGCCGACACTATAACCTTTAAGTCGTTCTGATACAGTTGCTTTTGCGGAGACCATTACGACCTTTGTATGGCGAAGAGTTGAGTCGGCCCGCAGGCGTCGGCACACCTCGTAGCCGTCGATGCCGGGCATCATGATGTCGAGCAGGATGAGGTCTGGTCTGAATTCGTGTGCAACTTCGAGAGCCTCCTCGCCGGTCTCGGCTGTCCTCAGGTTGAATTCGTCTCTCAACAGCTCCTCGAGGACGGCGAGATTTGTCAGATTGGCATCAACCGCCAGGATTTTGCCTTTTATCTGCATCGTTTCGTTCCTTTCTGTTTTTGGCCTGTCGTGCCGTAGTTACCTGTTAAGTTCTTTTTTCTGGGATTTTGTTGTCGGTACCACCTGATAATGTCGGTGCGGCACAGCCGGCCGGGCCTGGTTCATGGCCAAGGTGTGCACGAACTTTAGCCATAAACTGCTCTTCATCGAATGGTTTTGTGATATAGTCATCCGCTCCAGCCTGGTAGCCTTCAAGTTTTTCCGATTCCATTGCTCTGGAGGAAACCATCATGATTCTCGTACGTTGAAGGCTGGTGTCGCGGCGCATTTGTCGGCAGGTTTCGTACCCGTCGATTCCAGGCATCATGACATCCAGCAGGACAAGGTCAGGCTGGAAGCCAGGTGCGATTTCGAGCGCCTCCCCGCCCGTCGTCGCGATTCTTATATCGTAATCCTCTGCGAGCAATTCCTCGAAGATTGCCAGGTTGGTATCATTGTCATCGACCACCAAAATCTTGTATTGTGCCTGCATTGTTTTGCTCCTTTCCGTCTTAATTTTGAGCTTCCGACTGTTTATTTCCGGCAACCGATACCGTTTCCTCGTCGTTGATATCGGGCGCCAGAGGGATTTCAAATGAGAACGTCGCACCGCCCTGCGGATTGTTTTCGGCCCAGATTCTCCCTTTATGCGCATCCATTATCTCCCGGCAGATTGCCAGTCCAAGCCCTGTTCCCCCGGCGCCGGACTTTGTTTTGCTGGACTGGACAAACTTGTCGAACACCTCTTCCAATTCGTCTTCCGGGATACCGGGCCCCTGGTCACAAACAGAAACTACAACAGCGTTTGTATTTCGATGAGTTTGGACTGTGATAACTGTGCCTTGTGGGGAGAATTTAATTGCGTTACTCAGGAGATTGCGAAGGACCTGCCTGATTTTATCAGCATCGAACACGATTGTTTCGCTGAGGTCGGCCAGCTGACAGTCGATTGTAAGGTCTTTTTCGGAAGCCCATGAGCTGAACTCATCGGCCGCCGAGGCGACGAGAATTGGAAGCTGGGCCGGCTTAAAATCGAAGGTCATCTTGCGAGATTCCAGCTTGGCAAGGTCGAGCAGGTCGTTTAGCAGAGTCAGCAGCGATTTTCCACTCTGCTGAATCTTACGGAAGTAGTCGAGCAGCTTTTCGCGTTCGGCGGTGGCGTGTTTTTTTACTCCGAAGCCTGCGAAGCTCAGGATGCCGTGCATAGGCGTGCGAAGTTCGTGTGACATATTCGCCAGGAACTGGCTTTTGGCGGTATTGGCTTGCTCTGCAGCTTCTCTGGCTTCGTGCAGCCCTGTTACATCCACGAATGACTCTATCGCACCGGTGGTTTGCCCGAATTCGTCTCGAAGAATTTCCGCATTTTTGAGCACTGCGAGCTGGCGACCATCTTTGGTCTTAATCGAACAGGGCTTTCTGAGTATTGGCTCAGTTCTCGATGAGTCGGCGAAAATACATTCATCGCGATGGCTTGAACATGGCTCTGTTTGCAGGATGCTGCAGTGCCGGCCGATAAGCTCATCCCGGCAGTAACCGGTGAGACGGCACATCTCACCGTTAATGTCGGTGAAACGCCGACTCGAATCCAGAGTGCAAATGGCTGTGGCAGCTATTGATATGACCTGCTTCTGGTATTCGTGTGCTTCCTCCAGTGCCTCCTGGGCCTGCCTGCGTTCGGTGATGTCTCTGATGACGCCGACCGAGCCGACAATTTGGTCTTCGGAGTTTTTCAGGACGCTCAGCGAGATGTCGACTTCAATCACGTCACTGTTCTTTTTCAGCATTCTGGTCTCGAGGTGGTGCTGCATTCCTTTTCGTCTGACATTATGTGCCCGCATCTTTTTCCACTCACTCGGAGGATAAAGAGACTTGACGGGTCGTAGGTACAAATCTTCGCTGGTCATATCCAGAAGGTCTTCAGCGAACTTGTTCCAGGAGATGAAGCGTTCCTGTTCGTCCGCCATCATGATAGCGACCGCTGAGTTATCAAAGATAGTCTGGTACTTTTCTTTGCTGTCGCGGAGCTCCTTTTCGACGTGCTTTCTTGCCGAGATGTCGCTAAGGGTGAGGACGACGTGTTTCTTTCCGTCTATGAGGACGGGCTCGGCACTTATCTCGAACCACGGGCTGAACCGGCTTGCGTGAATTAACAGGGTTGGCTGCACTTCAACTTTGTGGATTGCCTGCTGCGAATCCAGTGCTTTTGTAAGTGCATTTCGTATCTTGCACTGTGAGCAGGCCGGACTTTGCCCGTATCCCTTGTGCTGCTCCGAGGCGTAGATACAGCCGAGCGTTTCTCCTAATTGTACGCCGGCTATCTCTGAAGGCTCTTTGCCGGTCAATTCCGCAACAACAACATTAACCTCTTCGACAAACATATCTTCATTTATCAACAGCATACCGAGGGGGACGGCATCGAATACTGTCTTGAGACTCTCCTGCTGTTTGAGTATGTCATCTGCCTGGTCGCATTTGGCATTCATTGACTGGTCCTTATTGGTTTATTGTATTGCTTGGTCGGGTGCCGGCGATGAGGTCGTATTTCTTCTCACCGCAGAGCCGGGCGGAGAGCTTAGACCCAAGGCGACGAAGCCGATGAGCCGGACTGACTTTCTCAGTATTTTCATTTGATAGTCCCAATTCCTGTCGTGAGTCCCTGCGGCTGAACTGGTCTATCATGGTTTTATTCGGCTGTTTTTGGAGGCGAATTTACTTCGGAAACTACGTAATTTGCTCCTCCGATAATTATTTTTTTTTGCTGTCCGGCGCAAAGCTAAAGAGCCTCTGAGAAAAGCCACAGACCGATAAGGATTTGCCGAAACGACGGGACTACCACTTTGTCACGTATGGCTTGACAGAGCACTACTACTCCCTGACATTTGATGTTGTGAGCTGTCATTCCTGCTCTTTTTGTCATTCCTGCTCTTTTTGTCATTCCCGCGAAAGCGGGAATCCAGTTTGTCAAGGGTTGATTACCACATCAAATTGGAAACGCATCTATCCACAAATTCAATTGTCATAAGGTAGTAGTCACTGCCTATCGGGCCTGCACGCAATTCAATCACATCAGAAAAAGCAGCGTGCCGACAAGGATTATTTCGGTGCCCGACGTACTGCGGGATTTTTTTCGATTTGTTCTCGACATAGACCAATTTAGTCGATAATTTCGGGACCTTGCTTCATTAGCGGGAGTTTCTGATGGTCCGAATCAGGGAAACAGACAAAGGTGTCCGACGAACCTGGCGGTGGGCACGGGACTTGTGCGCACAGGGCCTTCGCTCGGCACAGAAAGGCTCTTTTTCTGTGTTATGAAGGTGCTGGGTGTTATGCCGGCTGCTCCCTGAAAGGATTTGTACTGAGAAAAGATAGTAGAGCCTTGCGGGGAGTACCAAGCTCCGGAAGGCTTTTTTACTCCTGTGGAACAGCGCAGACAGAGAGGAAACTAAAGATGAAGGGAGAGAACATAAAACTGATAGTACCAACGATGACGTTAAGAAGAGAGTTTCTGGAAATGGCCAGGGAATCTATGGCGGCAGGCAGCCAGAAAAATTATTGGGGATTCGAAGAAGCTTTAGATAATTTTGAGCCATATACTAAGAAATTACTTGATTATGGCCAGGGCAGGAATTTACCTGAAGGCTGGGTGTCCGCTTCGACGTTTTGGTTGGTAAAAGACGACGAGACCCTCTTAGGGAGAACTTCGATACGTCATTCTCTTACTCCCGCCCTGGACCAAAGAGGCGGCCACATAGGCTACTACATTCGACCATCACAGCGAGGCCAGGGATACGGCACCCTGATTCTTGCCCTTAGTTTGGAAAAGGCTAAAGATTTAGGGCTTAAACGAGTGCTGGTCACCTGCGATGACGACAATATTGCCTCGGCGCGAATAATACAAAACAATGGTGGAAAGCTTGCTGACAAAACAAAGCCCGAAGGTTCTGAGCTTCCAACACGACGATACTGGATTGATTTGACTTGAAAGGTGTATGGATGTGCCTCGACATTGCAGAGATGACAATTGAGGACTATGACGATGTCTTTTCGCTGTGGCAAAGTGTAAAGGGCGTATGATTGCACGAGGATTCGGATTCGAAAGAGGGTGTTGCAGGATACCTGGAGTGTAATCGGGGTCTTAGCTTTGTTGCGCGCGCCCAGGGGCGAGTTGTCGGCGCGGTTTTGTGCGGTCATGACGGCTGGCGCGGGTATCTGCATCATCTGGCGGTTGCCGAAACCCATCGGCGAAAAGGTATCGGCAGGGCGTTGGTTGAGCGGGTGATTGGAAAACTTGAGCTGCTCGGTATCCGCAAATGTCACATATTCCTTTTTGGCGACAATGTGGCTGCCCGGAAGTTCTGGCAGAGGACGGGGTGGATTAAGCAGGTGGGTTTGACAATTATGTCCAAAAATATTGGGCCAAACGGCTGAACAGGGGTAAATATATGGCAAATAAATTCTTAAAAGAGCTTGAGCTCACGAACGGTACAAAGGTTGTAATCCGCAGCGCTGAGCCGGACGATGCCCAGGGTTTGCTTGCGCTTTTTGACTCGATTGTCGGTGAAGACAAATACAATGTAACTACTGTTGAGGACGTTCGGAAATTGAAAATGACCATCGAAAAGGAGCGGGACTGGATTCAAGAGCACAATGCTGATGGCAAAATAATTCTGGTGGCGCAGATTGACGGAACAATAGTCGGAGCGGTCCCGATTGAGAATGGCAAACGTACACGAATCGCACATGTTGCAGTGCTGGCTATAAGTGTGCTCAAAGAGTTCAGAGGACTTGGCGTCGGGAAAACGCTGCTTCAAAGCGCTATCGACTGGGCCGGGGAAGACCCGTTGATTGAAAAAATCGGGCTTGGAGTATTTGCCACGAACAAAAAAGCCATTGGGTTATACAGAAAGATGGGCTTTGTGGAAGAAGGTCGAAGGATTAAGGAGATAAAGGTCGGCCCGAACAACTATGTGGACAGTATTTTGATGTACAGGTTTGTTAGATAAATACGGGTGCGGTGATTTGCGGCGGTGGTCGCAGAGCAGGGCGAATGGTCATTAAAACTTGTACTTGTCTTTGAAGACGGTTTTGAAGTCGTAGACGTCGTTGAAGTCGTCGATGGAATCGGTGGGCTGGGCTTTCATCCACTTCTGTTTTATGAGCAGGTAGACGATTTCGCCGAAGTCACGGGTGGTTTTGACACCGCCGGTATTCAGCACCAACATTGCCTCTCTGCCCCACTTCTCGAGGGCCAGTTCCGCCAATCCCTTACAAAGCACAGGCCCGCTGACATGGCCCGGTTCATCGGCGACCTCTTTCATTGTGTATCCAAGGCCCTCATAGACAAACTTTGTGACCTGCACGCTGTATCTGCCGTCTTCCTTGGCGATTTCTTCAAGGCTTTTTCTCATTTTTCATCAACTGACTCTCTGTCCGGGTTGAGCACCGGGGTCAACCGTCAGCATAAAGACGTCTTTTCCACCGGTGCCCGATGCCAGAATCATACCTTCCGAGAGCCCGAACCTCATTTTTCTTGGCTTTAGATTCGCAAAATAGACTACCATTTTCCCGGTGAGCTGGTCGGGCTTGTACGCCTGTGCTATGGCGGCCAGAACCTCTCTTTCGAGGCCGCCAACATCCAGAATCAGTCGGAGCAGTTTGTCGGCGCCTTCGACGGATTCGGCCCGTGTAATTTTTGCGATTCTCATGTCAATTTTTGCGAAATCATCAATTGTACACTCTGGTGCGATGGGCTCCTCTGGCCCGCTGCGCTCAGGACCGGCAGCTTCTTTGTTTTGTTCTATCATTTCATTCACCTTACTTCTATCAATTCTATCAACGAGTTTTTCAAATCTGTTTATCCTGTGATTCACAAGGAGCGCTTCGACATCGGCGAAGTGCAGCCTGTCAACGTTAAGAAATTTTTCCACTTTTTCGGCATATCCCGGCAGGATGGGCTTTAGGTAAATTGTCAGGATTCTTACCGCATTTATCACGGCGGTAAGCGTGCTTCTTGTCTCTTCCAGGTCGGTTTTTACGGTTACCCACGGCTGGTGTTTTTCGACATACCGGTTGGCCTCATCTGCCAAAGCGGCAACCGTTCGCACAACCGCTGCAAAATTGAGGTTTTCGTAGTTATCTATAATCTGTTGTTTTGCTGCGGTGAGTCTACTGATTAGCTCTTTGCCGCTGTCGTCTAACCGGCCAAGTTCGGCGTCGAGGTTTTTTGTCAGCATCGGCCCCGAACGAGAGGCCAGATTGGCGAGCTTCCCGACCATATCGGAATTGACCTTGTTTACGAAGTCATCGACGCTCAGGTCGATATCCTCGATACCGCCGCTCAATTTGCCTGCGTAGTAGTACCGCAGATATTCGGGGTCGAGGTATTTGAGATAGGTTTCCGCCCGAACAAAAGTCCCGCGCGACTTGCTCATCTTTTCGCCGTTGACCGTTAAAAAGCCGTGTACGAAAAGCTTGTCGGCCGGTTTCAAGCCCGCCGCTATAAGCATCGCCGGGAAAAACAACGCGTGGAAATACATGATGTCCTTGCCGATAAAGTGATATACCTCATATTCGCCGCTGTTCCACAGCTTGTCGAAGTCGAGCCCGTTGTTGTCACAGTAATTCTTCGCCGACGCCATATACCCGATGGGTGCGTCCAGCCAGACATAGAAGAATTTGTTCTCCTCACCGGGTATTTTAAAGCCGAAATAGGGGCCGTCTCGCGATATATCCCAGTCTTTGAGTCCTGTCTTAAACCATTCATCGAGCTTTTTGACGGTGGATTTCTGCGCGTAGCCGCCTGAAATGAGGTCTTTGAGCTGTTGTTGGTAATCTGCCAGCTTAAAGAAGTAGTGCTGGCTTTGTCGCCTGACCGGCGGTGTTGAGCAGGTTGCGCAGCGTGGGTCGATGAGTTCGGTTGGTTCATGTGTCCCGCCGCATTTGTCGCACGAATCGCCGTACTGGTCGTCGGCTCCGCAGCGAGGGCACCGGCCTCGAATGTACCTGTCGGGCAGGGACATTTTGCATTTCTCACAATAGGCCTGCTCGACATTTCGTTTTACGACCGAGCCTGCCTCGCTGAGGCGATTGAAAATCAGCTCGCTAAGGTACTTATTTTCCGGGGAGTGGGTTGAATAGTAATTGTCGAATTCGATTAAGAAGCCGTTGAAGTCGGCTATGTGTTCTTTGTGGACCCGCTCGATGAGTTGTTCAGGTTCAATTCCTTCGGCGCGGGCCGTTATCATAACCGGCGTGCCGTGGGTGTCATCGGCGCAAAAATAGAGGCACTGGTTACCACAGGTTTTATGGAAGCGTACCCAAATATCCGTCTGGATGTATTCGACGAGATGACCTATGTGTATTGGGCCGTTTGCATAGGGCAGCGCTGATGTTACGACAATTTTACGAGCCATTTTTCCCTTCTTCAAAAATCCTTTTGCGAGCAGACGGCGCGTTTCTCCGGACAAATCATTACTGCCTTAAACCTCCCTGGTCACCGTTTTGATTACAGTCGGCCGTATCATGCCGGATTTGTTTTGCTTGTCGCGCTACCTCCGGCGAGGAAATAGTTTCAATTTCATCGATGGGGAACACCATTGTCACGCCGTCTTCGTGCTCGACAGCAACCAGCTGCATCAATATTTGACCATCCACGACTTTGCCTTTTCCGTGTTTTGTTTTTACGATGGTTTTCTTTTTCGGCAGACGTCGTTTCAGTTCCGTGTAAGTTTCATTTTCATATCGGAGGCAGCATTTCAACCTCCCGCAATATCCGGATATTTTTGACGGGTCAAGCGTTGCCTTCTGCATCTTGGCCATTCGCATATTGACCGGCTTCAAGGCCCTTAAGAATCTTCTGCAGCAGCACTCCTGCCCGCAGCTTTCCACGTCACCCAGCAGTTTCCCTTCGTCTCGTGAGCCTATCTGCCGTATTTCAATCCTTGACTGGTATTCATGGGCGAGCTTTTTTACCAACTGTCGAAAATCCACTCGCCCATCCGCCATAAAGTAAAAGATGACTCTCTCGCCCCCGAATATGTGTTCGGCGTCGACTATCTTCATAGGCAGTTCCATCTCTTTGACCAGGCCCTTGCAGAATTGAATCTCTTCCTGCACAATTTTCAGCAGGTGTCTCTCCTCGCTTATATCCGCGGAGGTGGCGTAACGGATGAATCTGCCCATCGGCTTTCCAGCGAAGTCGACCTCGCTGTTGGCGAAATATTGATTGATTTGCTCTTGGCTCAGCTTAAATTGGCCCGCTTTGTAAGCAGAAAGTTGACCGATGAGCCGGCCCAGCTCAAGACCTCTTTCGGTTTTTACGACGACTCGCGTGGGCACCTTTGGTATCCTGATTTCATGATGCTCAAAGAGGCCGAGCTCATTCATTCGACCATAGCGGACCAGCATACGCTTCCTGGGTTTTTCCTGTTTAGCTTTTGGAGCTGCCGTTTTCGCCATCTTGCCTCTCTACTTTAAGGCCTATGCTTCACTCAACATAATTTTCGCCATCGCTATTGTTAAACCCTTATTATATCAGAGTCGGCGAAGTGTAGCAATAGCTGCTCAAAAATGAGCCTTTCATTGACATTGGAGTCAATGGAGCGGAGGGCACGGTAGGCGTGGGCGATTTCTTCGGCGGCCTGCTCGCAGTCGAAACGCCTCGCAAGGGCTTGTATTTGCTCGCCCTGGTCGAAGTTGATAATCCCTTTGATGCCGGTTACATCGAGTTTCATTACATCATGCAGGGCGGATATGATTATCCAGATGAGAGTTTTCTGAGTTCTGCGGTTGATATCTCTTTTACTGGTTTTCTTGTCGAGTTCGGCCCAGAGTTCGGCGATTCGTTTGCTCTGTTTCAGGAAACGTTCGGCCAGATTCAGTGCGTTGGCGTATTTATAGCTGGACAGGGAGTTTATTATACCCTTTTTTGTTTGGTAAATATCGGCACCTTCGAGCTCGAGCTGTGCCCATTGAACGCAGCGGCCGAGACTGCCCTGACCAAGTCGGGCAAAGTATCGCGATTTTTGGTCATCGAGGCCCATTTCTTTCAGCTTTTCAACAACCTTCTCTTCCGCGACCGGTGCAAACCGGATTGCCTGGCATCTTGACCTGGTGGTCGGCAGCAGTCTTTCGAGGCGCGTGCAAAGAAGTATGATGGAGCAATATTCAGGCGGCTCTTCCAGCACTTTGAGCAAGGCATTCTGAGAGGAGGTGTTGAGCTTTTCTGATTCAGTGACAACGAAGACCTTGCGCCTCGAAAGGATGGGTTTGATTGACACTTTATCAATCAGGAACTCTCGCACGACATCAATTGGCAGCTCTACGGGCGTCTTTTTGCCTTTATTATCTTTCGTGAACTCTAATAATTCTTTGTAGACCAGGTGAAAGTCGGGATGTGCGCCGGCTTCGAGCAGCCGACACGACCGGCACGAGCCGCAACTGTCCGCAAACTCGCCCAGCCGGGTTTTTTGGACGACGGGACTTTTACAGAGCAGCAGCTTGGCCCACTCGCGGGCGGTTTTGAACTTGCCGATACCTTCAATGCCCGCGAAAATATATGCGTGGGCAACCTTGTCGGCGGACAAGGCCCTTTGCAGAATACTAATTGCTTTATCCTGGCAGAAAATTTCTTTTAGTGACATAAGAAAAACCGATTGAACTCAATACATCAAGGCACAGCGGTAAGATATTTCTCAACGACTGCTGCTACTTTTTTGTGAACCGTATCAATTTGTCCCGCTGCATTTATGACGGCAAAGCCGGCCTGCTGCTCAGCCAGTTTTAAGAATCCTTCGCGGACCTTCCGGTGGTATTGCTGCGGCTTTGCCTCGATTCGGTCCGGCTGGCTGCTCAGCCTGTTCGCTGCGGTTTCCAAATCGACATCGAGTATCACAGTCAAATCCGGCCAGGGTCTTTCAAGGCAGTCTTTCGCAATTCTTATAACCTTATCCATTCCAAATCCGCCCGCGTAGCCCTGATACGCGCACGTGCTTGACAGCCATCGGTCGAGAACGACTGATTTATTTTCTTTTAGCGCCGGCGCGATTTTTTCGGCCCACAGTTGTGCTCGTGCCGCCATGTAGAGCATTACTTCCGTCCCGGTGCTCATCGCTATGTGCTCCGGGTTCAGGAGAATTTGTCGAATCTTTTCGCCGATAGCGGTAGTTCCGGGGTCTCGAAAACTTTCAACTTCGACGCCCTGCCCTTGTAGCCATTGGGCCAAAAGTTTTGTTTGTGTACTCTTGCCGCACCCGTCCGGGCCGTCAAGAACAATGAATTTTACCTTCAGTTTGTTTTTCACAGATACCTATCGAATTTGACGGGCTATCTCGAATCTATGCCTTTCTTCACCCGTGCCAGAAGTTCGTCAAGAAGCTCTTCAACATGCAATTGTTTGGCCCATTTGTCCAAATAACCGCGGTCGAGGCGGCCCCATTGAACGATTGCTACCCCAACGGCATCCTCAAACTGGTTGCCGCTGAGCACACCTTTCGACCACTCCAATTTGCTCAAGATTGCATCCTCTGGTGTAAGTATGCACATGTCAAGTCCCATCAGGTTAACAGTTTGCCTGCGTCCGAACTCTTCCTGGCTGAACGGTCTGGATTTGCGGATAATCAAATCTGCCTTCCAACCCATTCGAATGTCAATTATATTGAAGGCTAAGCGCCGTCTAAGAGCTTTCTGGGCGGCATCGGGGCTGACATAGTAATCTTTCCCAAGCGATTTGGTAAAGCTTTGAAGTTGCGCTTCGGTGGCAGCTATAACTATATCAACGTCGTTGGTGGCTCTTGGTCGGCCATGAAAACTACTGCCCATGGAGCCGGAAATCATGTATGCAATTCCTGCGCTATCCAGGGCAGCGATGATTTTTCTCAAGAACTCTTTTTGACTGGTCATAACAGAGACCGCTTTTCTCCGAAAGCTTGTTGAAATAGCTCCTCACCTATCGTCAGACGCAATAGCTCGCGTTTTATCTTCTGCCGGTCCCAATCGGGGTGGCGGTGCCTGAGTCCGGCTTCAACGGTTTGTCGAAGGTTATCGCTCAGTTGAAACGTCATGTGCGCACGAGCGTTGATATCCAACCTTCGTAGAACTTCAGACTGCACGGAAACGGCGCTGGTGTCGGTATCAGGCGGTATCATATTTATTGTTAATTCCTAATCTTGGTTCTCAGTCATGACGTTGCGAATTATAAACCAAATCGCGAGAAGCTACAAATCTTACCGCTGCAACTGCCGCTACAAAACCAACAAAGTAAACTGCAGCCGCCGCAGCAATTGTCAGGGCATAATCAGAAGTTGTGATGTGCGCATCGGCCAGCCGCGAAAAGGGCCAAACAAGGGCTATCGCAATCTGAAGACAGAACAAGAAAATCACGCCCTTTGCGTCAAGCAGTCTTAGATGGTTGAGCATTTTCCAGGGCTCATGCATCCGGCAGTCAAGGACGATGAGCACTGCGGGCATCAGCAGCACGGGTTTAATCAGAATTAACATCATCCCCACAGAATATACGCGGTCGACCGCGGAGACAAGCAGAACCGAGGCGCCGGGCGTGTCCGCATGTGTAAGCTGGTGCTTGATTATAATGAGCGGTATTCCTAAAGCCGACAGAGCAAGCAGGTAAAGCATACCAAGTCCGACGATCCGCCAAAAAAAGTGCATACCGGTTTTTAGCAGGACAAGAGGTTGTTCTTGGCTGCCGCCGTGCAGGTACACCGTTCTGGTAAAACCGTACTTAAGAATCATCGAGACCAGGGCAACGCCTATTGAAAAGAACAGGAGCAGCGGATTTTGCGGTGCCGCTGCCAGGGGCTTATCCTGAGCAAGCAAATCCGCCATAACCAGCGCCATTGACACCAGCACCAGCGTGTAAAGGCCGATGATGAGGCTTACTTCCGGATAGCGGCTCTTGAGAATTTTAAGTGTCTGTTTTATTTCGGTCATTTAGATTCTTGCCGATAAATTAAGGCATTGGTTCTATCTTGCCAGCCGGAAGTTTTCTGCCCCAACGAGCTGTCGCATTTTTCTGCAGAAGTCGACGTCCGGGTTTACCGACAGGGTTTTGTCGGCGGCGGCGTATACGCTGCCTTTCTCGGTTTTTATCGAGACGTAAAGAGGGCTTTTGCCTTTGTGACGCTGACAGATGCTTTTTATTTCGGCTACTTTCGGTTTGGTCACACTTTCGGCGTTGAGTGTTATGCTGACTTTTGCGGCAAGTTTTTCGCTCACCTCGTCCAGGGCGATAAGCTCCTCGGCGAAGATATTCGGTTTTTCTCTTTTCCGGTCGATTTTGCCTCTTACAAAAACGACTGTGTCCTCAACTAACAGCCGGCTGAATTTGTTGAGCACCTCCGGGAAAAGCACCACTTCAGCCTGGCCCTGCAGGTCTTCGAGAATGAACACCGCCATTTTTGCACCGGCGTTTCGGCCCCTTTTCGTTGTGTGGTATCTTTTCTTTGTTATCATTCCGCCGATTACGACCGATTTATCCTGCGCCGCATCGACCAACTCTGAGCTGTGCATGCTCGAATAAAGGTTTATCGTCTCGGCGTGGTGGCTCAGCGGGTTGCTGGTTACATAAAACCCAAGTACCTGTTTTTCGTAGGCGAGCATTTGCGGCTCAGGCCAGGGGTCAACGTTGGGCAATCTCTGTGCGTCCTGTGAATAGTCGGCGTCTTCGGACGTTTGCCCGAAAAGATTCATCTGCCCTGCCACCTTGTCCGCCTGGAGGTCGGCGCCGTACTGCATTGCCCCGGCGAGGCCGGCCACCATCTGTGCTCTGTTTCCGCTCAGTTTGTCGAAAGCGCCGGCTTTTATCAGCGACTCCATGACCTGCTTGTTTGCTGCTCTAAGCTCTACATTTTCGCAAAAATGAAAGAGGCTTTTGAACCGCCCTGTTTTTTGCTGCGCCTCGATGATTTGTTCGACCGCCTTTTCGCCTACCCCTTTCACCGCCGCCAGCCCGAACCGTATTACGCCGTTTTTGTCCTGTGCTTTAGCACCTTTGTAAAGGGGTGTGAAATGGACGCCACTTTCGTTGATGTCAGGCGCCAGCACTTCTATACCCATATCGTTACACTCGGCGATATAGTCGACAATCTTGTCGGTGTTGTCCATTTCAAACGTCAGCAGCGCCGCCATATATTCGACCGGCCAATGGGCCTTCATATACGCGGTCTGGTAGGCGATGAGGGCATAGCGGGTCGAGTGACTTTTATTGAAGCCGTAGCCGGCAAAACGTTCTATAAGCTCGAATATCTGCTGCGCCTGAACGTTGGTTAAGCCTTTTTCGAGGCAGCCGCCTATGAATTTTTCCTTTGCCCTGGCTATTGTTCTGACTTTCTTTTTGCTTATAGCCTTTATGACCGTGTAAGCCTCTCGCAGCGGCATACCGCCCAACAGGTTGCATATCCGCATCACCTGTTCCTGATAGACCATAATCCCGTAGGTTTCATCGAGGATTTCTTTCATAATCGGGTGGGTCAGCTCCCATTTAGCGCCGTGCTTTCGGTCGACGTAATCGCCGATGAGTACCATCGGGCCGGGACGATAAAGCGCGTTTGCGGCGATAAGGTCTTCGATGCGGTCGGGCTTCATCTTCATTAGCAGGCTCTGCATCCCGGTGGACTCGAACTGGAAAACGCCTTTGGTCCTGCCGGCCGAGAAAATTTTGAAAACCGCCGGTTCGTCAAGGTCGATTTTTTCAAGGTCTACGTCCTGGCCGTGTATGGTCTTGACAAGCTCTTGTGCCCGCTGCAAAACGCTTAGTGTTTTCAGACCGAGAAAGTCCATTTTTAGCAGCCCGACTTTTTCGACCATAGGCCCTTCGAACTGCGTTATGACATCAGCCGAGCCGGGTGGCTTGTACAGCGGTACGAAATTGGTGAGCGGCTCATCCGCGATGACAACCCCGGCAGCATGAACCGAGGCGTGCCGGGCCAGGCCTTCGAGCTTTTTCGAGATGTCAATTACTTCTCTTATCTCCTTGCTCTGCTGATAGGCATCTTTCAACTGCGGCTCGGTTGCGAGCGCTTTATCGAGAGTCATTCCGATAGACTCGGGGATGAGCTTGGCCAATCGGTCCGCTTCACTGAGCGGGACGTTCTTTACGCGGCAGATGTCGCGGATGACGGCCTTGGCCTTCATCGTTCCAAAAGTTATTATCTGCGCGACGTGACCGTATTTCGCGCGGACGTACTCGATGATTTCACCCCTGTGGGCCTGGCACATATCGATGTCGATGTCGGGCATTTCGTTCCGCTGCGGGTCCATAAAACGCTCGAACAGCAGCCCGTATCGCAAAGGGTCTACATCGCAGAGTCCGAGACAGTAGCCGACAACCGTTCCGACCGCGCTGCCTCTGGCGCCGCCCGGGATATTCTGTTTATGAGCGTAATTGCAGAAGTCCCAAACGATGAGAAAATAGCTCGCAAAGCCTTTCGATTCGATTACATCCAGTTCTCTGTCAAGCCGTGTTTTTATTTCATCGGTGATTTCGCCATAGATTTTACGGGCGTTGTCGTAACAGAGCTTTGTGAGAAAGTCCTCGGGAGTTGACCTGTCGGGGGGCTTAAAGCCCGGTGCGTGACGGGATTTGAGGTCGAGCTGGACATTGCATCGCTCGGCAATTGTCAGGGTATTGTCGCAGGCTTCCGGAGCGTCCGCAAAGAGCTGTCGCATCTGTTCGGCCCCTTTGAGGAAAACATCCCTCGGATAAATCATCCTGTTTGGGTCGTCAGCGTTTTTGCCGGTGCTTATGCAGCACAAACAATTGTGCGCTTCGTAGTCGTCCTGTTCTAAGAAGTGGACGTCGTTGGTCGCAACCAGTGGCAGGCCCAGCTTGCGGGCCAGGTCAATCAATGCCTGACAGACCTTTGGGTCGTCATCTTCGTGGTTTTGGATTTCGATGAAGAATCGGTCAGGGCCGAACATCTTCGCGTAGCCTTCAGCCGCAGCGACCGCTGTCTTTTCATCGCCCTTGGCAAATGCTGCCGCTATTTCGCCCTTGAGGCAGCCTGAGGCCGCCAGCAGACCTTCGCTGAGCTCGGCGAGGATTTCCTTATCAATCCTGGGACGATAGTAAAATCCCTCGGTGTAGCCGATACTTGCCAACTTGAGGAGATTTTGATACCCGATGTTGTTCTCAGCCAAGAGTATGAGGTGGTATGCGGCGTCTGTGATGGAGCTTTTCTGTTTGTCGAACCTGCTTCGCGGAGCGACATAGGCTTCAATGCCGAGAATTGGCTTGATGTGCGCCGCCAGCGCCTTGGTATAAAACTCCATTGCACCGAACATGTTGCCGTGGTCGGTGACAGCTACGGAGTCCATTTTGAGCTCTTTGCAGCGCTTCAGCAGGTTATCAAACCTCACTGCGCCGTCGAGCAGCGAATATTGACTGTGCAGATGGAGATGTGTGAATCCTTTAGCTGACATAACGAACTGTGATACCATAACTGTCGCCGGCTTGCAATACGCTGCTTGTGAACGTAAAGTGGGCCGGGCAGTCGGTTTTCCTGAACAGCCGGGGCGAAAAATGCTGAGCAGGTTAAACCTGCCGCTGCAACAGCCGATATAACAGGCGGTGCGAACATGTAGAAACAACAGATGATATTTCGATGCTGCGCCTCGCGGTTTTGGCCCGGGCGTTTATCTAAATCGTCGCACATCAAGCTTCAGCAGCACGTAGAAAACGCTGAAGGGCGGTTGTCGACATGAAAGTAGACCTTCGTTATGGCAATGGTTTTGTGTACCTGCGGATTCCCGAGGCCAACATTGACCAAATTATACGCCCGTGGCGGCAAGAGCCAAAAGCAGACAACCAAGCCGTTCTGCGCCAGGCGCTGACAAGCAGGCAGGCACGCAATTTCCAAAATGAACTTTTGGGTAAACGTCTTTGCGTATTGGTGGAAGACGGCACCCGCGATGCGCCGCCGGATGTTTTCGCAAAGCTCTTCGCCTTGTTACGGAACTGCTCGCAGGTGCGTTTTCTGCTCTGCACCGGCACACATAACCCCGATACTGTGGAAAACAAAACCATCTCACGGCAGATAGAAGACGCCGCCGGGAAAGCCGGTATAAGCGATTTTAAGGTGCATACCCATGATTGTCGGCAGGACGAGTTTCTTTCAGCGGGGCGAACGTCACGAGGTACAGACGTACTGTTCAATGCCGAGGTCGATGACGCTGACGTGTTTCTGGTGGCCGCTGATGCGAAGGTGCATTACTTTGCGGGCTATTCAAATCCGGTAAAGAATTTTGTGCCGGGAATTTGTGCATTTAAAACGGTTGAGCAAAATCACGCACTTGCCCTCGATGACCGGGCCACTTTCGGAATGCATCCCTGGCACAAAGACGTGAGCAGAAGAAATAATCCCCTGGCTGAGGACCAGCTCGAGGGAATGCAGTTCATTGTGAAGAATCGGCTGGTTTATGCCTTGGTAACCGTCAGCGTATCAAGGAAAATACAGTGGGCGGGATTTGGGCCGGCTGCTCAAGTCAGCAGTCAGGCCTTTGACAAAATCGATGAGAGTAATACGCACACAGTAAGGCCGCGCGCGAGGCTGGTCGTCTCACCGGGCGGATTTCCGAATGATGCCAGCCTTTACATCGCCCAAAGGGCTCTCGAGTTAACAAAGAATGCCGTCGCCGACGGCGGGGAGGTGCTGTTTCTGGCAAAATGCTCTAATGGTATCGGCGACAGTGAGACCATAGAAAACTTCTACGACCGCTTGACCGCTCCGATTGATGAGGTACTAAAATCAATCGAGAGTGAATACAGGCTGTACAGCCACAAGTCATACAAATTTGCCAGGATGCTCCAGCGGCTGCGGCGAATCTGGTTCCATTCGCAAATACCGGACGATTTAGTCGAAGCCGCGCATCTGCACCCTGCCCATCAGCCGCAGACCGTCGTCGACCGCTGGCTCGACCAGGACCCCAACGCAAAAATAATCATCGTCGATGGCGGAAACCGCGTCGCAATACACGCCAAAAAATAAACCGTCCCAACAAGGTCGTCACCGGTGAGGTTTGAACGGCACCACGAAATCTGTTACCATGACAATTCAAAAGCGGCTGTTTCTCGTAATGCCCTTGAATCTGGAAAGGACCGTTATGAAAAACAATCTATTGTTGGTCATACTACTGTGCCAATTTCTCCCTGCGCTGAGTTCTATCGCTACAACCACGTCGCAGCCCCAGCCGGAGTTGGCCTGGCCGAAAGTGACCAAGGAACACCGACCCTGGACGTACTGGTGGTGGCTTGGCAGTGCCGTCGACAAGCCGAACCTCACCGAGCACCTCGAGACTTACGGTCGGGCCGGCATTGGAGGTGTGCACATTATCCCCATCTACGGCGTCAAGGGATTCGAGGACCGTTTTATTGATTACCTCAGCCCGGCGTGGATGGAGATGCTGCGTCACACCGTCAAAGAAGCGAAGCGTCTGGGTATGGGCGTTGATATGTCGACCGGCACCGGCTGGCCGTTCGGCGGGCCAAATGTCACTAACGAAGACGCAACAGCAGGGGTCTTTTTTCAGACGTACACGCTTGATGCAGCCGGCAAACTGAATCAACCAATAACACTCCAGGAACGAAAATACAGTAAACATGCGCATTTGCAGGCCGTAATGGCCTTCTCTGACAAAGGCGACATTTTAGACCTGACAGACAAGGTAACACCAGCAGGCAAGCTGAATTGGACACCGGCCGCACAAAGCTGGCATCTTTACGCCGTCTTCCAGGCCTGGGGCAGAAAACAAGTTGAACGCGCTGCACCGGCAGGTGCCGGAAACATCGTCAACCCATTCAGCAGGAAGTCTCTGCATAGATACCTGAAGCGTTTCGACAAGGCATTTTCGAATCTGCGCGGCGATTCACCGCGCGCCCAGTACCACGATTCCTATGAATATGGCCGCGCCGAATGGACCGATGATTTTTTCGAGCAGTTCAGCCGGCGTAGAGGCTACGATTTGCGAAGGTACCTTCCTGCCCTCCTCGGCCAGGCCGACAGTGACACGGCCGCGCGGGTCAAGAGTGATTATCGCCGGACTATTGCCGAGTTGCACCTCGAGGAGTATATCACCCCCTGGGTACAATGGGCCCATGAAAGCGGCTTTCTGACACGCAACCAGGCCCACGGTGCACCGGGTAATCTGCTGGACCTCTACGCCGCCGCCGATATCCCTGAGACAGAGATTTTCGGCCCGAGCGGATTTGATATTCCAGGACTGAGAACCGACCCGGATTTCAGTTTTCACGAAGCCCTTAACAACCCTCTTATGCTCAAATTCGCCTCCTCAGCCGCCCACGTAACAGGCAGCAATCTCGTATCCTCCGAGTCGTGCACCTGGCTCGGAGAGCACTTCAGGGTCTCGCTGTCACAGGCCAAACCTGAAATTGACCAGCTCTTCGTTTCGGGCATCAATCACGTATTCTATCATGGTATGGCTTATTCGCCTTTTGACCAGCCCTGGCCGGGATGGCTGTTCTACGCGTCGACAAATTTCGCTCCCTCCAACAGCTTTTGGTGCGACTTTCCCGAATTGAACGCCTACATCGCTCGCTGCCAGTCAGTTCTTCAGTCCGGCCAACCGGACAATGATGTTCTGGTTTACTGGCCCATTTACGACCTCTGGCATAACAAAGACGGCATGTTAATTAACTTCCCCGTTCACGGCATAAGCCGCTGGCTCTTAGGCAGCGCCTTTGGTCGAGCGGCAAATATCCTATGGCAGCGAGGCTACAGCTTCGACTATATCTCAGACCGCCAGCTTACTGATTGCAGGTATACAGCGGGTGTATTTTCCACCAAAGGCGGCAAATACCGGGTTTTGGTTGTCCCTCAATGCCGTTTTATGCCACTTCGCACGCTGGAGAGGCTGATTGACCTTGCAAAGGCCGGCGCAACAATCATTGTCCACAACTCTCTGCCCGGCGACGTCCCCGGCCTGGGTAATTTGCAAAACCGAAGAAAGAAATTCCAAAAGGCCCTGGCTGTGTTGGCACAAGCAGAATCTGAGAATTCGGGCCTTCATCAGGCGAAAGTCGGTAACGGACGATTCCTCATAGACCGGAGCCTTGAAAAGATGTTGGAGCTGGCCGGTGTTCGCCGTGAGACTGTTGTCGACCGTGGAATACGCTTTATTCGCCGTGCTCATCACTGCGGTCATCACTATTTCCTGGTGAATCTGAGCAAAGGCTCGCTGGACGATTGGGTACCTCTTGCCGTTAAGGCCGAGGCGGTTGTGATTTTCGACCCACGTTTTTCCGACAGGCAAGGCATCGCTGCTTTACGGCGCCAAGACAACGGAGCCACAGAAGTTTATCTGCAATTACAGCCGGGCCAAGCGTGTATCCTGCGAACGTTCGCGTCACGGAAGTTCGACGGCCCCAAGTGGCGGTACATCCGAAAGTCCGATGACACCGCAGAGATAACGGGAAAATGGAACGTAACTTTCCTACAAGGCGGCCCAGAGTTGCCCGCTCCATTTCAGACCAATACTTTAGCTTCCTGGACCGAGTTGGGTGACGCCGAGGCCAAGAGATTCGCAGGGACAGCGCGTTACACAATACGCTTTGCTCAACCGACCGGCAGGCCGGACGACTGGCTCCTCGACCTCGGCCGTGTCTGTCATAGCGCACGGGTTGCGCTCAATGGACGATATGTCGGGGCATTGTGGAGTTTTCCTTTTCAGATTCAAGTTGGCCGGTTTCTACGCGAAGGAGAAAATGTCCTTGACGTGGAGGTTACAAATCTGTCGGCCAATCGCATAGCAGACCTTGACCGTCGCAAGGTGTTCTGGAAGAAGTTTTACGAGATTAACTTTGTTAACATCCGATACCGACCATTCGATGCGTCTAATTGGCCGCTGACCGATTCCGGCCTGTTAGGCCCTGTGCGACTGATTCCGTCAACGCTTGTCGAGCCTCTGCAAAAATAACAATGCTTCAAAGCGTTCTCCGGGTCGGCCTGAACGTGAGCTTTTTAACTTGGCTTTGAAATTTCGCTGGATTAAATCACAGTTCACTGGTAAAAAGCTAAAAAGCGTTGAGTAAAGGGTTGAACAATGACATCCGGCAGGCTGCGTATCTACGAAAGGCCGAAACTAACGAGCCCTCGCCTGCTGCTTGGTTTTTCCGGCTGGATGGATGGCGGAGAGGTCTCCACAGGAACAATAAAATGCCTCATTGAGAGCTTAGGGGCAAAAAAATTTGCCGAGCTCGCCCCGCAAGGATTTTACATCTACAACTTCCCAGGCTCAATGGAATTAACGGCCCTGTTCAGGCCACATACGGAGATACGAGACGGTCTGGTCACGTCCTTTGAGTGGCCTGAAAATGCCTTTTTCTCAAGCGACAAAAACAACCTCATCCTGTTTCACGGCAAAGAACCAAATCTGCAGTGGGAAGCCTTCGCAGAGTGCATTTTTTCGTTGTGTTCCGAGTTTGGTGTCAAGGTAGTGTATTTCATAGGCAGTGTTGCCGGTCTGGTACCGCACACGCGCGAGCCGAGGCTCCTCTGTTCCGTTTCGGATGCCAGGCTCAAAGAGACCTTCCAGCGTTACGGCGTGAGATTCAACGACTACAAAGGCCCCGCCAGTGTCGCTACCTACCTGACCGCCAATGCCAAAGAGCGGGGTTTGAGTATGGCGACCCTGGTGGCAACAATACCGGCCTATGTCCAGGGTAACAACCCAAAGTGCATAGAATCTGTGACAAGACGCCTGGCAAGGATTCTGGAGCTGCATATAGAGCTTGATGAGCTGCGGCTCATCAGTGATGAGTTTGAGAAGAAACTAAGCGATGCCGTACAGGAGCAGCCCGAGCTGGCTGATACGGTCGGCAAGCTCGAAGAGAATTATGATAATGAGGTTTTCGACAGCGAAATGGGGGACTTGAAAAAATGGCTTGAGCAGCAGGGAGTAAGGGTGGATTAAGAGTTTTCACATGTAGCCGCGGGCCCTGACCCCGCCCCATCCGTTTTTTTCTCAGCTTCTCCCAACTATTTCCGGCTACGCTTCTTACTTTCCAGCCGTATGATGCCCCATGGACAAGCCAAAAATCTCCATAAATCTCTTGACATTTCTATCTGAATCGGATAAATTGTCAATTTGAAGGATTGTGGTGAACAGCCTTCTTGTTTTATCAGGTTTTCCACGCGAGAACAATCGTGCTTTGTCGCGAAAGAAGAGGTGTTTTTCAGGAGGACACAGGATGAAAAAGCAAGCCTTGATTTTGACGGTATTTTTCGCATGCGGATTTACTTGCGCCGGCCTCTGGCCAATAGTTGCTCAGGCTGCTGTTTCACCTTGTCAGGTGCCCGACGTCGTGGGCATGCACAGGAATGACGCACGCAATGAAATTGAATTGGCCAATCTCTTGGTAGCTGCTGAAATCACGCAACACAGCGATACCGTGCCGGCAGACCACGTAATTAGGCAAAATCCGTCCGGAGGAACGTCGGTCTCGTGTGGTTCGGGTGTGGCCCTGACAATTTCTGACGGTCCTCCTGCTTGTACGGTGCCGGACGTTGTGGGTATGCAAGCCGGCGAAGCTAAAGACAAAATTGCCGATGCTAACCTCGTACCGGTTGTAGCTAACCAATGCAGTGACACCGTACCGCAAGGCCGCGTAATCAGCCAGAACCCGCCCGCTGATACAGTGACCGTAGCCGGTTCTGAAGTAAGCCTCGTAATATCTACCGGTCCATGCCCTCTTCCTGCTTGGGTCCCGGACGTTGTGGGTATGCAGGAGCACGAAGCTAAAGACAGAATTGCCGATGCTAACCTTGTACCGGTTGTAGCTAACCAATGCAGTGACACCGTACCGCAAGGCCGCGTAATCAGCCAGGACCCGCCCGCCGATACAATTACCGTAGCCGGCTCTGAAGTAAGCCTCGTAATATCTACCGGTCCCTGTCCTTGTCAGGTGCCGGACGTTATGGGCGAGACCGAGGCCGAGGCAGAAACCATCCTTAACGCTGCTAACCTCGTAAAAGGTCTTGTCGCTTATGAATGCAGTGATACCGTACCGATAGGCGGTGTAATCCGCCAGGACCCCGCTGCTCAAACATCGCTCGAATGCGGTTCGCCCGTGAACCTCGTAGTATCTTCACCAACAGCTTGTGTGCCCAACGTTGTGGGCTTGAGTGAGCTTCAGGCCCAGCACGCCCTCAACGCTGTTGGTCTTGTAAAAGGTACTGTCACCCATAAATGCAGTGATACTGTACCGGTAGGTGATGTAATCAGCCAGGACCCGGCTCTTGGAACAGCCATCCAATGCGGTTCGGCTGTGAACCTGGTAGTATCTTCAGCCACGATTGACGCACCAGATGTTATTGGTCTGACCGAGCAACAGGCAGCTAATGCCATCCTTACCGCCGGTCTCGTGGTTGGTAACGTAACTACACAAACCAGTACTCAGCCCACAGGGACGGTAATCGCCCAGACGCCGATTGCCGGAACATTGGCACCCTGTGGTTCAACTGTGGACCTGGTAATATCTGACTGCAGGGTGGATGTGCCTGACGTTATTGGTATGCCTGAGCAACAGGCAGCTAATGCCATCCTTACCGCCGGTCTCGTGGTCGGTAACGTAACTACGCAAACCAGTACTCAGCCCACAGGGACGGTAATCGCCCAGACGCCGATTGCCGCAGAATTGGCGCCCTGTGGTTCAGCCGTGGACCTGGTAATATCTGACTGCAGGGTGGAAGTGCCTAACGTTATTGGTATGACTGAGCAGCAGGCAGCCTGTGCCATCATTACCGCCGGTCTCGTGGTTGGTAACGTAACTACACAAACCAGTACTCAGCCCACAGGGACGGTAATCGCCCAGACGCCGATTGCCGGA
>JAUWIU010000031.1 GCA_030608075.1 Phycisphaerae bacterium
CGGTCCCCCGGTTGCCGCATCGTCGACTGTATAAGTCTGACCCTCCTGTGCATTTTCTACAATCACGGGGACAGCGGCCAAACCGGCCTCTTCAATGTTAGCAGAAGTCCCCGACTCAAACTCGACCCTCGGCCCGGGAACGCAGATGTTTTCCATCAACTGCGTCATCTCGGCCCCGCTGAGCAAGCGGTCATAAACCGCTATTGCCTCGACACTGCCGCTTGGCGACTGGTAAGGAAGGTCGCTCAGCAACTCGGACCACGGCGGTGCGCCGATATATACAACTCCCCCGCTAAGCGAGTAACTATGACCGCCGATTCCCACGTCGCTGGTTCCGTCGTACAGCTTCCAGACGCCATCGTACGTAATGAACATCTCACGCGACGTTCCGTCCAGAAAATCTACACTCGAAGTAATCGGCAGCATGTAATCGTACCAAATATCAGTCACATAAGTGCCCTCATTCTTGAGCAGAATAGCGCTGTTGCCCTTGCCGTCTGAACCGATAGCTACCAGCGATATCCAGCTATTGCCGGTACCGGAGAACTGCTTGAGATAAATGGTCCATGGATTTCCCGGACACATCGTACTGCCTGCACCGACAATCTCCAAACGCCCGCTACCGCCAAGATGCAGAACGCCGCCGGAAATTGAAGCACCTCCGGAGACGATACCATTGTGACCATTGCCCGAAAAGTCAGCAGCACTTCCGCTGGCGAAGCGGTAAATCGCGAGCGCCCCCGGCGGCACATCCGCCGTAGCGCCGCTGGCCACAGCAGCCAACAAACCAATTGACACCAAAAACATCACTTTCTTGTTCATAATATGTGCCTTTCTTCTCATTGAGATACACGTATTTTCTCTTGGGCAGCCACTATCGACCGGAATTCCCCATTTATCGTTAGTTTCGTTTCGTTCCTCCATATGCCACTGTACTATAATACCAAACGCTCCCCAGAAATGCAAGTGCCTCGCTAATTTTTTTACCCAAGTCTTCTTAGAGGCCACCGCCAAAAGTCCAAACTTCGACTTTTTAGCCTTGTTTTTTGGGCAATAACAATGATTTGTTTGTACTGTTTCGACTTTTGACGCAGGCATCTTCTTAGAGAAAACATGAACTTACTCATAACATCCTCCTGCCGGAAAAACGAGACTTGCGTGGACGGCTGTCGGTGCCGGTAACTTCGATGGCGGCACTGACAGCCGAGATGAAGTAGCCGTGACCGGCACGACCGACACCGTCGGCATTTACAGAGTTGAGTATTTCGGCGCTGGCGACAATTCTCCGTTCAAGACCAGCAGTCAAAATGTCTTAACCATGCCGGCCTGCTCAATTGACGGTGGTAAACTTGAGCCGCGAGAAAGATTTGCCATTTTTCTTGCTAAATAGCTTTCACCGAGTAGGATGTTACGGTTAATCAAGTCGGCTCTGGTGCCAGCCGAAATAGCAAATTCAGCACGATTCAAATAAAGGATGCCAGATATGACACTGCAGTGCAATCTATTGGCGACCCAGCTTTTCGGCTGGCAGGACTGGTGCACCCTCGGGCTGTTCTTTCTGGGATTGATTGGCATTATCTGGTGGGTGCTAAGACAAAAAGAAGACACGACCGCGGATTACTTCCTGGCGGGTCGGGATGTCGGCTGGGTAGCAATCGGCGCATCCATCTTCGCCTCGAACATCGGCTCCGAACACCTCGTCGGACTCGCAGGTGCCGGATACGAAAGCGGTATGGCAATGTCCCATTGGGAAATCCAGGCCTGGCTTATCCTCGTACTCGGTTGGGTCTTTGTGCCGTTTTATGCACGCAGCAGGGTCTTCACAATGCCCGAATTTCTGGAAAAGAGATTCTGTCCCGCAGCACGTTCCTTTCTGTCCATCATCTCACTGGTCAGTTACGTATTGACCAAGGTGGCCGTTACCGTGTATGCCGGCGGCATAGTGTTCAAAACGGTCCTTGGAATCGATACCTGGATGGGTATCGACTTCTTCTGGGTCGGTGCAATATCGCTGGGCGTCATTACCGGTCTTTACACAATTTTCGGAGGGATGAAATCGGTCTTATATACTTCGGTGCTCCAGACGCCGGTTTTGATTATTGGTTCGGTTGTCATTCTTGTCGTAGGCCTGGATAAGCTCGGCGGATGGGGAGAGCTCCAAAGAATCTGTGCAGAAAGCATGCACGCCATCAGGCCGGCTGACGACCCGAAATTCCCCTGGACCGGCGTACTTTTCGGCTCTGCTATCATAGGCTTTTGGTACTGGTGCACAGACCAGTATATCGTACAGCGAACGCTTTCGGCACGTAACCAGACCGAGGCACGCCGCGGGACAATCTTTGCCGGCTACCTCAAGCTTCTTCCGGTCTTCATCTTCCTGGTGCCCGGCATGATTGCCTTCGCCCTGAACAAAAAGGGCTTGATGACAATTGAGCGCTCCGACGCAGCCTTCCCAATGCTTGTCTCGACACTGCTGCCCGCCGGAGTCAAGGGTATCGTTGTCGGTGGTCTTGTTGCCGCATTGATGAGCTCGCTGGCCTCTTTGTTCAATTCCTCCGCCACTCTTTTTACCGTCGATTTCTACAAAAAGTTTCGACCCGAATCGAGCGAAAAGCACCTTGTCTTTGTGGGCCGTATGGCCACGGCCACGGTGGTCGTCCTGGGGATCCTATGGATTCCCGTGATGAAGTATGTGGCAAGCGTGTTGTATGAGTACCTTCAAATGGTTCAGAGCCTTATAGCCCCTGCTATTGCCGCGGTATTTATCATGGGCGTATTCTCAAAGCGAGTTACCGCTGCCGGTGGCCTCTGGGGCCTAATCGTTGGCTTTGTCATCGGTATGTTCCGTCTTGTGCTGCTGATTTTCCAAACCAAGCTGAACCAGGACGGACTGTTGTACAGAATCGTTGCCGTCAACTGGCTGCATTTCTGCATACTGCTGTTTTTCCTCACAGGACTGATTATTCTGGTTGTCAGCATATTTACCAAAAAGCCGACCCAGGAGCAAATCCGTGGACTGACATACGGTTCAGCAACACCGGAGCAGATTGCTGAAACCCGCGCAAGCTGGAACAAGTGGGATGTAATCCACTCGGCAATCGTAATCGGCGTCGTCGTGCTATTTTACATCTACTTCTGGTAGTCGGCATTGGCGTGGATACGACCACCTCGATGGCCATGCCGGACGATAAAGGATGCTTTATTTGCTTGTGGCGCACGCGATTAAGAAAATTCAACCGTTCATTGCGCCCACATTGCTGCCATGAGGGCTCAAAAGCTGCTCATCTGAAAAAACCGCGAAAAGATATTGACATTTTGCCCTGACTGTGGTATACTTAACTAACTGGTAAGACGTACGTTCTTGGTTACGGTGACCCGAAGATTTCACTTGCTTCGCCGGAGGCCATGCGGTCTGGATACTGTCTCGTTTACAAGCGAAGCACCGAAACAGTACAACAGACCCGCGAATGAAGCTAAAAAAAGGAGGCTGATTATGAAAAAGAGCGTTTTGGCTTTGGTGCTGCTTCTGCTCGTCGCACAAGCGCCGGCTGAACTGAAAATGACATGTCAGACTGACAGTGCCGGCGAAGTTACCGTCAGCTATGACGCATCATCAATGGACCCAAATCTGGTCAGGATATTTACTCTGGACGTTATCCTTGACAACAACAAGATTAAAACACTCGAAACCCTCAATCCGCACTACTGGGTTTACCCCGGTTCAATCGTTATCAATGAAGCCACTGGAGAAATCGATACGGAGGGTTCACCGATTGCCGACAGGTCCCAGTATGAGGTGGGCTCGCCCGCCTATGAGGGAACTCGCCCAGGCCTGGATTCCAACAGCCTGACGATTGAGATGGGCTCGCTTTATGTCGGAGAAGCCAACGCCCCGGCATCTACTGACGACCTGTTCAAGTTCACCGTTTGCAACAATTGTAATGTCCGTATTATCCCCAACGAAATACGCGATGGCGTGGTAATGGAAAAACCCGACCTGGTTTTCGATTTCAATTCGCCCGGCGTCGGAAATACACCTGCTTTTTATGTTAGCGTATGTTCCTGCCCAGGCGATATTGACAACAGCGGCCAGATAACCCTTGCTGATTTGGACGCCTTGGTCAATATTTTGGTCACTGCCGGCCCTCCGTTTATTGCCCACTGTCAGGCTGGCTGGACGGGGACTTACTTCCCTTGTGCCGACCTGGACGCTAACGGCTCCATAACCCTCTCCGATTTGGATGCTTTGGTTAATATTCTATGCGCCGCTGGTCCCCCATTTGTTGTCGATTGCCTACAGTAACCTGTCCTGTTCCTTTATCCCTGTGACAGATAAGACCGCGATAGGTATTGACACCGCCGGTACCGGAAACAGCGGCTCTCTTCTTTCACTCAAAACCTTCCCACTCCGGAACTGCTGCCTCAGAACAGCCCACCGGCATAAATTCAAGTGCTTCCGGGGAAATTTTTTCATTGTTTGTTCTTGACGCCCACGCCTTTTAATTTAACATTAAGTATTCATTGTTCAAGCGGGTCAATTGCGGTTTGAAGTACCGATACTAATGTACCGGAAGTCGAAATCAGAAATTCGGGCTGAAAGGAGACCACTATGGCAAATAAAATCTTGACGGCAACGCTTATAGTTCTGTTTAACGTCTGTCTCATTGGCTGCAACGGCATTGACGTCGGCCGAGGCCAGATTAAGCCAATCCGCACCGGGCAGTTGCCGAAGTCTGAGGTCGTGATTAAAGTCCCGGCCGCCGAAGAAACAGATATTGTAGAACAAATGGCGACCAACCGCCTGGCTTATCGACAGGGACTTGAAGCACTCGCCCTCTACTACGACAAAACCGGCAACATTATGAAAGTAAGATGGGCTCAAAAAGAGTTGAGAGCCTTGAATACTATGCCGCAATATAACTACATCATCCAGGCAAACATAGCCGGCCCCGACCTGAAAGCACGTGAATCCATCGCTGAGGCCGACCTGCTCTATATCGAGGCCGTCGCCACTGAAAACAGGGCCAACAGGTGGATTGTTGTAAGGGACAAAGAACTCCTGCGCACCGCCCTCGATAAGTACAATCAATTGCTCAGAAAGTATCCTTCCAGCGACAAAGTTGGTGATGCCGCTTACAAAGCCGGTCAAATTTACCAATACTTCAAGGATTACTCCATCGCACTCTTGTACTATCAAAGGGCCTATCAATGGGACCCGAAAATACTGTATCCGGCCGAGTATAAGGCGGCGTATATTCTGGACCAGCATCTGCGCAGAAGGACAGAGGCGCTCGAACTTTATCAGCGGGCCATCGAAAAGGGCGGTCTGCTCGAGAAACGCGAAGAATTTGTCCAGAGGCGAATAAAGGACTTGACCACAAGCCGTTGATATCCGGTGTAGCTTTTGAAAAACTCTGACGCAGAGTTTTTCCCACAAGATTCTCCGCCCCGGCCGCATAGCAGGCCTATTTTCTTCTCATAGCCAATGCTCGCAGAATTTGAAAACACGATAGCCGACTTTGCACAGGCCAATAGACTTTTTGAATCAGCCGATAAAGTATTGTTGGCTGTTTCAGGAGGGGCCGACTCCACCGCCCTTTTATACGCGGTCAAGGCGCTGCGCTCTGAGGGTGTTTTTCATGGTGAGCTGCTCTGCGCCCACATAAATCATCAGTTAAGAGGCCCTGATAGTGACGCCGACGAAGATTTCGTCGTCGAACAGGCGAGCAAATTGAATCTGTCGATAACAACAAAACGCCTGGACGTCCGAGCCTTCGCCCGAGAAAACAAGCTCTCCACCGAAACAGCAGCCCGAAAATTACGCCTTAAAAGTCTGATAGAAATTGCAGCCGCCGGCGATTGTCAGCGAATTGCAACGGCCCACCATAAGGATGATAATGCTGAAACAGTCCTGCAGCGACTGGCCAGGGGGACAGGATTTCGGGGACTTGCCGGCATCTGGCCCAGGCGAAGCTTTGGCGAAGGTATCGACTTTATAAGCCCGTTGCTCTCTGTCAGCCGAAGCCGGATAATCAAATACCTGAAAGAGCAAAATCTCAAATGGCGCACAGACCATACGAACGCCGACTGCACTTACAGGCGTAACTTCATCCGACACCGACTGCTGCCGTCATTGCAAAACAACTCCAGCGGCTCTCTTGTAGAGCAATTGTCCGACTTGTCTCGCTCGGCGCAGCGGTTCTATAAGCTGATTTGCGACTCCGCAGAAACAGTGTGGCCGCACCTAGCCGACTGTACGCGCGACACAGTCGTGCTGGACCTGGAGGGGTTTTCAGCCCAGCCGCCCGAGGTAAAGGCGGAACTGATTCGCCGCAGCTTAGCCTGCTTGGGCAGCGGACAGAAAAACCTCACACAGCGACATTTCCAAACGATATTCCAACTGGCCCAGCAAAACACCGGCACCAAAACAATTACGCTGCCCGATGGCTTTCGCATGGCCCGAGAGTACGGCAAGCTGATTTTTGCACAATCCGAGAAAATTGCCGAGTCTCGCGACCAAACCTGCAATAGTGTAACTGCGAATGTCCCCGGCCAAACGAGATTCGGAAAATACCTCATAAATGCAACTGTTTTTGACGTTGCTGTCGGCCAGGCCGATACGTTCAAGGCCGGAGGGGAAAGCCTGGTCGAATGCTTTGATTGGGGTAAGCTGAACTTGCCGCTTGACGTCCATTTTCGCCGCGCCGCAGAGCGATTTGTACCGCTGGGCTTGACACAGGAAAAAAAAATTGGCAAATTCCTCACCGCCCAGAAAGTGCCGCACACAATACGAAAAGAGCTGCTCATCGTTGCCGACAGCGACAAGCTCATCTGGCTCTGGCCCATCAGGATAAGTGAGCAGGCAAAGATTACCGCCGAAACGAAAAAAATCCTTCGCCTGCAAATAACCGTTGCCGGAAAGGATAAACCGATTGACAACAACAAATGCAAAAAGGAGGCAGAATATGAGTCGAACCGATTATAAGCGTCGTGACTTTCTAAAAGCCGTTGGTCTTGGTGCAGCGTCCCTGACACTATCGGGATGTACAGGCCCCAATTCGTCCATTTTCGGCAAGCCGGGAAAAAGCCCGAACATCCTTTTCGCAATAGCGGATGACTGGTCCTGGCCCTACGCCGGCATCGCGGGCGACAAGGTCGTCAAAACACCCACTTTTGACCGCGTCGCGCGGCAGGGCGGCATGTTCACAAACGCATTTGTCACAGCCCCATCCTGCACCCCTTCCCGCGGTTCCATACTCACCGGACAATGGCACTGGCGGCTTGAGCAGGGCGCCAACTTGTATGGCACACTGCCGGCCAAATTCGATGTCTACCCCGACCTGCTCGAAAAGGCCGGCTATCACGTCGGCTTTACCCGCAAAGGATGGGGCCCGGGAAGGGTAAATCCCAGCGGACGCAAACGTAACCCCGCAGGGCCGCGCTACGAAAACTTCACGCAATTTCTCAAGGCCAGACCCGAAGCCGCGCCCTTCTGCTTTTGGTTCGGCAGTAACGACCCCCATCGAAACTACAAGTGGCAATCCGGCGTCAATAGCGGCATGAAGCTCGAAAATGTCGTCGTCCCGCCGTGCCTGCCCGACAGCGAAAAGGTACGCACCGATATCTGCGATTACTTCTGGGAGGTGCAGCGCTTCGACCGTGAAGTCGGCGAGCTGCTGAAGATATTGGAAGAAAAAGGCGAGCTGGATAGCACATTCGTGGTAATAACCGGCGACAACGGAATGCCCTTTCCCCGGTGCAAGAGCAACCTCTATGACCTCGGGACCCACGTGCCGTTAGCTGTCCGCTGGGGACGGAAAATCAGGCCCGGCCGCGTCGTCGACGACTTCATAAGCCTGACCGACCTGGCGCCGACCTTTCTCGAACTGGCCGGCCTGAAACCACCAAAGGAAATGACCGGACGCAGCTTCCTCGACATTCTGACATCGCGAAGGGCCGGACGCGTAGACCCAAAGCGCGACAAGGTCTTTACAGGCAAAGAGCGCCACGCATGGGTCCGCAAAAACGGTCTCGGCTATCCGATGCGGGCAGTCCGCACCTATGATTTTCTCTACATTCGCAACTTTAAACCCCACCGCTGGGCCGCCGGTGACCCACCTTCCTACGGCGATATCGACTATGGCGACCCGAATAACCTCACACCAACAAAGGAATATATGATGAAACATCGCACCGACCCTAAGGTCGGCACCCTTTTTCATCTGGGCTTCGAAAAACGCCCTGCCGAAGAGCTTTACGACCTGCGCAAGGACCCCGGCCAGCTCCACAATCTTGCCGACACCCCCGAATATTCCCACGTGAAAGCCACCCTCGCCGCCGCCTTGATGGCCGAACTCGCAACGACAGGCGACCCCCGCGTCCTCGGAAAAGGCGATGTCTTCGATAAGTATCCCTACTACGGCCCAAAGCCGAAGTGGCTAAAAAACACCTCCACAAAATTGGATTAAGCAAACAGCCAACACAAGCCACGCACAGCACTGCATTTATCTTAACCGTGTATGGCTTGCCAATCTCGCGGTACCCGGTTGTGGTAGTGCTTCGCATTGTCTCGTATTTTCAAAAAACCTGTTTTCGAGAACATCGTGTCTTCGGCTTGTCTGTCATCAGAGCCTTTGCCTCTTATCGTGTGGGTTCCCAAATATAGTTTCCTTGTTTGTCGATATATCCAAGCTTGTCAGCCACGGCAACCTTTGCAAAGCCTTCACTAAATTGCCCAGCAAGGTCAAATTTCGGTTGAATCACAAACTCTCCCTTCACATTTATATATCCCCATTTTAGGTTTTTTTCCATAACTGGCGCCAAGCCTTCCGAAAAAGAGGACAAAAAGGGAGCGGGTCGTTGGCGGCCTGGTGTCCCCCACACCGGAAAGTCCTCAAACCTCGGCTTAATGGCATAGTCACCCTTAGTATTAATATAACCTATTTTCCCCTGCACGATAACGGCAGCGTAGCCCTCAGAAAACTGCTCAGCGATGTTGAACTTAGGTGGGATTACGAAACGACCAAGTTTGTCAATGTACCCCCACTCACCGTTCTTCGTTGCTGCTGCTAGCCCTTCACTGAACGATTGTGCACCTTCGTATTGTGGAGGAATAACAGTCTCTCCAACTCCATTGATAAAACGCATCTTTCCCGAGACACTGACCAGAGCCAAGCCCTCTGAGAAGGCGCACGCGCTTTCGTAGACCGGCTCTATTACCACAGCGCCAGTCGGGTCTAGGTAACCATACTTTGCGTTGGGATCGAGTCCCAACGGTTCTTGAGAAAACACTGCCAGTCCTTCTGAAAAGTAATCCAAGAAACCGTACTTCGCGGGTATAATCATCTCCCCCTTTTTGTTAATGCCTCCAAATTTCTCAAGTTCGAATGTGATCGTTCCATCGCCGGGGAGGACCTTCCATTTACCCTGAACGCAAACCGGTGCAATACCTTCGGAAAAGTAGCCTCCTTCAGGCTTCTCGATAACAATACGACCTTTTGGATCAATATACTTCCAACGGCCAGCAAGACCGAAAAATGCCGCTTTGGCCGTATCAACTATCGCGCCGGTTCTAACCAGCCCAATCCCCTCATGGAATTCGAACACTTCATTGAACGTTGGTTTTATGACAATATTACCACCTGAATTGATGAACCCCCATTTTCCGTTGACTTCCACTGGCCCGAGACCTTCTTGGAAACCACGCTGCCAATCAATATAGCAGTCTCTAAAATACGATGGTTTATAGTAACGAACCTCTTCCCGCTCAACCCCTATAGGGCGGGCTTGGCTAATTGGGGTCCGAGCTACACATTTATTGCAGAGAGCCAGCACGGAGCAACTTAAAATTGGCACCAATACCTTGTTCAACGTGGCGGCGAGCATTTCTACCTCCTTTGGTATTTCATGTAAAGGATAGTCCTTTAGAATACCAATAATCCTGCATTTGCTGACCCTTGGCCTTTGCGCAAGCTCAAGGCTATTGCCGACCATCCTAATCAGTAAATTCCGGGCAGTCAATGGCTTATCCATCTTATTTAGACTGTTTCAACAGCCTGCCCATCAGGTCCGGCCGACCCAAATTATGCGTTGACAATGCTGCCGGGCTGTATAAATGGTCGTTACCATCACTGCGTTACGTCATCAGCATCGGTCCTCATCAGAAGCTCCCCATTATCGTAATGATAATCTTTACCGTCATTGGCGTCAACAAAGCCTTTTTTGCGCTGTGCGTGTCAAGTGTTTTCCCTTAGCCAGTCGAGCAGTTCCAGTCCCTCCTGCTCGGTCGCGACGGTAGTGTCATATACCACAAGGTTGGGCGGATACTCTTTGTGCATCGCCTTTACCTGCTCGGCAGTGGCATAAATTATTGTTGCCTTGCCGCCGGCATGGATTTTGTGCAGAACCTCAGGCCATTCAATCTGCGTCTTGCTGCCGGCGCCGGGAACCCACTGAATGGCTTCAATACCGTCGATGGCCAATATATCGTCGAGGTGCTTTAGAGCGTCCGGCCCGTCAAGGTGAAAGCAGGCCTCGTCGAGAAAAGCAGCTTCCTCCGCTAAAGCAGGCAGCACAAACTTTCGGAACATTTCCGGGCTAAGCAGGCAAATAAAGTCAGCTTGTATCGGGTTATACTTGCCGCGGCTGTAAAGGTTAAGCCACGAAGTTGAGCCTAACCTGTCCTTCGCACCGTAACCCCAGAATTCGTTGTAGACCTTTAAGAAAACTTTGCGGGCGTCGGCCATCGCTCTGAGAACCAGTTCGGGCGTATCGATTATGTCGAACAGAAGTCTCTCAGCCCCTCTTAAGCCTTCGAGCAGGTCGATATTACAGTGCATATCGATATTGTACAGCAGACATTTGCCCTCAACATATCGCTCGGCGGCTTTGTGGTATTCTTTCATTCGCTGCCAGGCAACGTTGTCTTCCTTTATCGTCAGCGGAAGTGCAGCCTTCCAGTCATCGATGATTTTTTCAGACCAGCTTGTGTTAAGGCTGTCGGCGCTCACGACCAGCGGCGCACCGCAGAAGCCAGCCATCTGGTCCGGCCCGAAGCCCGGTCGAAAACCGGGCATAGCTTCACCTAAGAATATAGTGTCGTTAAGGTAGCGGTCAATCTTCTCGATGGATTCATCGAAATCATCCATCACGGCCTGCACACTGCTCACATACCCTCCCGACATGTCTTTAGTTGCCTTTCCACTCACTCGAATTATGGCAGCCGGCCGGTCGATAATCTCATGCGCCCAGAATGCATCCCAGTATCTCTGAGCCCGTTCAAAATCAGGTTTATATTTCACAAGTTCAGCCTCACAGAGGATTTGCCACATCTTCGTCTTTGCGTAAGCTCAATGTTATTGTCGACCATTCTACTCAGTAAGTTCGGGGCAGTCAACGGCTTATCCGTTTTTCCGCTGCCTCGACAGCCGCTCCTCAAGCCCCAAGGCTAATTACACTAATTATGCCTTGACAACCCAGTCGCTTATCAATAGAGTAGCTTTTTCGTTTGTTTTGAACAAAGAAACCAATAAGGAATCGGAATTCACAGCGTTAAAAAAGGAGATTGGCAAATGGCAACAAAGGTGGCAATCAACGGGTTCGGCCGAATAGGCAGGGCCGTAACAAGGATTATTATGGAAAGAGACAGCCAGCTCGACTTAGTGGCTATTAACGACCTCTCGGACGCCAAAAGCCTCGCGCATCTGTTCAAATACGATACCGTGATGGGCAGGTGGGGCGGTACAGTCGAGGTCGGCGATGACTCGCTCATAATCAACGGAAAGGCCGTAAAGGTCCTGGCAGAGAAAAATCCCGCCCAGTTGCCGTGGAAGGATATGGGCGTCAAGGTTGTTCTTGAATCCACCGGGGTCTTTCGGACAAAGGAGTCTCCAAAAGGCGGCTACGGCGACCATCTCAAAGCCGGCGCAGAAAAGGTCGTTCTGAGCGTTCCGGCAAAGGATGATATCGAAGCAACCATCGTCCTGGGCGTCAATGACGAAAAGCTGACCAAACAGGTCAGTTGTGTGTCAAACGCAAGTTGTACGACCAACTGCCTTGCCCCCGTGTCAAAGGTGCTCAACGATGCGTTCGGCATCGAACGCGGCGTTATGACAACCATTCACGCATATACCAACGACCAGAACGTAGCCGACTTCATTCATAAAGACCTCCGGCGCGCCCGCGCAGCAGCAGCAAACATTATCCCCACAACCACCGGTGCGGCAAAGGCTATCGGCAAAGTAATTCCGGAGCTTGACGGCAAGCTCGACGGTCTTGCAATCCGTGTCCCTATTCCCGTCGGAAGCGTCGTCGACCTCGTAGTTAATGTTGAAAAAGATGTAACTGTTGATGATGTCAACGCCGCGATGAAAAAAGCGGCCTCCGGACCGATGAAGGGAATACTGGTCTATTGTGATGAGCCAATCGTCAGCAGTGACGTCGTAAAAGACCCAGCCTCCAGTATCTTCGATTCCCTCTGTACAATGGTCAAGGGCAGGATGGTCAAAGTCCTTAGCTGGTACGATAACGAATGGGGTTATTCGAACCGCACCGTCGACATCATGGAAAAAATGGCGGCAATGTGATAAAAAAAAGCCGCAAGCCAAGAGCAGGGACATTATCGAGGTGAAATGACAAATGGCCAAAAAAACCGTTGCTGATATTGGCGTCCGCGGCAGCCGAGTCCTGATGCGGTGCGACTTTAATGTGCCGCTCGACGACGACTGCAACATCACCAGCGACGACCGAATCGTCAAGGCCCTGCCTACGATAAAACACATTCTTAACGCGGGTGGCGCGCTTATCCTGATGAGCCACCTGGGTCGACCGGGCGGCGAGAAAAATAAAAAAATGTCTCTCGCGCCGGTCGCAAAGAGGCTCTCTGAGCTGCTCGGCCGGGAAGTTATCTTCGCCGACGACTGTATCGGCCCAGAGACAAAAGCCAAAGCCCAGGCACTAAAAAGCGCCGGCTGCATGCTCCTTGAGAACCTGCGCTTCCACAAAGAAGAAACGATAAAAGATAAAGCCGCAAAGGAAGATACCCAACTGCGCCAGGCCAAAGACGACTTCGCAAAAGAGCTTGCCGCCTTGGCTGACATCTATGTCGACGATGCCTTCGGCACCGCCCACAGGGACAACGCTTCTATGTATACCGTCCCGTCGATGATGCAGGGAAGGCCCAGAGTTATCGGCTTTCTCATTGAAAAGGAGCTCAAGTTTCTCGGTGAAACGCTCACCAACCCAGAAAAGCCTTTTGTGGCAATACTGGGCGGAGCAAAGGTTTCCGACAAAATCGGTGTTATTGAAAATCTTATCGATAAGGTCGACTGTATACTCATCGGCGGAGCTATGGCCTATACCTTCTTCAAAGCCAACGGGCAGGAGGTCGGCAAAAGCCTGTGCGAGGATGACTTCCTCGACAAAGCTACGGAACTGCTCGCCCAGGCCGAAGAGGCAGAGCGCGAAATAGTCCTGCCCGTTGATAGCGTCGTTGCCGCCGAATTCAAAGCCGGCGCTGAAAATAAAGTCGTCGCCGGCGACATAGATGCTGACTGGCAAGGCCTGGACATCGGACCGCAAACACGCAAACTCTTCGCCGAGAAGCTCGCCGGCGTTAAGACAATCGTTTGGAACGGCCCCATGGGCGTCTTTGAACTGCCGCCCTTCGATGAGGGAACAAAGGCGGTTGCCCTGGCCGTCGCTGACGCCACCGACAAAGGCGCGAGAAGCATAATCGGCGGCGGCGACAGCGCAAGTGCCGTCAAAAACCTCGGCCTCGAAAACAGAATAAGCCATATCTCCACAGGCGGAGGCGCTTCGCTGGAGCTAATGGAAGGCAAGCAATTTAAGTGCATCGATATCCTCGATGATAAACAGTAGGGCCGGGTTACGTTCAAAGATAGGACCGTTTTGCGATTACCAAAAGCAGGCACAATCGAAATTGCACCGTCGGTATTGAGCGCCGATTTCGCGAGACTCGCTGACGAAATTCGTCAGATTGAGTCAGCCGGCGTGAGTATAGTCCACCTTGACGTTATGGATGGTCACTTCGTTCCGAATATTACAATCGGCCCGCCAGTAATTGCAAAACTTCGCAAGTGCACCGAGCTTATCTTCGACACCCATCTGATGATAAGCGACCCGGCCCAATACGCCGAGCGATTTATTGAGGCCGGCGCCGACCACATAACATTTCATATCGAGGCCGCCGATGAGCCGGAGAAACTTATCGATAGATTGCACGACCTCGGCGTCACAGCCGGGATTTGCCTCAACCCCGATACGCCGACCGAAGCCATACGAAGCGTTGCCCCGCTTTGCGATATGGTGCTCGTAATGACGGTTCATCCCGGTTTCGGCGCCCAGAAATTTATGCTCGAGGCAGCCAAAAAAATCATTCAGGTCAGAGAAATTGTCGGCCCCGATATCAGAATCGAAGTCGACGGCGGAATAGACTCAAAAACTGCACCAATCGTCGTTTCCTATGGCGCCGACACCCTCGTGGCCGGCAACGCAATATTCGCAAAAACAGACCGTATTGCCGCCATAAACGCAATTAGACAGGCCTGCAGCTAATTTTTAGTGGCTGTATCCACTGCTTTCTGGTAAGATTCTGCACATCATTTTGCAGGGAAACCTACAGCAATGGTCAAAGAACAAAAACAACAGTGGAACGGTTTTTCATTGAGACCGCGTAAAGAAATGCCGGAAGGCCTCTGGACGCGATGCCCAGGCTGCGAGCACATGCTCTATAAAAAGGCCGTCGAAAAAAATCTGAACGTCTGCCCTCAATGCAATCACCACTTTCGCATCAAGGCCGCCGACCGAATCCGCTATCTCGTCGACGAGGGCTCCTTTCAGGAAATACTCACCGACCTCGCCACCAACGACCCTTTGGGCTTCAAGTTCAGGCAAACCACCTATAAGCAGCGGCTAAAAGCTGACGAAAAAAAAAGCGGCAGCAAGGAAGCTATGCGAATCGGAAAGGCCTTCATAAAGGGAAGGGGAACGGTCTTAGCCGTGATGGAACCGAATTTCCTCATGGGCTCTATGGGCGCGGTCGTAGGCGAAAAATTCTGTGCCGCCGTCGATAAGGCTATGAGCAAGGCCCTGCCTTTGGTTGCGGTCTGCTGCTCCGGCGGTGCAAGGATGCACGAGGGGGTCGTCTCACTCGCCCAGATGGCCAAAACCTCCGCCGCCCTGGCCAAACTCGACGAAGCCGGTGGTCTTTTCATTTCAGTCCTGACCGACCCCACTACCGGCGGGGTAACCGCCAGTTTTGCGATGCTTGGTGACGTCAATATCGCCGAGCCTGGCGCCTTGATAGGTTTCGCCGGGCCTCGCACAATCGCCGAAACGATAAAAGTCGAATTGCCCGAAGGCTTTCAGACCGCCGAATTCCTCCTCGAGCACGGCTTCATCGATATGATTATCCACCGAAGGGACATGCGGAGCGAAATCGCCAGAATAATAGATTACTGCCAAAAATAGCTCGTCGCTCGTAGCTTGTGATTTGATTCACGTTTCAATAACCGGCACCGCAACGGTTTTTCACTTTGCCCTCAGTATATTACAAATAAATCCCTTAATTGCATCGCGCCAGCCGAAGTCAGCAAAAATATCAATCACTATTCAACCAATAAGAGCAGCAATAATAGCGACAATAACATGCCACGTTTTCTTGATTATCTTCTTAAACAGCCGAGTAATCTTACGCATTCCTTTATTCTGCTTTTCTCCTTTCGCCTGCTCCTGAATCGCATCGCCTGCAACTTTATCTAAATCTAACTCAACCGATTTGTGAGCATTGTAAAGACGTGTTATTATTGTAGTTGTTACGCGCGATATGGGGTCATTGGCACATAAACGAGCTAGACGCACAAATTCAAACGCCGTTCTACTTGCAACATCATCCCCGCTCGAATCAAAGTATAATGTCTGGCAAGATTGCCCTATTCTCAGCTCATCGTGTATCATTGCGACAATCGCATATTGATACGCCAATAAATCAATATTCTGTGGTTGTTCGCAGCCCCAAGCCAGCCTGAACAGTGTTGACACCGGGTCATTTTCCAATAGCCTTTTAGGTATCCAATTAACAAAATGACCATACTTAGCAAGTGGATAATATATATCAAAATGTGTGGTTCCACTGAGTATGTTCGAGCACCATATATAATCATTTAAAAGTTCTTTTGCTCTTCCAACAGAGATGTTTGGCCATGGCCATGTACAAATTTTTTCTGGCATTGCCTCAACATGCTTTAATATCTTTTTCTCAAATTCTCTAATCTCATCGAATATAGGGTCTATCTTTGTCTTGAACAAATCCTTTTTAGTAAGGAATGACTCAGCTTTTTGGCCTATTTGTTCTATAATTTCGTTGATATTCTTTGTCATTTTATAGCTTCAGCGGACCTATATTGCCGAATCTTTTTGGATAAGCTTTTCAGTTCACTATTCAAAGTGTTTTCTGTATTCAATTCAACCTGTCTTTCTTCGGGTCGGTCTGGAGTTAATGCCGGACAGGTGTACAACATCAAGCCCAAACCGCTTAGCGGTCAATTACTCCGCTCTCCCTGATTATGCTTTTATTTCTTTTTCAATTGCTGACAGGCAGCCCTGAGCTTGCCGACGGCGTCAATCGCGGTTCAATTTTGCTCATCTTCCGGCCCTTTTGTCATTTCCCTAAATACATCTTTGGTTAAATCTTTTATATGCGGCTGATTAAGAAAATCCTTAAAGTCCTTTTTAATTACTTCCCCTTGCTCCGGATTCTCTTGCATGAAATTTATCAGTCGCTCTGACTCCCCCAACTTCTCCTCAAGTTTTTTCTTTGCATCTTCCGACCAACCTTCAGGAGGTTCCGACTCTGGCCACTTCGTCAACCAGTTTGATTCTGGTGTATTTATTACTATTTCTTTAATTTTCCAGTGAACTAAATGAGCATCTTCTTTATTGTTGCGGACTACGGTAAAAATTTTCTTCGTAAGTGCTGGAAGTAGACCAAAAAGAATACCCGGAAATAGAACCGTAACCCAATAATCCATGCCGATTTCTTGGGCAGTGCTTATTACATACCTTTTCCCAGAATATTTATTTTTCACCCTACTGACCAACCCGCCTTTATAACCTTTTTCTGTCATATTCCGCTTTTAATTCTTCACAGCCAACCGCTGCTGAAAAGGACTATTCTCCAAGAATGTTGTCGATTTTCTTCGCTATCCCCTTGCCGATGCCAAAGAAGTCCTTTTGAAAGCGCGGTTCAGGTTTTTCTATTTCAATTACTTGCTCTATCAGGTCATCCAATGAATGGATACTTTCCATTTCCTGCTCGACTTCTTCTTCCGTCAGCTTCATCCCACAAGGGTTCTCTGGGTAAACACGACTTCTAAATACAGCTTCAAGCAAGTCCTTCTCCGATGCATCGGGCATTTGTTCTTTCGCATCGGCGTATACATTCTCTTGGACGCGCCGTGCAATCGGAGGTGAGCTTAGAATGATTCCCAGAAATATGTCATTCGGCATATGATAACGCCTGCGTACTTTTTCCAACTCCTCACACTTCGCCTCATCGGGCCTCAAATTGCGCGGTATCTGCTCCCGCCACCAAATACCTGGGTCAAAGCCATATCGTGAGTTCATCTTTTACTCACTTTCTTTCGCCTTGTCAATTTCACAGCCAAGCGCTTTCCGTATCTATTTTGAGCCTTGATTTTGCCTGTATTGTAAGATATTTAGCTTAAATGGCAAAGATTTTAACCGTTTGGCTCGATTTTTCCTTGATTATTCGCACCAAGCAATATACAATCTTGTCAACTCAATTTCGGGGCAATTTTGAAAGGGAATGGAAATGAGAAAAGCTCTAATCACATTATTTTTGGCATACTTGTTTTTACCGAGTTGTACTCCAAACGAAACTGGGCAAATTGAAAGAAGCAACCTAACGGCAGGAATGGTTAAAAAAACAATAATTGCGGGTATTACAACACAGAACGAAATTCTGAAGGTTTTTGGTGCCCCAAATATAATAACGAAGAACAAGAGCGGCAATGAGGTATGGACTTATGATACTATTTCGGTTGTGAAATCGGGTGAAGAAGGCTACTGGAATGTTGTTGTGGGTGGTGTAAGTGGTGGTAAAAGTTCTGCTTCAACGAGAACGTTTACATTGATGATTGAGTTTGACAAGAATGATGTGGTTAAGGAATGTAGTTATAGGGCATCAGCTTTTTAGGAGAATATTAATATGAAAAAATGGTTTATCTGCATTTTGCTAACAGTGTTCTCGATAGGATGTAACCAACCACAATTAACCACCTTACAGATAAGAGAATTACAATCACAGGATTTGCAAGGCACCTTTGAAAACGCCTATAAAGCCAATTTACAAGTTTTGCAAGATTATGGTTATGTCATCAAAAACTCAGATTATCAATCAGGTGTTATTCAGGGAGAAACAGGTTCCAAGAAAGACAAAAACTACTTTTGGAATGGGCTAATGGTTAACTCTGAGGCAACTGCTACTTTAGAGCAGTTTGGGCCAGATACAGTAAAAGAAAGATTATCCCTCGTTAAAAAATGGACCTATGTGTATTATGGAGGTAATGTAAAGAGCGAAACGATTGTTGACCCACAGCTTTATCAGAGATTTTATGATGACATACAAAAGGAAATGTTTGTAAGGCAAAATCTTAACAAATAGGTACTGTCCTCTTTCTACTCAGCTTTGCTGCGGTGATATTGAGGATAAGACACTAAAATGGCGAAAATAGAGCAAATTCCTGGCCTAATTACACAGATTTATAAAATCGTTGCAGAGCTGGAAGACCTCTGGCCGAATCGTCGCTTTACTCCTGACGGACATTTAGTTGGTAGTATAGGTGAAGTACTTGCAGCTTATTATTATGGTTTGGAACTTCTTCCTCAATCATCAAAGGTTCATGACGCAGTAAGTAAAGATGCTCGCAAAATCAAAGTTCAAATAAAGGCGACTCAAATAAACTCGGTGGCTTTGAGATCCAAACCAGACCATCTCTTGGTTCTACGCATTCTTAAAGATGGGGCCACCAAAGAAATGTACAATGGTCCTGGCGAACTGGTCTGGGAAAATGCTGGGAAAATGCAGACAAATGGACAACGAGTTATTGCTCTCTCACGGCTATCTAACCTATTTAAACTTGTTCCTGAGAGTGATAGATTAAAAAGAGTCCCTTTCTAAATGTCAACTGCTTGGCCTCGCTGTGTTGGTCTTGAGAAGGAAACGCAGTTAAGCCAGGCCACGGAATCTCACAGGATATCTCTCAGAGGTGTTTTACGCTCGTAGAATGGCCGAACTCGACGCCAAATCTGTTGAAATACCGCGGGTAATTGTCGCTTTCTGGATAATCGCAAAAATCCCTCTTTCCCTTCCGTGCTGACAATCGTATAATCTTCCGAAAATATCTTTGCGCAAGTGTAACTCGAACATCCGGTTTCTATACGCAATACGCAGCCCAAAATTGGAGCCGATATGGGTTATTTTCGAGAAAATGTCGAACAGGCTGAAAGTTACGAGCCGGGTTTGCAGCCCAAACAGACGGACATCATAAAGCTCAACACCAATGAAAATCCTTATCCGCCCTCGCCACGCGTATTGGAAGCAATGGCGAAAATCAAACCTGAACAGCTTCGCCGATATCCCGACCCGGTGGCAAACGAGTTCCGAAAAGCGGCGGCCCAGGTCAACGGCGTCCTGCCCGAAAACATTATGTGCTGCAACGGAGGAGACGACCTGCTCACCATCGCCTTCAGGGCATTTTGTGATAACAAACGCCCTGTCGCATATCCGGTCCCGACCTATTCGCTGTATCCGGTATTGGCCAGGCTGCAGGACTGCAGGGCAATCGAGGTACCCTTCGACGGCGAATTCAACCTCCCGGCCAAATTGGCAGCCGCAAACGCCACCCTGACTATCGTCTGCAATCCGAATGCACCGAGCGCCAGCTTTGTCCGTATCGAGGAGCTGGCCTCTCTGGCCGATGAGCTGACAGGCGTATTGCTGATTGATGAAGCCTATGTCGATTTCGCCGAAAACAATTGTATATCGCTGGTCGATAATTTCGATAATGTGATTATACTTCGCTCGATGAGCAAAGGATATTCACTGGCGGGAATACGATTCGGATACGCAATTGCCCAGCCGGAACTAATCGCCGGCCTGATGAAGGTTAAGGATTCCTACAATGTCGATGCCGTTGCCGTCGCCGCGGCCACCGCAGCGATTAAAGACCGTGAATATGCCGCCAGGAACATTGAAAAGGTAAAAAAAGAACGCAAAAGATTAACCGACAAGCTCCGGGCGTTGTGTTTCCAGGTACCCGACAGCTTCGCCAACTTCGTTCTTGCCGACAGTATAGGCTACAAGGCAGCAGATATTTATGATAAACTCGTACAGCGCGGCATTTACGTCAGATATTTTGACGTCCCGGGCCTTGACAATAAAGTGCGAATAACCGTCGGCACGCCGGAGCAGAACACCAGGCTGCTTTATGCGCTCGACAGGATTCTGTCCGAATGAGGATGTCCTTATGCAAGCCAGAAACGCCAAAATGCACAGGAAAACAAAAGAAACCGATGTCACCCTTGAGCTCAATATGGATGGCGCCGGCAAATACGAGATTGATAC
>JAUWIU010000027.1 GCA_030608075.1 Phycisphaerae bacterium
CCAAGGCCAGTTATCACCACGCGAGCTGGACCCATCGCTGTGCCTCCTACTGTCGCTTTTCAGCCGATGACAACGGCCTTTCCGCGAAGCCGGTACGCACTGCCCGCAGAAGCGGCTCAAACGTGTCTGTGAAGACGAAGTTTTCCTCCGGGAACTGCTTGCCGGCGAGATTGCGGTCTATATGGCTAAACATGAGGTCTATCTCAGCTACCAGCTTGTCTGCGCAGGTAATTTTGCCGCTCGTGCTTGCGGCTTCGGAGCTGATTGATTCAATGTCGGCGTGCAGCTTTATCGTGTCGCCGGGCTTTACGTAGTCAAAGAAGAGCGCTTTTTTGATCTTTGCAAGTATAACTTTCTCCTCGAAGTTCTTTGCCTGGCCGACAAGTATCCCGGCGGTTTGTGCCATCGCTTCAATCATCAGGGTCTCGGGCATAACACAAAAGCCGGGAAAGTGGTCGTGTAAATGCTCTTCGGCGAGAGTGACATTCTTCAGCGCCACAGCACGTTGGCCGCTGTGAAATTCAATAAACTTATCTATCCATATCCATCGCATTTTCGTATTGCGTACTATATCCGGCACATAGCGGCCCCAGCGGCTACGCAGCGTTCAATTTCATCTCAACATAATTTACAATTGCGTTGACCGTGAACAAATCGCCTAACTTGTTGATGTCGGGGTCATTTTCAAATGTTCCAAGCTCGGTATGCGGCATTTTGTCCCTCAATTCGGTCAGTCCTTTTTCGGTCAGCTTCCCATTATTGACAAATTCAGGGTCGTTCATGAGGCTCTCAGCCGGAAACAATTCTTCCCGCGGAATCTTCATGCCAAACGCCTTCTCGAGTCGAAATACTATGTCCAAAAAGTCAATGCTTTCGGCCCCGAGGTCTCCCATCAACGTCGCCTGTTCAACGACCTCATCGTCGTCCACCGCGAGGGCATCGACCAGAACTTTCTGAACCTCCCGGAATATCTCATCCCGACTCATTGCCATACTTTTACCTCCAATTTCTTATTCTGAACTTTTAAGCAGTTTCCATCGCTGTCTCATATTCTCAATAACCTTGGCATCGGTTGCGGCCATTGCAGAGTCTTCGTCAGCGAGATTAAAGTGTCTCAGCCCAAATTTGGCTTCCACAATCGTCTCACCTTTGGACACGCCAAGGCCCACAAAGCTGCTGACGTTCTCTTCGATAGTTTTCGTCTGAACGGTGTATTCTATCGTCTCACCCGGCGTAAGGAAACTCTTGTATTTTACATTTCTCGCCTGTTCGAGCAGGACCATGCTGTGGGCGAAGTTTTCGGCATCCCGTACAAGCCAGGATGCCGATTCGATAAGCCCTTCGAGCAGAAGAACCCCAGGCAGGACAGGAAAGGTCGGAAAATGGTCCGCCAGATATTCTTCAGCAAGAGAAACGTTCTTAACCGCCTTTATTTCGCTGCCCGATTTCAGGGAGACGACCTTGTCAATTAGAATAAACCTCATAATTCGTGGTTCGTGACCGGTTGTTCGTGTCTCGATTCAGCAAATATTATTCCCTTTTTCTTTTTCTAAACGCTATAGGCTAAACGGTAAATGCTAATTTTGCAATGATTTTCCCAGGCTTTTTTCGCATTTTTCCCGCTTGTGTGCTGTAATCGCGTCGCATTTATTCATCTTTGAAAAACTAAAGAAACAACTAAGGGGGTCTGTCACCAGCGCGGAAGCGGGGATTTATAATGCTTTTGAAGCGACTGGATTCCCGCTTTCGCGGGAATGACAAAAAGAGCGGGAATGACATAAAGAGCGGGAATGACAAAAAGAGGGCGAATGACATCTTGTGGTTATTATCTTGTAATGTTTGATTGGATGTTCAAAATTCAATAAAATTGACGCTGGAAAACATGGCACAATCGGCTATATTGTCTGTCTATGAAAGTGCGTAGTGCTAAAATTACCGATGCGGAGTCAATTTTTCCCCTGATAAATTTCTACGCCGAGCAGGACAGAATGCTCTTCCGCTCACTGGCCGACATCTACGAAAACCTGCAGGCGTTCCTTGTGGCCGAGCTGAATGGCAAGGTCGTGGGCTGCTGTGCGCTGCAGATTATCTGGTCTGACCTGGCTGAGATAAAATCCTTGGCTGTGGAAGAGGGAAAAACCGGTGCGGGAGTCGGCAAGGCGCTGGCGGAGGCGGCTATTGAGCGGGCACGTCAGCTCGGTGTAGCAAGGGTGTTCGCACTGACATTGGAGGCGGACTTTTTCGAGAAGATGGGGTTTGAGGTCATTGAAAAAAACAGGCTTCCGATGAAGGTGTGGAGCGACTGTGCGATGTGCCCCAAACAGAATAATTGCGATGAAATAGCGGTTCTAAAGACGTTGACTGCCAAATCGTGAAGGCCGGCATACGGCAGAAAACAGGCAATACGCAGGACAGGTTATCCCACCTGGCGTCTCTGGAAAACAGCGATAGCCAGTGAGAGTATTGCCACGGTGTAGCACAGCGCGTATGAGGCGCTTATTATGATGTATTTCAAAGGCACCTCACTGCCTTCGTAAATGGCGTCGCTTATCCAGAAAATCTGGAGGTTAGGCACCAAAAATCTGCCTATCCTGGCCCATAATTGTGTTTCGACAAATCTGCCGAAGATGTAGTCGCTAATAAGTCCCAACAGAAAGAGACCGACGCAGGCCGAAAGCGTGACCACAATGTTAAACCTGGCCGATAGCGCTACGGCCAAAGCCGTCATTACTATCGCGCCCAAGAGCAGCAATACCGAACCATAAATATCCAGTGCATTTATGCCGTTTTCCTGCGGGTTAAAGCGCCAGTTTCGGTCGATAAAGGTCAAGAAGATGAGCGCGAACGTACCCAAAATGGCCGTCAGGACAACCGCGGTAGATGAGAACTTCCAGTCATAAGCATAATTAAAAAAGACAGTCAGTAAAAATACGAGGCCAACTACAAGCGCCGCTGCCGTCAGGACCGTGCGGTCGTGGGTGTCTGAGACGGTCTCCAGAACACCTTCTCTAATGGCCATGAGAAGGGCGACGGTGCAGATGTAATGTGCGAGTACGACGGCCCCTGCAACACCGAGAAATTTCGCTACGACGAATATAGGACGCTGAACGGGCTTGCTCAGAACCGTCATTATGGTTTTGTTCTCGATTTCGTCAGCCACGACTCCGGATGCGGAGAATATTGCTATGAACAAACTGGTCAAAAAAAGCGTAGACAACCCTATCTCTCGCAAGAGTTTATTGTCGTCGCTCATTGTGTACATCGTTACTGACGGACAGAGGAAGAACAAAAGCAGGGCGATAACGATAATAATACCATAAACCGGCTGTCTTATTGCCTCAACGAATGTGTTCCTGGTTAGGGTAAGTAGTTTATGCATTGTTGGTTGAGCGTTATTTCAAGTGTTATGGGGCTTACAAGAGCGTCCGGTCGCATGTTTTTGATTAATAGTTACCTGCAATTATCCCTGTACTAAAACGATGCTTACTGATATATTACAAAACTTCTGATTTGTAAAGACCCTGTAGTGTACACAATGGATACTGTCTTTGTAGGTTTTTTGTTCATAGCTCATTGGCGGAGTGAAAAATGACATTATCGTCCAGGCGTGCTGAATACCTGGCTCGCGCATCGCTGGGTGTCAGTATCGTGTTCTTTGTGGTCAGCCTTCTGATAGGGCGTTGGAGCGGGTTTTTTGCGGTCTCAGCCATGAGCTGGGTGATTCTTGCCGGTGCGTTGATTTGGTTCGTCTTAACGGTGCAGTTCCACCAGCGGTGCCTTGCCGAGCAGGAAAAGCTTGATATGACACAATCAGGCAAGGAGCAGGGGTCTACGATATTCGAGGCCAAAGGTGAAGGGGCGACGTTATTTGCGGTGTCTCAGCGTCGGCTGGCGATATTTGAAAAATGGTTCATTCCAATATTTTCGGTTGCGATAGCTGTCTATCAATTAGCTATCGGACTGTACCTGCTGAAAAGTGTTTCAGCCGCCGCCAATGATGTTGAGGCGAAACAGGCGTTAATCTGTGCGGTTTGTTTGACTGCTGTTGCATTTGTGAGCTTCTTAATCTCACGTTATGCAACCGGTATGTCTTCACACGACCAGTGGAAGCCCCTTAGAGCCGGCGGGAGCTTTCTGCTGGGCGTTGCCGTTTTGTGCTTTGCACTGGGCTTTGGCCTTGCGCTGGCACATTTCCAGAAGTTCATTGCGCTGGCGGTTATCAACAGGCTGGTTCCGATACTTCTTATTGTACTTGGTGTTGAGACGACTCTGAATGTCGTTCTGGACATATACCGGCCGCGGCTGAAAGGGCAATACAGCCGCGCGGCTTTTGACAGCCGGCTTCTGGGGGTCATAAGCGAGCCTGGCGGGGCCTTCCGCACGGCAGCGGGCGCGATTGATTATCAGTTCGGGTTTGAGGTGTCGCAGACGTGGTTCTACAAGCTGCTGGAGAAAGCCATAGTACCGCTGATTCTTTTTTCCGCTGTTACCTTGTACTTGTTGAGTTGTGTTGTTGTGCTTGAGCCGAATGAAGAGGCAATAATAGAGCATTTCGGAAACCCGGTGAACGCTTCCGGGCAGGTGAGACTCGTCGGTCCTGGTTTGACATTGAAATGGCCCTGGCCAATCGACGTCGCCTATAAGTACCGTACGAAAAAGGTCATGGAACTGAGCATCGGCTTCGTGCCAAAGATTGACCCAAAAACGAAGGAGGTAATACCAGAGCGCTCGCTGTTATGGGGTAAGGCCCATTATGAGCAGGAGTATAATCTTCTGGTAGCCGCTGAACGGACAAACGCGGAACTGGCGCCTGGTGCAGTGCCCGTAAGCCTTATCACAGCGGCTGTTCCCGTTCAATACAGTGTTAAGGATTTGTATTCTTTCATCTATAACCATAACGAGCCGGCGAGGCTGCTGGAATCCATCTGTTATCGGGAACTGACGAGGTTCGCGGCCAGCGCAAAAATCCAGGTTGATGAGACAACCGATATGGACGAAAGTCTGCTCGGTGCCGGGCGGGCTCGTGCGAAGGAGATTCTGACCCGGGAGATTCAAAAGGCCGCTGATAAAGAAAAGCTCGGTGTCGAAATAGTATTTGTCGGGCTGCAGGGGCTTCATCCGCCGCCTGAGGTGGCAGCCGATTATCAGAAAGTTGTCGGTGCCGTTCAGAAAAAGCAGGCCGTTATCCTCAACGCTCACGCCGAGCGCAACAAGAACCTCAGCATTCTCGCCGGCTCAGTAGAAAATGCTGACAGGCTTTATACTCTTGCAGCCGAATATCAGCGCGCAAAAGAAGAGAATAAGTTGGACGAAGTCGAGCGCCTTGGCGGGCGTTTGGACAGGGCCTTCGCGCAGGCGAGCGGGGATATCTTCACGACTTTACGAAAAGCGCAAGGTTATGCCTTTGAAAAGGCAACACTTGCCCGGGGCACCGGCGAACGCTTTGCAGGGCAGCTCCGGGCGTATGAGGCGGCAAGAGACATCTACAAACGCCGGCAAAGACTGGCGGCGTTCGAAGAGGGTCTGGGAAATATACGAAAATACGTGAAGGTTGTCAGTCCAAACGATGCGGAGGTTATCATAGTTGACGTTCAGGAAAAGCTAATGCCCAGCTTGTATGAAATAAGCGGTCTTGAGGAGAGCATCGAAAAATGAAAAATATAGCCATTACAATGTTCATTGTGCTGTTGGTTGTAGTTCTGGCGTTGTGCTTCGCGTCGTTCCAGGTGCGGGAGACCGAATCGGCCCTGGTAACGACCTTCGGCAAGCCTACACGTGAGATTACCGAGCCTGGGTGGTATTTCAAATGGCCCCCGCCGATACAGCGCAGAATCAAATTCGATTCCAGGATGAGGGTCCTCGAAGCTGAGATTGGCGAGACGACAACAAAAGGCGCCGTGCCTATAATCGTAAACACCTACGTCGTGTGGAAAATCGCAGAACCGCTCGAATTCTTTAACTCCGTCGGTTCGGTCAAAGAGGCGGAGAGTAAATTGCGCAGCCAGATTAGCGATACACAGAATAGCGTAATCGGGCTGCATTTCTTTGGAGAATTTGTCAACAGCGACCCCGAGAAAATAAAGTTCGCAGTAATTCAGCAGGAAATGCTTTCGCATCTGCAAGAGGCGGTCAAAAGCAGCGGCTACGGAATTGGAATAAAAACGATGGGCATAAAACAGCTCAAAATCAGCAAGGATGTAAGCGAAGACGTCTTTAAGCGAATGAGGGCCGAAAGAAACCGTAGAACTGAAGTTACTATCGCCGAGGGAAACGCGGAAGCTGCAAAGATAAAGACGGACGCCGACTCGAAAACCACGGAACTTCTTGCCGCTGCGGAGGCCAGAGCAAAGGCAATAAGAGGTCAGGGCGATGCTGAGGCTGCCAGATATTATAAGATGCTCGAAGCGGACCCTGAGCTGGCGATGTTCCTGCAGGATGTCGAAACGCTGAAGAAAATATTGGAGAAAAAAGCCACTATTGTAATAAGTGCCGATACAAGACCTTTCGAGCTGTTAAGAAAAATACCTGATATCAAGCCCAAAGAGTAGCTCCTAAATAGAGACATTGAGCTATCAATAGCTTTCGGGACACGAAATGGAAGATACGAAGAGCCAGATAGCGGATACTAATGAGCTTGATGCCGCGGGCAAATCGCTTTCCGAGGCATTGAGGATTTCGTTTGGCATCCTCAAAATAATAATGATTTTGCTGGTGATAGTTTTCTTGGCGTCGGGCTTTAAGACAGTCGGGCCTGATGAGCAGGCTATCGTTTTGCAGTTTGGAAAGATTCGTGGTATAAGCGTTGAAGACAGAATTCTCGGTCCGGGTCTGCACTGGGTATTCCCGTATCCAATAAATGAAATTATAAAAATACCGGTAAAGAAAAAGATAAGCCTGCCGCTCAACTCATTTTGGTATTACCAGGAATCAGTGGAGCTGCTGCCGGAAAACCCAAAAATAAAAGTGCGGGTCCCCAGGAACCTGGACCCACTAAGAGACGGCTACTGCATTACGCGAAGTGAAAAACAAGACGTGGCAATTGCTGCTTCCGGCGGCAGCGACTACAACATCGTTCACTCGAAATGGCAGCTATACTATCAAATAGATGACCCTGAGCGCTTCTTCAGAAATGTTTATGTGGAAGATATAAAACCGGGCGAGCTTTATTTCGACGTTATAACCAAAAGCCTCAGGCCGCTTTTGCGAGACCTTCTGGACAACTCAGTCGTAACGGCAATGGTCAAGTACACAATCGACGAGGCACTTTCGAGCAGCAGTAGAATTCCCGGGCAGGTCAAAAGATTGCTTCAGGAGAAGCTCGACACAATAGAAAGCGGCATAAAAGTGGTATCGATACAGCTTACCGATGTAACACAGCCTCGGCAGGTGGACGAGGCATTCCTGGCATCCATCAAGGCAAGCCAGGAAAGGCACACGGCGATTGATGAGGCCAGGACTTACGCGGAGAAGACCCTTAACGAGGCAGCAGGCCCTGTTGGCGGGCAACTTCTTGACGCCCTTCGTGAGAAAGCTGTCGGCGGGGACGAAAAAGAACTATTGTGGGTCCAGTTGGCCGGCCGGGCACAGGAAAAAATCGCCCAGGCGAAAGCTTATCGAACCAAAGTTGTCGAAAGCGCCAAGGCTGATGCGGAATATTTGCTGGCAGTGCTGCCCGAATATCGAAAATATCCGGAGCTGGTTATCCAAAGAATCTATCAGGATGCAATGGAGCAGATATTTGAGAACGTAGATGAAAAATTCATCGTGCAGCCTACCGCCGGTGGTAAGGCAACCGAAATAAGAATCCTTGTAAACAGGGACCCAACAATAAAACAACAAAAGGCAGAAAAGTAAATATGGCTCACGAGCATTTACACTTTCAGGAAAATATCTCTGCTGACTATACTCACGGCAGGCAGATTCGCGTAAGTATAGCTCTGCTTGGAACGTTAGCTGGTGGAATGCTGTTGATAAGCAGCGGCATTGCCCGGCTGAGCTTTGTTTATGGCAGAGGCAGTGACCACGCGGAATTCCTGGCGATGGTCGGTGCGCTTCTGCTCGGCGCTCCCATTGTTCTGCACGCTGCAAGGAGTCTCATAAAAAGGGAGACCCATATGGATGAGCTTGTGGCGCTGGCAATACTTGCGGCGTTTGCAACGGGCAGTTATGGCACGGCCGGCATAGTCGCGTTCTTTATGCTGCTGAGCGAGCTTATCGAAACGCGTACGGCTCTGGGCGCACGGGCCTCCATTGAATCGCTGATTAAACTGACGCCTACCAAAGCCAACCTTATCGCCGAAGACAGCTCGGAAAAAGAAGTAAAGGTAAGTGCGTTAAAACTGGGCGATTGTGTTCGCGTCAGGCCTGGCGACAACATACCTGTCGACGGTGAAGTTACCAGCGGGCTTAGCTCGGTCAACGAAGCAACAATAACGGGAGAATCTCTGCCGGTCGATAAAGTGCCTGGAATGCAGGTCTTCGCCGGAACAAGCAACCTTACAGGGGTGCTGGATATCACGGTAACAAAGGCGGGCAAAAACACAACTCTGGGAAAGGTGCAGTCATTGATAATGCAGGCCGAGCAAAGCAAGATACCGATTATGCGAATAATCGACCGGTACGTTAAATGGTATGCTCCAACCATCCTGATGATTGCCGGCATCGTTTTGTTTTTCACGAGAAATATCAACTATGCAATCACGATACTTGTCATCTCTTGTCCTTGTGCGCTGATTTTAGCGACGCCGACAGCAATGGTTGCGGCGATTTCTGCCGCCGCTCGGCTCGGCGTGCTGATAAAAAACGTGGCGGACCTGGAAGTAGCAGGCAGAATAACCGCAATGGTATTTGACAAAACGGGCACCCTAACTACGGGTCGCTTGTATGTGACTAAACTGACGCCGGCTGAGAATGTGGAAGCGGCCGAGCTGTTAACTGCGGCCGCTTCGGCAGAGCAGATGAGCAAGCACCCGGCGGCAAGGGCTTTGCAGGAAGTGGCAAAACAGGCAAATCTGTCTTTGCCTGGTGCAGATGATTTCAGGGAAGTACCTGGCAAAGGCGTCACTGCACGAGTGGATTCGGCTTCGGTCTACGTCGGCAGAGACACTTTCCTGAAAGAAAAGAATGTTGATATGAACAACGTTTCAGGGCCTGGCCTTGACGAGGAGCAGGGCTTTAGCACACTTTATATCGCCAGGGATTTAAGGTGCATCGGGTGGATAGGGCTGCAGGACAAAACCAGACCGGAGGCCCAGCATGCGGTGAGCAAGCTGCTTGAGATGGGAGTAAAAAGGGTGACAATGCTTACGGGCGACCGTGATGAAGTTGCCAATCGCGTGGCCGCTGAATTGGGTTGTACGGATTTCAAGGCGCAGTGCCTGCCTCAGGACAAGCTGTCGATTGTTGAGCAAATCAAAAGTGCCGGGCACACCGTCGTTGTAGTTGGAGACGGGATAAATGACGCGCCGGCTCTGGCCGCCGGCGACCTTGGAATCGCAATGGGAGCGGCCGGAAGCGATGTCGCGATAAATTCGGCTTCAATCGCCTTGATGAGCGACGACCTGGAAAGGCTGCCCTTTCTCATCCAGCTCTCCAGGAAAACCAGAAAGGTTATTAATCAGAATCTTGGTTTCGGAATCCTGTTTATTATCGCTGGTATCTCATCTTTCAGGATATTAACGCCGGAAATAGCTGCGGTATTGCACTTCGCCGGTTCTCTCATTGTTGTTTTTAATAGCGCACGGCTGGTGCGCTACGGTGAAGAACTCGACCACGGCCAGTGACCGCAAAACTCCGTGCGAACTGTTTTTGTTTGCGTCCAGGCTGAACAAGGCACGAGATTTGGAATATGGAATACGCAATCGAAACTTTTTCTTTGACCAAGGTGTTTTCCGATTTCTGGGGCCGCCAGAAAGTTTATGCTGTCGATAACCTCAACTTAAAAATCAACTACAACGAAGTGTTTGGCCTGCTGGGCCCGAATGGCTCGGGCAAAACTACAACGCTGAAAGTGCTGCTCGGACTGCTTTACCCGACAAAGGGAAAATCCATCGTCCTCGGCGGAGACAGTAGCGACCCGAAAATCAACGCCAGGATAGGTTTTTTGCCTGAAGAATCGTATCTTTACAAATATCTGAATGCCCGCGAAACATTGGACTTTTACGGCAGATTATTCGGTCTGGGCGCGAAAGTGCGAAAAATGCGCATCGAAGCGCTACTCGATATGGTCGGTCTGAGGGCAGTGGCAAACAGGCCGGTCGGAACCTTTTCAAAGGGTATGGCACGGAGAATCGGTCTGGCACAGGCGCTGATAAACGACCCTGACCTGCTCATCCTGGATGAGCCGACAACGGGCCTGGACCCTATCGGCACAAGGCAGATAAAGGACTTAATCCTTCAGCTTGCCAAGCGCGGAAAAACAGTTCTGCTCTGCAGTCACCTTCTCGCCGACGTGGAAGACGTATGTGACAGAATTGCAATTCTCTACGGGGGGAAAATCCAGGCAAAAGGAAAAGTAAAGGAGCTCCTGCAGCAAACAAACAAAAGGCAGATTACTACCGGCTCCATCAGCGATAGAAGCGTCGAGAGGATAAAACAAATCGTGGAGAACGAGCAGGCCGAATGTACCGTAACTTCGCCGATGGACAGGCTTGAGACCTTTTTTATCAAGACAGTCGTGGCGGCCCAGCAGCAGGCTCAGGCCACCAGCGGTGCAGTGAGCACTACTAAAATCGGTGATTTTCTCACGTCCGGGCCGCGCGCGGGGAGCATACTCGATAAACTTGTATCGGCGCCGGTATCGCGCCAGGGGTCGTCTGATAAGCCGGCAACAACAGAAGAGGTCAGCCCGGTTGAGACTGGCGAATCCGAACCTGACCGGCAGCTGCTAAGCAAACTGACTGAGCCGGCAGAGCCGGTTCCGCCTGAGGGCGTCGTCAAACCTGAGCCTGTCGAAACGGAAACGAGCCAACAAGAAGCTGAGAAAAGTATTCTGGAGCAGTTGACAGAGCGCCACACATCAACCGACAGAGACGAAAACCAGGGGGACAGCCACAAAGGAGATGCGGGCGATGCGTAGTATCTGGGCTGTTGCCACGAACACTCTCAAACAGGCCTTGCGCATGAAAATAGCGGTTGTTTTTGTCGTGCTCTTACTGGTGCTTCTGCCGGCTATGGCCATTTCGATGGTGGGCGACGGCACCCTAAAAGGAAGAATGCAGACATTTATAAGTTACGGCCTATCCCTCACCAGTTTTTTGCTGTGTCTGCTCACCATACTCGCATCCACTTATTCGCTCACGAGCGAGTTTGAGCAAAAACAAATATACACGGTTCTTACGAAGCCGGTTCGCCGCTTTGAGCTCCTTCTCGGAAAAGTGTTAGGCGTGATATTGCTCGATATAGGTTTGCTTGGCCTGTTTTCGGCACTAATATATGGCATCACTATCTATACACCGAGATTCGTCAAAGCCGGTGAAGCTGAGCTTCTTCAGGTGCAAAACGAGTTCTTCACGGCTCGGGCAGGTTTGATTCCTGCCAAAGCCGACGTTGGTGACGAGGTCGAGAAAACCTACGAAAGGCTTGAAAGGACGGGGCAGCTGCCACCGGGCGTTACTGACAGCAAAATCGGGCGCGAAAATTACAAGAATGCTCTTGCATCGCAGATAGAACTTGGCAAGCGCGCTGCGGCACCTGGCCACGAGCTGGTTTGGGAGTTCAACAACGTCAAACCTATTGACCCAAATGAGAGCTTGTTCGTAAGATTCAAGTATGATGTGTCTATGAATCCACCGGATTTGCACGTTTACGGCAAATGGCTGGTCGGAGACATTCGACAAGCAGGAAGCAGGGTTGGAACACCAGTTTATCCGTTTGAGCGCCGTGACCTCATACGCACTTTTTACGAGATAGAAGTTCCTGCCGACGCTGTGGCCGAGGACGGGTATCTGGCCGTGGGATTCTTCAATGACCCTCGGTTTAATAATACGGTAGTTATCTTTCCACTGGAGGATGGTCTCGAAGTGCTGTACAAAGCCGACTCCTTTACTGCAAATTTTTTCAGGGGCGTTCTATTGGTTTTTTTTCGTCTGGTTTTGCTTGCTTGCCTGGGCATATTTGCTTCGAGCTTCCTTTCCATGCCCGTGGCCATATTGCTTTGTCTTATTGTTTTCTTCACGGGAACCATCAGCGGCTTTATTATCGAATCTTTTGACTATCTGAGCAAAAACGCCAGCAGCCTGTGCTCGTACACCATCGGGCCGATTATTCGCCTGCTGCCGCAGTTCGACAAATTCAACCCGACGAAGTTCCTCCTTGGCGGACGACTGCTAAGCTGGTCGGTGGTGGCTAAGGTTGCAGGGTTAATGATTTTCGTTAAGTCGGCCATACTATTGCTGCTCGCCTTAGTGATTTTCAGTTATCGGGAAATTGCAAGAATCACAGTCTGAATCGGCTCGAACTTTTAATCCTAAATGTTTAAGTTTTTTATGCGTTTGCGTGACCTGCTAATTTGTGTGTTTTGTATTGTCCTTGCAGCGGCGCTGCTTATCACCGCCGGCATGCAGCTCGACTACATCAATTCTGAGCGATACCGAATGAAGCTGATAAGTAATGAGCCGCTCAAGAACGCTCCGCCATCGTTGGCGTTTGCTACCGTAGCTATGGGGGCATTTCGTGGCCTGGTTGTGGACGTGCTGTGGATTCGCGCCGACAGACTGAAAGAGCAGGGCCAATTCTTCGATGCCAAACAATTAGCTGAGTGGATAACAACGCTACAGCCTCGCTTCGCATCTGTTTGGGAGTTCCACGCCTGGAATATGGCTTACAATATATCGGTGACTATCCCTGCCACGCAACCGGACCAGCGCTGGCGATGGGTAAAGAACGGCTACGAACTGCTGCGGGACCAGGGGATACCTCTAAATCCGAAAATCATTAAGCTCTACCGTGAATTGGCGGTGATTTTCCAGCACAAAATGGGCGGTTTTACGGACGAGGCGCACAAGTATTACAAACTGCAATTAGCGCTGGCTATGGAGCCTCTGCTCGGCCCGGCGGACAACAAATACTTTAAAGCCCTTGCCGAAGCACCTCTTCAGTGGCGGCAAGTTGCAGATGATGCCAACGTCGCACCACTGATTGCAGCCTTGAAGTCCGCCGACAAAAAATTTGACGATGGCGATGAAGATGATTTTGTAAGCAATTATTTGTCTTTACGGCAAAAACCTTCAAACTTCAACGCAGAGGCCTTCAGAGTGATAGATGATTTCAGAGGCTCCAAAGGTCTCTATAAGCTCGACCTTTTTGCCAAGGCCTATCATTTACGCCACGTATGGAAGCTGGACCCGGTGTTGATGCAGGAGTTGAATCAAACTTACGGCCCGGTCAACCCTGACGACCCCAACACACATTTGGCGCTGGACTGGCGACACCCAAACACCCACGCGATGTATTGGTCCGTGAAAGGTCTGCAGATTGCAGGCAAAAAGGACTATTCCATAGACGAAACCAACACCGACCGTATCGTCGGGCACAGCTTACAGAACCTCTTCTACAATGGTAAAATATTTATCTATTCCAGCGCCGCTGAAGCGTCATCATCACCGCGAACAAGGGAAATATTTATCCGGCCCGACTTAAGGATGTTCGAGCCTTGCAACAAGGCGCGACTGGCGGTTCTGGAAAAATATAAAGGCCTCGACAAAAGCAGTTACGTCTCCATCCAAAACGGGCACAGGAATCTTCTCACAAACGCTCTTCTTCTCTTTTACCAGGCAGGGCATCTTGGGCAGGCCCGGAATATCTATAAGCAGCTACGAGAGCTGTATCCACGCGAAGAGTTTAACGTTCCCCTTATTCAGTTCGCAAGAAACACGCTCATAAAGGACCTGAAGGATATAGGCCTGAACGATGCAAAACGAATAGTGCTGATGCTTCTGCGCGAGAGCTATTTTAGATATGCAATCCGCGAGGATGACGAAGCGGCCGGCAGGGAAAAAATGGCCAAAGAAGTCTACGACTATTACTACGAAAAATGGGAACCTGAAAACCGAATTGACCTTGGCGACTTCAAATTATTGAGATACTTCGCCCTTAGCGATTTCCTGAACGACCGGCAATACCCACTTGACTTCAGACTCGCCCTTCGGACACGGATAAAACTTGAAATGCCAAAACTTGCCGAGCAGCTCGAACGCCAGGAAGAAGAACTAATGAGACAATTAAAGCAGTCAAAATGATGCGCACTGCAACCGATACAGTACGATAATGCGTTACGACCAGCTAACCGATTCGCAAAGACGGGCTGTCTTTCATATCGAAGGGCCCTTGCTTGTTCTGGCAGGGCCGGGCAGCGGCAAAACCCGTGTAATCACATATCGAATCGCAGCACTTATCGATTCCGGCGTCAGGCCGTATAACATTTGTGCAATAACTTTCACAAACAAAGCCGCCGATGAAATGCGCCAAAGGGTATTTGCTCTTGGTACTGCCGCAGGCGCGCACATCAGTACGTTCCATTCTCTATGTGTCAGAATCCTTCGCCGGTATGCAGCCCAGGCAGAGATTCGCTCTAACTTCAGCATCTACAACAAGACCGACCAGAGCCGCTGCATCAAGCAGGCGGTCAAGGACTGCAACCTTGATACTGCGAATTTCCGGCCCGCCCGCATGCTTGATGCAATCTCGACCCTGAAAAACAAGCTGATAGACGTTGCCCAGCTAAAGGCCGACGCTGATGATTTCTTTTCCCAAACGTTAGCTAAGATATATGGCCGTTATCAGCAAATCCTGAGCGAGGCAAACGCCGTGGATTTCGACGACCTGTTGATGAGAACCGCTTCTTTGCTTCAAAACTGTTCCGGCATTTGCACCGAGCTTGGAGAGCGATTCAAATTCCTTCTTATCGACGAATATCAGGACACGAATCACGCCCAGTATAAAATAGCCAAGGCGCTTGTTTCTCAGCACAGCAACATTTGTGCCACTGGCGACCCCGACCAGAGTATCTATCGCTGGCGCGGCGCGGACATCCGTAACATATTGGCCTTTGAAAATGATTGGCCCGAGGCGACAATCGTCAAGCTGGAGGAGAACTTTCGCAGCACGCCTAATATCCTCGAAGCGGCCGACAGGCTTATCTCTTTCAACGAAAACCGAAAACAGAAGAAGCTTATCGCCACGAGACCACAAGGCAGTGACGTAGTCATAAGCACAGTCGAAGATGAGCTTCAAGAAGCGGAGGCAGTTGCGCTCAGGGTCAAAGAGCTTAGCGACGAAGGTGCTTCTCTTAACGATATGGCGGTATTCTATCGCGTCAATGCAATGAGCCGTGTGCTCGAAGAGGCATTCATCCGGAACAAAATACCGTACCAGATAGTCCGTGGTGTCGAATTCTACGGCAGAAAAGAAATACGCGATTTGCTCGGCTATTTGAAGGTTCTTGTCAACCCTAATGACGAAATTGCCCTGCTGCGGGTCATAAACACGCCGGCTCGCGGTATAGGAAAAACCACAATCGACAAAGTTCGGGCCTACGGCTCTGCTCACAACATTACGCTTTTCGAGGCACTCGAGAAAGCAGCAGGTATTGATTCTCTTTCCAAAGCCCCGAAAGCCAAGATTGCCGTTTTTGTCAGTTTGATAAAGCAGTTCAAGAAAGATACCGAAGCCAAAGTCGCTCCGCTGGCACAGCGTGTATTTGTCGAATCAGGGCTGCAGCAGGCCCTGCAGGTGCTTGGTATCGACGGTCTCGACGCGCTCGAGAACGTGAACGAACTCATAAACTCCGCGGCTCAATATGACACCCAGACCGAGGAGCCATCACTGATTGATTACCTTCAGCAAATAGCGCTGTTCAGTGATGTAGATAGCTACGACCGTTCCCGTGGCGCCGTGGCGCTGATGACCCTGCACGCCGCCAAGGGACTCGAATTCGAGAACGTCTTCATCATCGGTGTCGAGGACGGCCTGCTGCCGCACGAAAGAAGTTACAGTCCCCACAATGATGATGAGGAAGAAATAGAGGAAGAACGCAGACTGTTTTTCGTCGGCATTACGCGCGCCAAAACAGCGTTGAACATAAGCTGCGCCCAGTATCGAACAATTCGCGGGCAGATGCTGCGAACAATCCCGTCGCCGTTTCTTTTTGAACTTGGAATCGAGATTACGGAACCCGAGGCCGGCGACAGTGCTGCGCAGGATTACCTGCACGACTCTATTGCCAAATTCAGGCCCGACCAGTTGGTACGGCACAAAACGTTCGGCCTGGGCAGGGTGAAAGTATTCATCGATATGGGCGACGACAGTATCGTCGTAGTCCGATTTAACACAGGACAAACCAAATCACTCATGGTAAAATACGCCGGTCTTTCACAACAATAAAGTCTTTGACGTCCGACGACGCTGAAGCTCGGTGCTGCCTGGTAAAGTCGGTGAGGGGAAAAAATGACACAGAAAAAGCCAAAACTGTTGAGCAGCGTAATTGCAGCTTTTTTGGTTGTATTTTTCATATCGACAAAGGCCCCGGCGGCAGAAAAACCAGCCACTCTCAAGCAGCCGCGTAATGTTGAAGTTTTTGTAAGCGGCCGGGATGGCTACCACACGTACCGCATTCCCGCCCTTATCGTTACTGAGAAAGGCGCACTGCTGGCTTTCTGTGAGGGACGCAGGAAAAGCCGCAGCGAATAAAAAACGATGAACCGATACCTGTAAGCAACTACCTTGACCATGATGTTAAAGGAATATGATAATGGCCGATGCACAAATCAGACTGTACTACAAGAACGTTACGTCCGAGATTATTGGCTCCGAGCACGGCATCACACCTGGCCAATTAAAAGCCCTTGCCGAGAAGACTTCGCCGTTGATTCGCCTGGTAAATGTCGAAAGAAAGGCCGGCAAAACTCCATACAGAGACCTGCCTTATGGCAAGCAAACACCCAAGCAAGTTAAGGACTTGGCTGCTGAGCTAAAAGACAATTGTGAGAATCTCGTTGTGCTCGGTATCGGAGGCTCGGCACTGGGTAATATCGCTTTGCAGACGGCGCTAAACCCCTATATGCACAACCTCGACAGCACCCAGCGCCCCGGCCCTCGTCTTTTTGTCTTTGACAATATCGACCCTGGGCAACTGGCCTCGTTTCTGGATTGGGTTAGCGACAAGCTCGACAAGACGATTTTCAATGTGATTAGTAAGTCCGGCCAAACCGCTGAGACGGCAAGTCAATTCCTGATAGTCCGCCAACTTCTTCTGGACAAGCTGGGAACCGATGGCTTGAAAAATCAGGTCGTTGCAACTACCGATGCTAAGCAGGGCACTCTCCGCAGGATTGCTGATGACGTGGGCCTGCGCTGTCTCGAAGTACCCGAGGGTGTCGGCGGCAGATTCAGTGTCTTAAGTGCCGTCGGCCTGTTCAGTGCCGCTATGTGCGGCGTTGATATCAATTTGCTTCTGTGCGGCGCGGCCGATATGGACAATAAAGTCAGCGATGAGGATTTCTACCAAAACCCCGCCGCGATAAACGCGGCTGTGAACTACCACTTTTACAATCATGGCAAAAAAATTGCGGTAATGATGCCCTACAGTTATGCGATAAAGGATTTAGCCGATTGGTACAGGCAGCTATGGGCTGAAAGTCTCGGTAAAGCCCAGGATATCGCCGGCAACGAAGTTCACATTGGTCCCACGCCGGTCAAGGCGCTCGGCACGACCGACCAGCACAGCCAGGTCCAGTTATATCGAGAAGGACCTAACGACAAACTGTTTACCTTTTTGCAGGTCAATGATTTCCAAACGAACCTGACCATAGGGCCGGCCCCTGACTGCGCACCTGAGCTCAGGTTTCTCGCAGGTGTCGACTTGAGCATACTGCTTAACAGCGAAAAAAAAGCTACCGAGTATGCCCTTCTGCAGAGCAAACGTCCCTGCCTGACGGTGCTTTTTGATGCGGTCAATGCTTATACTGTCGGCCAGTTCATTTATCTGTACGAGGTAACAACATCTCTTGCCGGTGCCTTGTTCGGCATTGACCCGTACGACCAGCCTGCCGTTGAATTGGGCAAAGAATCTACGTTCGCCCTTATGGGCAAAAGCGGCTATGAAGCGTTGGCGCGGCAAATCGAGCCTTTAAGCGAGCTTGACCAGGACTTTCTTGTTTGATATAATCATCGTTCACGGTCTCTTGCACATAAAAAGGACTTGCGATGGATTACGCAGTGGTAATGGCTGGCGGTGCGGGCAAAAGATTATGGCCACTAAGCCGGAGGAAAAGGCCCAAGCAGGTGCTGAAACTACTCGGAGGCCGCACACTTCTGCGCCATTGTTTCGAGCGATTGTCACCGATATTTGACGCCAGAAACATAATTGTCCTTACAAACGCCGACTACGTCGCTCTGGTCCGCGAAAACCTCCCGGAACTGCCTTTGGAAAATGTCATTGCGGAGCCTGCCATCCGGGATACGGCCGGAGCAATCGGCCTGGCGGCAACAATCCTCACCAAAGCAGACCCGGAAGCGACAATGGCGGTCGTAACCGCAGACCAGGTAATAGAGCCGGCCGCTACCATCCGACAGGCGCTTAAAGACGCTTTAACCTTTGTTAAGCAGAATCCCGATGATATGATTACTTTCGGGGTCGGCCCGACCTTCCCTGCGACGCAGTTCGGTTACATAAAATGCACAAAGCCCCGTAGGTGTGCCCAGTGCGAAAACAGAATTTACTCAGTCAAGGAGTTCAGGGAAAAACCGGACGAAGAAACCGCCAGTCAGTATCTCAAAAGCGGGCAATACCTGTGGAATTCCGGAATGTTTGTCTGGAAGGCCAAGACTATCCTGGCTAATTTGGCACAATTCCTGCCTGAAAGCGTCGAGCCGCTCGAGAAGATTCATAAGGACTGGGACGGGCCAAATCAGCAGCAGACGCTCCAGGAATGGTTTATCAAACTGCCGAAAATCAGCATAGACTACGCCGTTATGGAAAAGTCAGATAGGGTTCACGCCATAAAGCTGGATTGCCGCTGGCTCGATATGGGCTCGTTCGCGGCTCTTGCTGATATTATCAGCTCGGACAAAGATAACAACGTTGTAGTCGCCGGCGCCAGCGAGCTTCTTGATTGCAAAGATAATATTATCGTTACCGAAGAAGAGGGACACTTAATCGCCGCTATCGGCCTTGAAAATATGGTTGTTGCTCACAGCCACGATGTGACTTTAATATGCCACAGCGACCAGACGGAGCGATTAAAGCAGTTGCTCAAACTGATAGAGCAGAACAACGGGCAAAAATTTCTATAACGCGGTGCATAGCACGACCAATGGAAAACGAAAGATGCGATATTTGGCAATAGACTATGGCACCAAACATACGGGCCTGGCGATATGCGACCCCGCAGAGACAATTGCCTCGCCCTTGGCCGTGGCCGATGGTTCAAAGGAACTGCTGAAAAAAATCACCGAAGTCGTTGAAAGCGAAAACATCGGTGCCATCGTCGTTGGCCTGCCGCTGAATATGGACGACACACAAGGCCAACAGGTAAAAATCGTCTTCCGATTTGCGGAGCAGCTAAAACAGGTTGTTCATATCCCTATTCACTTTCAGGATGAACGATTGAGCAGCTTCAGCGCAGAAGAAAAATTAGCTTCGGCTGATTTTTCCAGAAAGAAAAAGAAGAAGAGGCTTGACGCCATTGCTGCGGCCGAAATTCTGGAGACATTCCTCGAACAAAAAAATGCTCGATAAACGTGCGGCTGAGACTCCTTTCGATATCACTAACCGCGATAACTACCGCGTTGAGCTTCTTCGGCCTAATCATACGTAACAGCATCCTTTTGTCATCACAGCTTTGGCGTCTTCCTTGCTATTTCAGCTCAATCACTTCGGGATTCATTCCGTCAAGTTCCAGGACAACAACGCTCGACTTACCCATCAGGCTGCCGCCCGACCTGCCCGGATTGATTACCAGAGTATTGCCAACCTTATGGATATCCCGCTTATGGGTGTGACCATAAATGACCAAATCAAACCGGCCAGTCTCGACCACCTCAGCGAGGCTTGTTGGCCTATGGACCATGTAGATTTTCCTGCCGTTGATATAGCCGCTGTAGGTGTCCTCATAAATCTCACCGCCAAAGCTGTCAATGCAGCTTCGCAGCAGATGCCTCATAGTGTCACAGTTACCGAAAACTGCTATGAACTTTGCGTCTTTAAGTTGCGAAAAAACCTGGGCCGTCGCCGGTGATGTTATGTCACCGGCGTGGAATACGTAGCTGACCCTGCGTTCATTGAAAACGTCCACCGCTTTTGCTGCGGCTTTGCGACTGTTATGACTATCGCTTATAATCCCGATTTTCACCTGCTCTCCTCAAAAAAATCGTACCGCCCCAAATATAGAAACATCGCCGTTTGAGTCAAACCAAAACCCCGCAAAATATGACACGCGATATGAAAACCACCCAGGGCCCACACCGTAGCAATCAGCGCAGGCCCCCAGATTCGCGCACACTTCTTACGCCGCTGTTTGTGGCCCACAACCAGCGTCACTGCACTCCATCCACAGCTAATATTTCACTCGAGAATCAGAGCTTACAATCGACCGTCAACGTTTCCTGCGACGCAGGAGCAGTCCGCCCAAACCGAGCAGGACAAGTGTCGCCGGCTCAGGTATGCACTCGTGCTCGACCCATCCGAAAATGCGAATATTGCTAACCCCATCGACCGGGGAAGTCATAACGTCGATGGAGACCCACGCCGGATTGTAATCCAGAATGATAATCTCACCCATAAATTCCTGACCGTCGGACCCAACATCTCCTGAGTAGACGAGCTCGCGCACGATGTAATCGTCGGAACCAGGTGGACTGTCGTCATTATCGTAGTATTCGAAGCTCCAGTTTATGGCAATGTCAGCCCATTCGACAGAACCCGGCGTCTCCGTGCCGACAACGATGCCGTAGGTGATTCTTTTCCAGCGTGTGGTGTCCAATGGAGCGTTGTAGAACCATTGGTTCCACCAGCCACTGGGGTAGGAAATCCATTCGCCGCCATTCCAGCCCGAACCCCAGCCCTCGATGAAAGTGTTATCTGGGCTGAACACAGCGTCGCATCTATCTTCGATAGGCCCTCCCACGACAGCAGAGGGAGAACCGACCATAAACAGCACAAACAAACCAGCTAAAATTAACCTTTTCATTTTCTACTCCTTTTTTCCTCAGGGAAAAATTATCTATTCTATTTTCTGTCTTGGCTGCACGCCAAAACACACGGTTTGTTGCCTGCAGCAAGCATCAAAGCTTTTCGCTTGTCGCCCGCTTCAAACAACCCTCAAATTCTCTATCCCTTTTCCCTGAAGAAAACTCCACAGGACTCGATTTAACCTCCTTTCTTTCCTGAGACCCTGTCCAAAATGGTAAATTTGGTCGTTCGTCCTGACAATTCATGAAGTTTTTATTTGTCACGCCTGCACTTTCGGACTCTGCACTCATGCTGTTATCAAATCTTTTATTTCTCTGAGAAAGGAAATATCGAAGTGCTGTGCCCAGCAAGGTTCGGCTGATTTTCCATTTCTCAGCTTTACCTTCTCTTTATCCCTTACTGGCCACTGAAAGTGGTGCAACGATTGGCGAGATACAGGCCGATCGCTCGTAGGGCGCACAGCATACGCGCCCTATCAAATATCTGCTATTATACGTCCATGTCTCCGTATGTCAAGCACTATTTTCCCAAATTTCCAATCTTTTTCGGACTCAGCCTCGGCACTGGGCATAACTTCTTTATTTTTGGGGTGTTAGAAACACTCGTCCCCGCAAAAAAATGCCCGAATGCTTGTTTCAAACCGCCTCAAGGTAGTTCAAAGTTCTGGTTGTGAATCTTTTCAGGATGCCGTTGGCCGTGACAGCCTCTAAGGATGCGCTTTTCGATAGGACGACGTTGCAGCATCAAAAACCGTTTTCACAGCTACCTTATGCGTTTCAGCGGCACTAACGCAGTCCGAAAACTCCGGCTTGGCAGCCACAACTTCACCGGCCAGAGACCCCACCTTAATTTTTATCTCACCAAACTCTGTCGCCACCGTGACGAATTGTCTGCTCAGCTTGCTTCTTTGCAAAATCTGCCTTCTAATCCCAAAAGTAAGGCCCTGGGCGAAAAGCAGCTTCTCAACCCGCTCAACGTCATTCACTTTACAGAGTACCGAAATCTGGACGGCAGGGCGGTTTTGCTTCATATAAATCGGCGTGGTAAAAACATCCAAGGCGCCATTTTCCAGCAGCTTGGTCGTTACCAGCCCGACCAGCTCGCCACTTGTATCATCGATATTAGTCTCGAGCAGACAGACCGAATCCGTATCCGCCTTGGTTTCGTCTGCCGTCTCGCCCAAAATCAACCTCAAAACGTTCGCAAACTCCTCGGCTTCTAACGTGCCGGCCCCGTAGCCTATGGCCTGGATTTTCATTGACGGCAGTTGGCAAAACTCGTCAACTATCGTTAGGAGAATTGCCGCGGCGGTTGGCGTCAGCAGTTCCGCCTGGCCCGGGCCGCCAACAATCGGAACGCCCTTTAAGAGTTCGGCTGTGGCCGGTGCAGGGACGGGCAGCCATCCGTGAGCGCACTTGACCGTCCCGCCGCCTACGCTCAAGGCCGAGCAATACACCTTCTCAACACCAGAGGCCCTGAAAAACTGAAAGCCGACAGACGCTGAGACGATATCCGCAATTGAATCGAGCGCGCCAACTTCGTGAAAGCTGACATCCTGAGGCTCTTTGCCGTGAACACTTGCCTCAGCATCGGCGAGCTTATTAAATATGGCAACTGCTGTCTCCTTTGCTTGTTTGTGAATCCTGCTTTCTGTGATGACCCTGGTTATCTCTTCCAGGTTTCGATGCCGGTGCTGCTCTGTCGCCGTCGGCCTGAAAGCGAGGGCCCGCAAGGTCCGGCGCCGCGTCTCGGTGAATTCTACGTGGAGACTTTTTATGCCAAGCGTTGCAAGCTGGTCTTTCAAGAACTCGGCATCAAGGCCGGCATCGACCATAGCCGCAACAATCATATCCCCCCCAGCTCCCGCAAAACAATCAAAATACGCTACTTTCATATCCGCAACCCTACAACAATGACCATTCCTCGCAATTATCTTAATAAATACGCAGTTGTTCAAGCACAAATACTCGTAGCGGCACATATCGTGTCCCCCGTCCGCCGCAGCTTTGCGAAACAGCCTTTGTCCGATAACACCAGAGTGCCATTTCAAGAAATATGAGCAGCTCGCCAGGGTCGCTACTAAGTCCCGCGATAAGAAGCACTTATGCTGCTCAAAAGCATCGCCACAGCCCAAATATACAAATTCCGCGCATTATCAAATAAACCGGCGGTCAATTTTGGCCGACTTCTACTGCGGGCATTTGTTGAACGGCATCTGTGCTTATGAGTGTTAAGCTCATTCAAGAAAATGGGGGCTGAAGTACCAGGCAACGCGGATTGCATCCTGTGTTAAAAACGGAAAAAGCCAAAGGGCTTAACCTATCAC
>JAUWIU010000058.1 GCA_030608075.1 Phycisphaerae bacterium
CGGTTTGTCCGTGCCCGGGCGATTTGGACAGCAATGACCAGGTAGACCTACAGGACCTCGATGCAATGGTCAATATGTTAGTTGCTGCGGGACCTCCGTTTATTGTACCGGTTGGACCGGGCCACTGCGCAGACTTGGCTGCGCCGATGCTGCAGGTAAACCTGCAGGACCTTGATGCTCTGGTCAATATGTTAGTGAACGCGGGACCACCGTTTATCGTTCCGTGTGAATAGCTGGATTTTCGATTCTCGATGCTTGATACTTGATTCTGGCAGCGGCTGATTCGGGGCCTGTACTGGTTAGTCTGGTACAGGCCTCGCTGCTTCCTAACGGATTGTCATTTTAATCACCCGTGTCACCGACCTTGCTCAGGAATGACCAGCTACTGCCGTTGTCGCCGGAGAGATAACCATCTCAAGAGCTGTTTACATTGGGTTGGTTCTGGTGCAAGGCTTCCTGATTTGTGAAGGCATCGGTGGCCATATGGCCAGGGCGAGGCGTGATAATCGGTGCGGCGTGCGGCAGCAGGCAGCGCACGCTGTTACCGGCTGAGTTTTTTCTCCAGCGACGTTAAAATCGACAACAGGTCTTCGTTGTTGTCTTTGTGAGCACTGGTATCTTTGTCTGTGTCGTTGTTTTTCGGCAGCGCAAGCATCGGCATTTCTCTCAGTTGGTTGAACCGCTCAAGTTCTTCGTCAGTGAGCGTGCGTTCTTTGTAGATGTGAGGAGAGAGGAAGACCAACAGTTCCGAATGCTTGACGACGGTTTTTCTGTCGGAGAAAAGGTGGCCTATGACGGGCAGGTCGCCAAGCAGAGGTACCTTGTCTGTGCTGATTCTGGTTTCCTTTTTTCTCAGGCCTCCCATGACCAACACCTGGCCATCTTCCATAAGAAGCGTGGTTTCGGTAATTCTTTTGTCGAGTACCGGGACGGTACTGCTGCCGACGCCTGTCTCATCGGTTTTTACGCTTTGCTCAGGTTTTACTGTCAGCAGTATTTTGTTGTCATCGGTTACGGTGGCCTTGACGGTAAGGGTTATGCCCGCTTCCTTGAACTCTGTTGACGAGAGTGCCTCAGAGCCGCCCTCGGCTGTACCGGTAAGCTCGATGTATGGTATCTCCTCGACTGTTTGAATGAAGGCCTGCTCTCCGCTAACAACAAGCACGCGTGGGCTTGCAAGTATTTCGACATCTCGAACCTTCTGCAGGGCGTGTATTGTGCCGCTGATGCCGGCTTTGAGAATGCTGAAATCTCCGCCTATGACGCCTGCGGTGTCGAGTGAGTCAGCGAGAGTCTGCTCATAGACAACGTCGCGGTTTTTCTCGAAAAGGCGGTCCCAGTTTACGCCGATTTCGGTGTCATCGTCCAGCTGCACATCAACAATTACGACTTCGACCATAATCTGCGGGGGAGTTTTGTCGGCTTTTCTTACCTCGATAAGTATGCTGTCTACCTTGTCCCGGGTGTCACAGATTATCAGGGAGTTGGTATTTTCATCGACTTCGATGGTGCCGTACTGCGACAACATCTTTTCGACGGCGGCCTTGAGATTCTTGGCGTCAAGGAACTTCAGCATTGCCGTTTCAACAAACATAATTTGCTGCGGCTTGTCAATCTTCCGCACCTCCTGCTTTATGCTTTCCAGAACGTCCTTAGTGTCACGAACAAGCAGGGAATTGTTTTTGACATCGACGGACATACTGCCGTACTCGGAAGACATGTACTTGATTGCTTCCTTAACGCTCTCGACATTGAGGAACTTCAACGAGATTGTTTCAACCAAGACACTTTGTGATGGGATTTTGTCGGCCTTTTTGACCTGCTCTATTATCCTGGCGAGATTTTCCTTTATGTCGGTGATAATCAGAGAATTGGTCTGCTCATCGGTGGTGATGCTGCCAAGCTCCGAAGACATATTCTCGATTGCAGGCGCCAGACTTGCCGCACTGAGGAATTTCAGGGTTACGGTCTCGACAAAAAGTTCGGGTTTTTGCTCGCGGTCATCAGTGTCCGGAGTTTCGGCTCTTCCCTGCGTCTTTGAAGCGGTCCTGAGAGGTGAAAATGGGTCATCTCTGCCAATATCAGGCTGGTCATTGTCGGCTTCTTTCGGCTGTGCCGCGGCAGGCAGTAACCAAACAGCAGCAATTAAGAAACACCAAAGGATTATAGGGTGCGGGCATCTGCTCATTGGAGCATTTCTCCTTTCTTGTGCGCTACGTAAACCGTGATAGCGGCGTCGCATTCCACTCGTCCGGAGCCGTCGCTGCCTGGTCTGATACTTATGGAATCGAGCCGGACGCGCTGTGCGCGGTCCTGTAATTTATTTATTAAGGCCACCAGGTTTCCGTACGCGCCGACAATGCTGATTGTCGCACGATTTATAGTAACATCGCCGCGGCGCTGAGGGCGGCCGGTTTTGAGTTTCGAGCCAGCGGGCAAAAAGTTCGATGAAGATAGTTCGCAGCGGTGCTGCCTGGCGAGAAGCTTGATTTCGCTGAAAAACTTTCGCGCCTGCACAGGGTCAAATAACTCCACATGGGCCTGCCTGAGTTTGTCCCGCAGCTCTTTGAGCTTTTTCTTCTTAATGACGATGTCGCTGCCTACACTTTTATTTTTCGTAACGAGATTATTCATAACAGACTCGTGGTTTTGCGCAGCCAGAAGCTCACTTCTGTGAGGTGCGACAATCCAGTTGTAAAGACCAATCGCTGCTATCACAACAAGTGCTGTGAGCATGCTGTTTCTTGAAGAATGAGACAGTTTTGTCCAATTATTCAGCAACACTTGTCAATATCCTCTTTATTCGGTCAGTGAACAGTTAATAGAATAGTGCACCAGGGCGGCAGATGTGCCGGCGTTCTTAGTCCCAGTCAACAAAGCCGATTCAATATGTTTGCAATTATTGAGCATATCTACAAAAAGATAAACGTCTTCATAGGAAATAGCCTGGCCTTGAAGCAGCATATTCGAGTTGTCGTCACAAGAGGTGCCGGTGAGCTGCACATTTCTCGGGGCGGCACCGGCAATTTCGTCCAGGACAGGCGCCCACTTCAATACAGGCCTGTCGCCCACAATGTTGTCGATGTTGGTGAGATTCTCAGATAGAGCCTGAATTTTCCGGTCCAGGCGGACTCGCTCATTTACCAGTGTTCTTGCTTTCTGGACCAACTGCACCGGTGTTTGAGCCTGCGAATTTCGATTTACCTGTTTGGCCTTGACACTGAAAAAGACGGCACCGATGGTCATCAGGACAAAGACGGCCGCCGCCACATTTATGGTGAGCAATGCCTGCTTTGTTGTGTATTTGGCTTCAGTAACATTTGCCGGCAGCAGGTTGATATTGACGGGCGAGCCCGGCGAGTCGAGCAGTTTCATAGCCAGCCCCACGGCAATGGCAGAAGGTTTGTCGGCAAGAGCGGTATCTGCCACGGGTGTGTCGAGATACGCATCCTCGAGGGAGACGATTTTCAACTCCGCCCGCCCAACACCAGCCTGGAGGGATTCAGCTTTTTCCTTAAGAGAGAGGCTGGACATATTCGTAAGGATGGTTACCTCCCACTTTTGGCAGATTTCAGGCGCCTCAAGCTCATAGAATTGTATTACCGCATTAATCTCTTCGGTGAGCCACTGGCAGCACTTGTCAGAATCAAAAAGAGCAGCGTCAAGGCGTTTTGTTCTCACGAAGTCCAAAGTCTGATTTCTAAACAGAAAGAATGTGAGAACGTCATCACGGACAATTGCGAAGAGCAGGTTCCGGTCAAATTTCATAGCAATTTTTTTCTCGTAGCAGGACCTGACGTAAGCTGCCAAAGCCGGCTCAACAGCATCGATATTGACTCGCGCGCGGAGCATTGCCCGAACGGCATCGGTGAGCCGCCTACGGTCGGCGGCAACAATAAATACACGTCTGTTGGCGGACCTCATTGATGACTTTATTCCGCAGAAATCCACAGCGGCGTTTTCGAGCGGCAGCATTGCATAGTTTTTAACTTCGTTGCGAACAAATCGGCCGATATTGCCCTCAGCGGCCTGGGGCAACTCGAGCACCTGCATAAGCACAGGCTCGGCGACCAGCGACACCGCGGTTCTGTGTGCGCTTATACCGTTTTTTGCTTTGAGTTTTTTGAGCGCTTTGCCGACAAGCACGGGGTCTTCGATATTGGCGTTTTGAACAGCCTTGTCCGGGACGGCGCCGACGGCGGTTTTGACCAACGAGATACCATCTTTGCCCTGCTTCAACAAGGCCAGGTGGATTTTCCCGTCCGAAATATCAATTCCCAGTGCTGTTTTTGGTTTGAGCATTATTCGTTGACCCGCAAGTTATCAATTCTTATTACATAGGGACTCGTGCTTCCCACAGTAACGTCGGCCTCGACTCTGGCAACAAAACCCTGTGCTGAAGTGCCTGTTGCTCCCACGGTCAGATTGGGCGCCGAGCCTGTAACGGTGACGTCGTATGAACCGCCGTTAAACGACTTTCCCGCAAAACCACTGCTGAAGCCTGAATCAGTTCGCAGCTCGCTGAAGGCGTCGTTAAGTCCTGCTTCTGCAACGGCCAGTGCATAGGCGGCGTTGATATGATTCTGTGCAAGCTGCAGTTCTTCTGTGTTGAGCTGCAGCATGCCCATAACCAGCGCAGACAGCAGCGCCACGGCAAAGACCGTAATCAGAAGTACTGAGCCTTTTGTTTTCACGTTCACCTTCCTGCTCACCCCGTTAGAGACTTTTCCTTCGGGTCTCTAACGGGGCTCACCAAACGCTTATGCGCCGAACGCACTTTTTCCGGAGCCAACTTCAAGATTTGCGACCTTGAAGCCCACTTTTACATCGTCTAAAAACAGTGCCTAATTACGGAAAAAACTCCAACCTTTAGAGCGTGAGCGGGCGTTGGTGAAAGCGTGAGCGGCAACGCAGCCCAGGCCGGGGGGAACTGCCCTTTTATCGGCTTTTCCGGCAGGCGCAGCTCGAGCATAAAGGCTGGGCCGGCCTGCGTCCCATAAGCAGGCGTCCCCTCAAGCGCTCGAGGAGTCGAATCATCGGTAGTTTCTGGCCTTGACCTGCGCGCCAAAAAACAATACGCTTAACCCTGTGCCTGTTGATTGGTCGCGCTGTGAGTTGGACTGGAGCACGGTAGTCGAGCTTATGTGTGCCGAAAACAAATATGCATACCACTTCAGAAAATGATTCGTGTTTGGTGCAATTGGGTTTACTCACTTTTTTCTTCAATGAAGGTTTTGATTATGGCGGCGAAAAAGAAGGAAACAAAAGGATTGGCAGTTAGTAAACGGCTGATTATTCCGAGTCTCACGGTGTTCGTCACAAGTTTCTGCATAATGGTGCTCGAACTTGTGGCGGCACGTCTAATCGCCCGTTCGCTCGGCTCAAGCCTGTACACGTGGACCTCTGTTATCGGCGTGGTGTTGGCAGGCATCACCTTAGGCAATTACACAGGTGGACGCATCGCGGACCGTTTTCCGGCTGCAAAAGCCCTGGGGTGGCTGTTTGCCATCTGTTCGGTAACGTGCGTTGCAATCATAGTTTCGAATAACGTTGTCGGCAGCTGCCGATGGCTCTGGAAGCTCGGCTGGCCGATGCGGGTGTTCACGCATGTTTGCCTGGTTTTTCTTTTGCCGTCGGCATTGCTGGGTACCATAAGCCCGGTAGTTGCGAAGATGGCGCTCGACCGCGGTCTGCCGACGGGAAAGACCGTTGGCGACATTTATGCCTGGGCCGCGGCCGGCAGCATTGCGGGCACATTCACCGCGGGCTATTACCTGATTGCCCAAATCGGAACCATCGCTATCATCTGGGCCATTGCCGGTGTGCTTTTGCTGCTCGCCATACTTTATTGCCTGCGTCTTCGTGTGCTTTATGTCTGGGGCGTGGTGTTTGGCTGCTTGCTAATAATGGGAGCCGCTCCCTGGCACTGGGCCAGGGCCGCTGGTGCCGGTTTACGACTTAGAAAACCGCCCAGCGAAACAATCATCTACGAAGACGAAACCTCATATTGTTATGTTGCCGTGGAACAACTATCTTCTGCGCCCGACCGACGCGCTTTTATGCAGGACAAGCTCAAACACAGTGAAATGATTATGAATGACGTTCTGGATTTGCAGTACTTCTACACGCACGTCTTCGCGGCCATAACTCATGGACTGAGCACCGACAAAAATAAATTATCGGTTCTCGCGCTCGGAGGAGGTGGATATGTGTACCCGCGATATGTTGAGAAGGTCTGGCCTGGCAGCCGAATTGACGTGGTTGAAATCGACCCTGGTGTTACAGAGGCGGCCATCCAGGCATTTGGCCTTGACAGGGACAGCTCGATAAAAACATTTACTATGGATGCGCGAAATTACGTGGACACTCTGCTGGAGCGGGAATCCAAAAGCGGGCTCAAAACTCGTTACGATTTCATCTATGGGGACGCTCTCAACGATTATTCCGTGCCCTTTCAGCTTACGACACGCGAATTCAACGACAAAATCGCGAACCTGCTGACAGATGACGGCGTTTACATGGTGGAATTGATAGATAGTCTCCACAGCGGTTTATTTCTTGGAGCGATGGTCAATACGATGGAAAAAACCTTTCCTTATGTTTACGTCATAACACGAGGTGACCTGGCCGATGCGTCACGCAACACCTTTGTTGCCGTTGCGGCAAAGCGAGAGCTTGACGTGGCTGTTCTTTGTGCCCGCTACAAAAAAAAGAGTCACAGTCTATGGCACCTGGGTGAATCTGATATGCAGCGGCTTAAGGAAAAGGCCGCTGGACTTGTTCTGACGGACGACTATGCACCTGTTGAGAGTCTTCTCTCGCCGGTGGTTCGTGCAGATGCCGCAAATTTTTTGTCCTCCGAGTATTTCAAAGAAGCCAAACAGCTCTTCGAGCAGGGCAAGTTCGATGATTGTGTTAGAAAATATCGCCGGATAATAGAGATTTCCCCTATAACCTCGGTGCGGATGTATAACGAAATCGGAATGGTTTTTTCGAAGCAGCATAAATGGTCAGATGCTGTTGAGGCGTTCGAAAATGCTCTGGCCTATATCGCCCGGCAAAAGTTAAAACTCAACACGGCCAATCTTCGCTACAATCTGGCAATGGCGTTGCGGATGGCTGACAGGACAGACCAGGCCAAAGAACAATTCAAAATGGCTGTCGAAGATTTCCGCAAAGAACTGCAGGCCAATCCCCAATCGGCCCAGACGCATGCTCTGCTGGCTAAGTGCCTGGCGGCGCTCGGCAGCTTCGATGAAGCGGGTTTACACTTTCTGGTGGCGCTAAACCTGAATCCTCTCAATGTTGGGACCCATTTGGAATTAGTAAGAAACCTTGAGGTCCAGGGCAAATTGGAGAAAGCAATTGAGCATCTGCGTGCGGCAATCGTCTTTATGCAGGGTCGGGGCAAAAAAGAAGAGGCTGCAAAGCTCCACAAACAACTACAAGTTTTACAGTCGAAACAGTCGCAGAAGGATTAACCACGAATCGGCCGCGGCCTATGCCTGTAAGCCGTTGTCATCCCGGCGGCATCGGCCTTGCGAGCGGTAAACCAAAAAAAGTTCAAGGCCTTACTTCCGGGCCGACATCTAAGACCACGCTGTAGCCGGCCCATCTTCGTCCCGAATAGGCACAAAGATAGTGCTCTGAATCGACCCGGCTCAAGACCGGAAAGTATGCCTGCGAAGTTTCAAACTCAAGCGTCGCACCGTTAGAGAGCGTGGAGTTTTCCGGAACTATTGTCAGTATGGCTGCCCAGCCGCTATTGCCCCAGCCGTATTGCCCATTCGGGCCTGTATACGTGCACAGATAGCTGCAGTTGTTTATTCTTGATAAAGCCGGATAGTAGCCGTATGAACCGTCAAACTCGAAAGCCGTCTCTTTGGAAACTGTCCAGGTATTGGGATTCACCCTGAGAATAGTCGACCACCCGTCCCAGCCCGGGCCCGTGTAAGCGCAGAGATAGCGTACTGAATCCATTCGCGTCAAAGCCGGAAAGTATGAAAGGCCGGCCTCATAGTCAAAAGGCGTTTCCCTGGAAATCGTCCAGTTGTCGGTGTCTACGACCAGAACAACCGCTCGGCCAAACCAGCTCGACCCCTGGTGTACCATGTAAGCGCAGAGGTAGTGGGTTGAATCGATTCCTGCCACCTCAGGGTAATACACAAGGCGAGTTTCATAATCAAAAGGCATTTCCCTGGAAATTGTCCGGTTGTCTGGAGCAACAGTTAGAACAACCGCTCGGCCAACCGGCGTGGACCCCTCGTAGCTCATATAAGTGCAAAGGTAGTGGGTTGGGTCTATTTGTGTCAAATCCGGATAGTACGCATAAGAATTTTCATAATCAAACGTATCTTGTTTGGAAATCCTCCAGGAGCCGGGTTTGACTTTCAAAATTGCCGCTCGACCAACCCACGTATCTCGCCGGCGCCCTTTGCGCGCCAGGCCCATATAAGCGCAGAGATAGTGGGTCGAATCCATTCGTGTTAAAGCCGGAAAGTACCCGTAAGACCCTTCTACCTTCAGAGCACGCTTCTTCGAAATAGTCCAATTGTTACTATCTATAGATAGAACAACCGCCCAACCATGCCAGCCCGGGCCGGTATAAGCGCAAAGATGGTGGGTCGAATCTATTCGTGCCAAATCCGGAAGGTATCCCCGCGAAGCATACTTGAAGGGGGTTGCTTTGGTGATTTTGGGCGGGCCCTGGTTATTCGCGCGAATATAAGCGACAGCGGCGAAGGTTTTGTCTCGGCTGACTGGGACGGAATTTGGCATGGTTGCCTGTACTTCGACGAGGCGAATAATGTTGGGGTCGGCAATTGGCGACAGCGGTGTATCCAAATCACAGGCATCATAGCAGGTAAACTGCAATTGGCCGACCGGCCCGGCAAGGTCTGATAGACTGCCTGCCTGGCCGAATTCGACGTAGCCTGTTGTGCTATTGACATCGTATCGCAGTTTGCTGCCGGCGTTGTCTTCAAATTCGATATAGCCGCTGGTTACAGCCGAGTCGCTCACATCGGTTATTCGAACGGCCTTTGAGAGGTTGTGGTTCAAGTGGTCGGCCAGGACCCTGCTGTTCTGCAGGGTTTCAGCCGAAGCCTGTTTCGAATCCCAGTTGTTCTGGATGATTCTAAATTGCGGGACTATCGCTGCAAAGACAATCACCATTATAGCCAAAGCTATTACCATTTCGAGCAGCGTCATAC
>JAUWIU010000061.1 GCA_030608075.1 Phycisphaerae bacterium
CGCACCAGCCTTGCCTTTGCAGCTCTGCATCTTCTTTTTTCCTCGACGAAAGATAGTACGGCATGGTTCCCTCCCCGGCTATGCACCACACCACCGGATAGGCGCCATATCGAGCCACAATATACCGCCAGTACCGCTTGACCTTCTCTGCGCCAATCTTCGGCAGGTGGTATCCCCACATCCCTACTATGCACGGCATCAGCCCCGACTCAACCAGGTGCTTGAGCTTGACGTCGGCATGGTCATAGAACTTTGAATTAACGCGAACAAAGCCCTTTTCAAATGGAAAGCCTGCCTCGTTCTTGCCGCGTGGGTCCCACGTATCCATGTCCGGCAGCGGGCCGGCAACAATCTGGACCAGATTGAATCCCTTCTTTACCCTGTCCGCTGCCAGTGCTTTGAACCCTCCAGGCCAGTCAAGCCGCTTCGTAAAACCCATCCACCACGTGTCGCCCAGCCAGAAGAACGGCTTTCCATCGGCCTGCACGAAATGCCGTTTGTCTTCTGCCACCCGCAGTCGGCCATGCTGCAATAATGGATTCGTTCCGGTATACGGATGGACCGTAACAATTCCGACACGGCCATGAAGTCCTCTATCTTCAGGGTTAGAACAAACCGACTTAAAGCTGTAATCGCCTGTCTGGTCAGCCGCGAAGCGCACCGACCAAACATTGTCGCCAACCCAAAATCCCGGTACACGCAGACTGATGCCATTCGGTCCGACAAAGAGAACATCAAGGGTTATCTCGTTGTATGGGTCCAGGTATTCCACCGACGAGCGAAGACGTAGCTCCGCAACGCAGTTCTTCTGTATGCCGACTTTTTCGCTGCCCTTGTCCAAATCTACGAACGCTCGCCGCCCCGCACAGCCACACACGACACACATCATTGCAGTAACCAAAACAGTTATGGCACGCCCATTCTTCATAGCTTCCACCATAATCCTTTCTTGAGACAATTATCACTTGCTTACTCTGGGTGCTTACTATGACCGGCTTGCGCACCCACAAGCTCCGATTTTGCATCGATAGCCTAACCGAAATTCGGGAAAGCAACAAGACCATTTGTGCCGTTTTCCCTTACTTGCTGAAAAATGCCCCCAAAAGGAACTTCTCTTGTTGTAGGTTTAGCACAACACGTACGCCGGCGAGCGCCTTTTACTTCATACCGTATCGCAATCAGGGTAATCGAAGGAAAGATGTGCTTTATCGGGCCTGCAACGGGCCTTATCGCCGCAGAGACCGTGAAAAACCCCATCGCTTCGGAGGAAATGTGTTGACTCGTCTATTGCATTTATGCTATAATACCATTGTAGGATTTTGGCCGTAAACGCAAGCAACAGGATGCTGAGTGCATAAGTTCTTAAAAGAAAATGAGTTGACAGTCTTATTCGTTCATAAGGAACGGTTTGAAACGGAAGGGGTAGTATGTCGGAGGACTTATTGAAACGAACTTCCGGCAGCAAAGCCGGTTCTGATGTATCGGTTGTGCGCTGGGGCGGGCCCAAGACGAGCTTACATCCTGGCAAGGACGCTGTCAGCCCGATAACAGGGCCGCCCAAGCCGGTCGACCGTACCCTCAGATGCCGCCATGAGCTTAAGTATCGAATCAGCGAGTCAAAGGCACAGGCCGTTGCGCAGTTTATCAAGCCATACATTCGCCTTGACCATTACTCCAAATTGCAGCCGACCGGCAGCTATCCCATTGTAACGCTGTATCTCGACTCGAGGAATCTGCAGCTCTGCCGACAAACGCTGGAGGGCAACAAAAATCGCTTCAAACTTCGCATCAGAAGTTATACCGATGACCCCGATTATCCTCGATTTTTCGAGATTAAACGTCGAATGAATACTATTATTATCAAAACCCGGGCACGCGTCATGCATCAGAACATAGCCGACGTGCTGTCAGGGTTATCTATACCCCCGCAAAGTTCTCGGACCGATGAAGAAACGCTAAGGCAGTTTCAGCTTTACGTCAAGAGTATTGATGCTAAGCCGGTAATACGAGTTTGTTACAAGCGGCGGGCATACGAAGACGATTCGCAGAACCGCGTCCGCGTGACATTTGACCGAGACCTCGCCTACAATGTCGACAGCAAACCTCTGATGACATTTGAGAGCCCGGGTTGGCAACGGTATCCCTCGAACCAGGTAATCCTGGAAATCAAGTTTACCTCGAGTTACCCCGCTTGGCTGAGCCGAATGGTCAGGTGCTTTGATTTACACCAGCAATCAGTCTCTAAGTATGTTTCCTCGGTGCAACGGTCTTGCCTGATGCGATTCTGTGCGCCGCGATTATCGGTCTAATAAATATGAATGAAATCTGGCAAATACTGGACGGTCGCTCGACAACGACAGACGTATTTACGTTTGAAAATGTGCTGTTGTCGCTGTTGTTGGCCTTTGTTCTGGGACAAATCCTCGCCTGGGTCTATTACTTCACTCACAGCGGTCTGTCTTATTCAAAATCATACGTCCAGGCCCTCGTTATCATGACTGTCCTGGTGGCCATGGTTATGGCCGTCATCGGTAACAACATCATCACCGCCTTTGGCTTAATGGGTGCCTTGGCCATTATACGGTTCCGTAACGTAGTCAAGGATACTCGAGACATAGTTTTCATCTTCTGTGCACTGGTCATCGGTATGGCCTCAGGTTCTCAACGCTACTCCATCGCCATAGCCGGGACAATCATCCTCGCTTTGATAGCAATATACCTGTATCTGACCGGGTTCGGGACACACCAGCCGCATAACGGCTTCCTGCGCTTCACTCTCCCGGGCCATATAGGCCCGAAGCATCCGGTGCCGGGTATCCTTAAACGTTTCTGCGGCAGCTTCACCCTGATTTCAGTACAGGACAGCGGCTTTGGCAGCCCTGCCGTCGAATACGCATACCAGCTCATGATACGAAACGCCAAGAAAAACGAATTGATGGTGTCCGAACTCGGAAAAATTCAGGGCATCGAGAATATCAGCCTGACGATGCAGGAGCAACTATTGGAGGTTTAAGTTCGGGATGAAAAGAGCAGGTCTGAAACGTTCTCACTCAGCCCGTCTGCGGCAGCATATCGTCCCTGTCCTCGTATGGCTGGTGGCGCTGGCCGCCGTGGGCCTCCTCTTTCACCAGCGAACGCAGCGATTCCAGGTCCTCGGACTGGCCCAGGGACAAGTGCGCCAGATTTCTGCACCTTGTGACGGCCGACTAAAAATCGTCTCAGTCGAGTTATTCGAAAAAGTCGACAAAGGGCAAATATTAGCCGTATTGGATGACGCAGAATTAACCACGCAAATAGATACGATTTGTGCGGAAATAGAACATCTTATGTCGCAATTGTTGTCCATTCAGGACACTATGGTTACCGAAGCAGCGAACTTACAGACCGACAGGATTGCAGCACAGCGACGATTCTACGTGGACGTTGACAATGCTAAGCTTCGCGTACTGGTGTTGAAGACATTGATTGAAACTGACCGAATAACTTTGCAAGACCTGGGCCTGGAAGTAAAAATTATGCAGGAACTCCTGGAAAAGCAGGCTATCGCCCCATACAGCCTCGAGAAAGCCGAAACGCTCTACAATACGTTAGCGAAAACAGTCGAAGAGAATCAACATCTGCTCGCCCAGGCTGAGCAAAATCTCAAACACGCTCAACAACGCCGGGACGAATTTGCCTGGCAGCAGCCGCTTCATCCCTCGGTGGACACTGCCCTGGAGCCAATACGCAAACAGATAACTGTTCAGGAAAAACTAATAGATGAATTGTTGATACAACGTAAGGTCCTCACAATTACCTCTCCACTTGACGGCGTGGTAGTACAAATTATGCTCGCGGCGAACATGGCAGCTTCTCGCAGGCCGGGTGAAGCCGTTGTGCGTAAGCCCGGTGAGGTGGTTTTGGCCGGCGACCCAATACTTGCCCTGGCAGAGACCGAGCCGAGGGAAATCATCGCATACGCCTCCGAAACTCAGCTTGGCCGAGTTAAGCAACAAATGATGGTGGAGCTCATCAAAAACACAGAACCAAGACAAATAGCCGGTTCCCAGGTGGTTTATATCGGCCCGTTAATGGAGCTCATGCCGCAGCGCCTGTGGCGAAATCCGAACATTCCACAGTGGGGACGACCAATATTGATAAAAATTCCTCCGGGCCTGAAACTGATTCCGGGTGAGTTAGTCGGTGTGAGAGGATTGTAGAGAGCTGATGATTACAGCGACTTGAGCGCAGAATTATCAGCTTTCAACTGCGCCGCGGATGAATACCAGTTATGATTGTTGATTCTATTTCTAAAAAGTTGTTGTGTTTGATTATGCTGCTTACAGCGTGTGCGTGGAGTCTGAGCGGCTGCAAAACTCCCCACGACTACAAGGCCGAGGCTGACAAGGAAGTTTACAACATCATCGATAAAAAGTGGAAAGAACCTTACGGCATCAAAGCCAACTACAAAATCAGTGACGTGCCCGCTTCGCCAAATGATATTCAAATTGAAAAAACGCTGCCGACTTCAGGCGTGCTCACGCTGCCGCAGGCCGTAGCCCTGGCAACGGCGCATAACCGACAATACCTGACCGAAAGAGAAATACTTTACATCAAGGCCCTTGACCTGATTTTAGCACGCGAGGAATTTGAACCTGAACTGCGCGGACGAGTAAGTGCGGGCTATAAAAGGGCCAGAGGTCTTGACTACGAGCGACTCGAAACTAAAACCACCTTCAGACTTGACCGGTTGTTAGCCAGCGGTGCAAGAATCAGCACAAACGTTACCGCAGCCTGGTTGGATATACTTACGGGAAACTTTCGCAGCGGCCTCACGAGCCTGCTGAGCGCCGCAATAACGCAGCCTTTACTTCGCGGCAGCAACAGCAGAATCGTGCTCGAAAACCTCACTCAGGCAGAACGCGACACTGTATACCAGATACGTTCGTTCAACAGGTTTCGCAAAACATTCGTGGTCTTGGTTATCACCGGATATTACCAGACACTCGGACTGGCTGACACAGTCAAAAACGCGAAGGAAAATTGCCGAACTTTGGATTTGCTATACGAGCGTGTAGAGAAACTAGCCGCTGTTGGGCGTGTGCCAAAGGAGGAGTTGGAGAGGGTTCGCCAGGAGGCGCTCCAGGCCCGGAACAGATACATTCAAGCCGAGAAAGGCTACAAACAGATGCTGGATGAGTTCAAAATAACCCTGAGTCTACCGCCCTCAGCAGAATTCCAGTTAGACCAGGCCGAGCTTAAGCTTTTAGCGCGGGCGGGACTCAAGAAACCTGACTTTTCCGAAAATGAAGTCATCGAAACAGCCATGATTCAACGCCTTGACCTGGCTAACAGCAGCGACGCTGTCGCCGATGCTGAGCGAAAAGTGCTCGTCGCTGCCGACCGGTTTCGTGCCCAACTGGACCTGGCCGCAGCTACTAACTTTACCGGCGATGAAATAGACACAGACTTTACCGTTTTGCGAACTCTTAAAGGTACGATTGACGTCGGCTTACTGCTCGATTTGCCCCTGGACCGCACCATTGAGCAAAACGCATATCGCAAAGCTTTAATAACCGTCTCCCAGCGGCAGCGAGACTACGAAGAGGCCGCAGATATGGTCGCCCTGCAACTGCGACAGGCACACCGCGAGCTTACCGAAGCGGCCGAACGCCACCGCATCCAGTCGGAAAGCCTCGAACTGGCCGAAAAACGTCTTGAAAACACCCATCTTTTGCTTCAATACGGCCGAGCAAGCAGCCGTCGCGTCCTCAACGCCCAGCAGGCTTTGTTCAATGCTCAAAATGCGGCTACCGAGGCGATGGTAGATTACACCGTCGCCACGCTGAATTTTTATCGCGACGCCGGCGTCCTCCAGGTCCGTCCCGATGGTATGTGGCAGTATTAGCCGCCACTAAGTCCACCCATCGTACCTTTCCGATATTATTGAAACTTGTGTTGTCAAACGGAGAAATCGCTATTTAAGCCTCCTGTTCATTGTGTATCACTTAGCCTCCAGATTTATTTGGCGATTGGCTCTAAAAGAGATTTTTCGCCTGAGACCGGAGCCTATGCAAAATGAGCAGCAGAATTCAAAGTCAGCAAAAATTTTCACAGTTTTTTAACAGTTGCCAAGTAAAGCAGTCAAAAAGCAGTAGGAAAAATCGACGTAGGTCCCTGTAAATAAATGATTGCGAGCGAGAGGATTCGAACCTCCATGGGCTATTGCCCACCAGGACCTAAACCTATCCTTTATACCCAGAATATCGCTTATAGGCTCACCGGTGGGGATTACTGTCCCACAGATAGCCGTAAATTGGCATAGCTCGGAGTTGATTTTCACAATTTTTTCACAGTAGTTGCCGACTTCAGCCGACTATTTGACTGCCATGACTGTCCAATTGTAGACTCAGTCTACAATCCCCTCCACCACCCAATGTACCCTCACCATCCCTAACGTATCCTGACTACAATACTCCACTAAACTATCCTTGACCACCTCAACTTCCTCCCCTTCATATTTCCCTTTCACCAGCCAAGCATAAACTGCCATTGCCTCACCACCATCAGAAATATCCAACCCCTCATAACTCATTTCAGGAACCAAAACTGGCAACACTTTCTTAATTGAATAACTACCCGCAAAATCAGGATGGTAAAAATGTTTAGCAAGTATTCCCTTGAGATCCACTAACCTCTCTATCAACTTCTTCAGACTATCTTCCAAATCAGGGAATAACTTCATCAGTCCCTTTATAATCTGCTTCTCAAAATGAGAATAACAAAACACTGTCCCCTTCTCCCCGCAGTCCCTTATCAAATTTTCTGCCAGTTCCCTTCGGCAATCTTTGGCAGGATCTGCCATGTATGCCGAATGTCCAATTATTTTTCCGGCAGAAAAACATTTATGAACAGAATAAAGAAAAGGAATTTGAGTATAAGGAGCAGTATCTTGATACAGAGGAATAGCAGTATTTGTAGTTTCAAAATCAAGATAGTAAGCAGGATAGACTATTTCACTGAGGGCTGATTTCAGCCCATCTCTTATTACTACCTGCCCACTCTTCACTGCTTCTCTCACTATGGACTGGTTATCAGTCAGTTTGAAATCATCAGGAATGTCTCTTATGCTTACTATGCCCATGTCCTTCAGCTGGCAAAATTTAGTGTGATGGAGTCGAGGCAGTTCAAATATAGGATGCTCAATTTCTCTGCCACAGCAGCTTTTGAAGATTGGGCAATCTTTGCATACCAATTTCAGTTCAGGAGTGGGTTTTGTATCTTGAAGCAGTTTCTCACTGATTTCATCACAGACACTACTGTCCCGTTAAGGTTTTAGAAAATTGTTGTAAGATAAATAAACATAATAGGTTGTGAGAAAAAATGACTGTGTTCGACTTCAACTCGTTCGTAGACTTTGGCCAAAATATTTCCATGGCA
>JAUWIU010000040.1 GCA_030608075.1 Phycisphaerae bacterium
AAAATCCACAGGAAAACAAAAGAAACCGATTTCACCCTTGAGCTCAATCTGGATGGCGCCGGCAAATACGAGATTGATACCGGCATAGGTTTTTTGGCCCACATGCTTACACACCTCAGTAAGCACGGCAAAATCGATTTGCTGGTCAAAGCCAAAGGCGACCTGAATGTCGACGCCCACCACACGGTCGAAGATATAGCAATATGTCTGGGCCAATGCCTGACAAAAGCGCTCGGCGATAAAAAGGGCATCGCAAGGTACGGTCACAGTTCCGTGCCGATGGAAGAGACCATCGCCAATGTGTCCGTAGATTTGTCCGGCAGGCCCAGTTGCGTCTATAACGTCGAATACCGAACCGATAAAATCGGCGACTTCGACGTCGAGTGCATTGAGCAGTTCCTGCGCAGCTTCTCGAATACCGGCGGGTTCAATCTGCACATAAACGTGCCCTACGGCACAAACAGCCATCACATAGCTGAAGCGATTTTCAAAGGTCTCGGCCAGGCCATTGCCGAGGCCGTAAGAATAACACGAACCGATATCCCCAGCACAAAGGGAACACTGTGATTGAACGGCACGACCATGAATACCGCACCGGCATCGGCACCGATATCCACAAGCTCGTTGAGGGCCGCAGGCTGATGCTCTGCGGTGTGTATGTGCCGCATCTCGCCGGACTCGCAGGGTTCAGCGATGGAGATGTCGGCCTGCACGCCCTTATCGATGCCCTCCTCGGAGCTGCAGGTATGGATGATATAGGAACTTTATTTCCAGATACCGACCCACGATGGAAAAACGCCGACAGTAAAGAGTTCCTCCTTGTCGTCAAAGAGCTGCTCGAAAGAAAAGATTGGGAAGTGGTAAATGTCGATTTGATAATTCACGCCGAAGAGCCCAGACTTGAGCCCGTCAAACGCCAGATGAAAAGGTGTATCGCAGGCCTGTTGGACATTGACTTCACCGCCGTCAACATCAAGGCCAAAACAAACGAAGGACTCGGCCGGATAGGCGCCAGCGAGGCGATAGCCGCCACCGCGGCAGTGCTCTTGAAAAGAAAGTACAAAAGAACCTTGTAAAAAAATCTCACTAATCTTGCGAAGGTGCCCATAAATGGAACTAAAGCTTTATAACAGCCTGACGCGAACTAAAGATGAATTTAAACCCTTGAAAAAGGGCCGGGTCGGAATCTATGTCTGCGGGCCGACCGTCTACGGACACGCACATCTCGGACACGCAAAAAGCTATGTGAGCTTTGATGTGCTCGTACGCTATCTTCGCTATCTCGGATATAGTGTAACCTATGTGCAGAACATAACAGATGTGGGACATTTGACCGACAACGCCGACGAAGGTGAGGACAAGGTCGCTGCCGCTGCCAAAAAAGAAAAGAAACACCCTATGGCGCTTGCTGAATTCTACACCCGCAGTTACTTTGAGGATATGGACAGATTAAACTGCGTTCGGCCCGACATCAGCCCACGAGCCAGCGGCCATATAATCGAGCAGATACAGATGGTAAAGACCCTGCTCGAAAAAGGCTATGCCTACGAGGTCAACGGGTCGGTCTATTTCGAGGTCTCGAAGTTCACCGACTACGGCAAACTCTCCGGCAGAAACGTTGAAGAAATGCAGGCCGGCGCCAGAGTCGAGGTCTCGCCCGACAAAAAAGCGCCAGTCGATTTTGCGCTTTGGAAAAAGGCCGAACCAAACCATATAATGCAGTGGCCGAGTCCCTGGGGACCCGGATACCCGGGCTGGCACCTCGAATGCTCCGTGATGAGTACAAAGTACCTCGGTAAAACGTTTGATATTCACGGCGGCGGACTCGAAAATCAATTCCCACATCACGAATGCGAAATCGCCCAGGCCGAGGCCGCTAACGACGCACAGTTCGTTCGATACTGGCTGCACAACAATATGGTAACCGTTGACAGCCAAAAGATGGGCAAGAGCCTCAACAATTTCATTACTCTCAAACAGGCGTTTTCCGGTGCGCACGAGAGACTGACTAGGGCCTATGACCCCCTGGCGGTCAGACAACTGGTCCTGAACAGCCATTACAGAAGCCCTTTGGATTTCTCAGACGCCGCTCTCTTCGCCGCACAGAGCGGCTACGAAAAAATAACCGAGACGGTCAAAGCGGTGCGAAAAAAATTAAGCCCCGCCAGCGAGGATAAACTTGACGAAAAAACGGCAGAGCAGCTTAACCAGTTGAAAGAAAAATTCGAAGCGGCAATGAACGACGATTTGAATACGTCCATCGCACTGTCGGTTATCTTCGAGCTGGTTCGTCTGGCAAACAAATTGCTCGAAGATACTAACACCGCACCGACAGCACTGACCGCCGTGGACGACTTGTTCACCAGCTTGGGCGGCGATGTCCTCGGCGTTGTAAAAGACCAGTACCCACAAACTGTCGGCGGTGATGACCTGGCCGAAAAACTGATTGAACTCTTCATTGAGCAGCGCAACCAGGCTCGAAGCAAAAAAGATTTCGCCGCAGCGGACGCCATACGGGCCAAACTGGACGACATTGGCATCGCCCTGGAAGACAACCCCGCCGCAACCGAGTGGAGGAGAAAATGAGAATTCTCGGTATTGACCCTGGCCTGCAGACCTGCGGATACGCCGTCGTGCAGATAGACCAAGACAACGAGAATCTAATCGAGGCGGGCATATTTAAAACCGAGGCCAATTTGCCAATAGAAGCCAGGCTCAACAGAATAGCCGAAGATACCAGGTCGCTCTTAAAAAGATTTAGACCCGAAATTGTAGCGGTCGAAGAATTGTACTCCCACTACGGCCATCCGAAAACGGCAATCTTGATGGGACACGCAAGAGGAGTTATATTGCAAAAGTGCGCAGAGGCATTGATTGAGGTCAGAAGCTTTAGTGCTACCCGCATAAAAAAATCGCTTACCGGCAACGGCAGGGCGTCAAAAGAGCAGGTGCAAAGAACCGTTCAGACCATTTTATCTTTACCCTGCATCCCGGAGCCGGACGATGTCGCCGATGCCATCGCCGTCGCGCTGTGCTGCAGCAATTCCGTACAAAGCGCCGCCGTAGGCTGAGGAAAAACTTATTATGATAGCGAGGATTGAAGGAAAACTCGTCAGGCTTGACGGCGACACCGCCCTGGTACAGGTCGACCAGGTCGCCTATGAGGTGATGCTGCCAGGCTACTGTGTAACCGCCCTGGCAGACAAAATCGGCGCAGATATCGTCCTTTGTACGATGGAGTATTATGAGGGTACACCCGGCGGCGGCAATCTCGTGCCGAGGATGATTGGATTCTTAAATACCGCCGAAAGGGATTTCTTCACCAGGTTTACCAGCGTAAAAGGAATAGGCATCAGAAAAGCCCTGCGCTTACTGAGCACCCCGGTCGCTACAATCGCCGAGGCGGTAGAGAACGGCGATGATAACATGCTGACAGCACTTCCCGGGGTCGGAAAAAGAATGGCTCAGCAAATCATCGCTGAGCTTAAGGGTAAGCTCCAGAGTTTCGCGCTCGGTGCCGGCCAAGCCGGACCTGCAGGTACCGTATTTAAGCCGTTCCAGGCCGAAGCCCTCGAGATTCTTGTTGCCTGGGGCGAAAGGAGAACCGACGCCATTGACCTGATTGAGCTGGCCTGTCAGAGACACCAGGACATAAACTCGGCCGAGGCACTTGTCCCCCTGGTGTACAGACTAAAGCAGGGAATAGAAGTCTGAAAGCGAAAATGCAAAGCATTAAACTCAAGAGAAATGTCATTGCGAGCAAACCACACGTTCGCGCAGCAATCTCAAACGCCGAAATGTCGCAAACCCTGTTTCCTTAAAAGCTTTTACTTTTTACTTTTCAACTTTTAGCTTTCGATTATGGCAGTAAACAGAGTTATAAGCAGCCGCCCACTTAATCAGCAGGAGGAGGACTTCAACGTCTCTCTGCGCCCGAAACGCCTCGACGAATGCGTCGGCCCGCCCAACGTCAAGGAAAAGCTTTCGATTGCCATAACCGCAGCCAAGCAAAGGGCCGAGCCTCTCGAGCATATCTTGTTTTACGGCCCGCCAGGCCTCGGAAAAACAACACTGGCCAACGTCGTCGCAAACGAAATGGGGGCAAGAATCCGATGCTCATCCGGACCGGCAATGGTAAAGGCCGGCGATGTGATGGGGCTGCTCAGTAACATCAGCACCGGCGATGTGCTCTTCATCGATGAAATTCATCGGCTCGCCACGAACGTCGAAGAGTTCATTTATCCGGCGATGGAGGAGTTCAAGGTCGATTTCACAGTCGACAGCGGCCTGCACGCAAAGACGATAAATTTCCCCCTAAAACGCTTCACTTTAATCGGCGCAACCACACGGGCCGGACTGCTCAGCGCCCCGCTTCGAAGCAGATTCGGAATGCTCTATCACCTGGAGTTCTATAGTGCCCAGGAGCTTACGGCAATTTTGGAAAGGTCCGCACAGATTCTCCAGCTTGATTGTGCCGATAGCACGCTCGAACTAATTGCAGCCCGCTCTCGCGGGACGCCGAGGGTCGCAAACAGACTCTTGAAACGCGTCCGCGACTATGCCCAGGTCAAGGGCTCAGGTGACCTTAATGTCGACATCGTCGAAAGGGCCCTTAAAATGGAACAGATTGACGCACTGGGCCTGGATGAATTGGACAGGGCCTTCCTCAGGGCGCTGGTCAACGTCTATGAAGGCGGCCCGGCAGGTATCGATGCCATCGCAGCAACACTCGGCGAAGAAAGAGACACCCTCGAAGACGTGGTCGAGCCTTATCTCTTGCAAGTCGGCTTTCTCCGCCGAACAAAACGAGGAAGAGAAATTACAAAACACGCCTGCCGCCATCTGGGCCTGAAATACCACAGGAAAAAACAAACCCCCGACCAGCCGCAACTTTTTCAGCAAACCGACCAATAAGCTTAACTCTTCACGATATACTTTGCCATTTTGGGCGGCTTGTGCAGAATCTCCGTGAAGTGATGAATCAAAATCCTCTCGATTTCTGTCAGCGTTTTCTCATTTGCATCGCCAATGGTCTTCAAATTGGCCAAGGTATTGGCGGCTTGCCTGCTTACTCTGATTTTGTCGGCAAAGTTTGCCTCGCAATCCCTGCAGACAAGGCCATTGCCGTCGCTGCTGAAATAAACCTCCCGCTGGGAGGTCGCATATCTCGACTTGCAGTTTACACAGGCATCTAAAATCGGCCGCAGACCCACTTCCTTGAGCAGAGATAATTGAAACAGTATCAACAGCAGCAAAAAATCGCCCCGCCCAACAGCTTCGAATGTGTTCTGCAGAAACTGCTCGAAACTGTCGAAAAGCTCAGGATGCGGGTCGCATTCATCTGTCAGATGGTCCAAAAGCTCGCCGGCAAAATAGCCGCAGTTCAAAGCGAAAAGGTCAATCCCGTGTTGCGGGGTGAGGACAGGTCGCTGTTCAAATTCCGTAAGCGTCGCGAGTTTTCTCTCAGGCCGGTGCGAAAAAACGATTTCGCCGCTGGAGAATATCTCAATAGGACCGTCAAAAGCCGACTTGGGCCGCTTCGAGCCTTTCGCTATCGCACTGATTTTGCCCGATGCCCTCGTGAAAAATGATACAATCTGCGACGTTTCCGAATAGTCAACCGCGCGTATGCAAATGGCCACATCCCTGGTCAGCATATTACTCGTCGCCGGTTCGCTGGATTCTGATACGTTTTATTCTCCTGGCTTCCGCAAGGCGAATCGTAAATCTCAGCTTTTCATAATTAAAGCTCTCGCCCGTCTTCGGAATATAGCCCAAGTGCGAGAATACAAAACCGCCTATCGTGTCGTAGTCTTCATCTTCAGGAAGATTCATTTCTAACTCATCGTTAAGGTCGTCGATATACGTTCTCGCATCGACCTCGACCGTAGCTTCATCTATCTTTCTTATGGGTTTCGGCGGTATCTTCTCGTATTCATCGGTTATTTCGCCGACCAGCTCCTCGAGAATGTCCTCGATAGTGACTATGCCCGCCGTCCCGCCGTATTCGTCAAGCACTACCGCTATGTGCAGCTTCTGATTCTGGAATTCGTGAAGCAGAACCCTCAGAGGCTTTGTTTCCGGAACAAAATAGGCATCCCTCATCTTGTCTCGCAGCGTGAAATCGGGCCCTGTCTTCCCAATCTCGGTAAGCAGGTCCTTTGCGTAAACAAGCCCCACTATGTTGTCTATGTTCTCTTCATAAACCGGAACACGTGAATGCCCCGCCTTGATGACAATGTCCAAAACCGTCTGAAGGTCGGAATCTGCCTCAACGGCAACAATATCGGTACGCGGTGTCATAATCTCATCTGCGGTCGTGTCACTCAGCTCCAGCACGTTTTCTATCATCTCCTGCTCTTCTTCGTCAACGGCCCCTGCCATTCGGTGCTGCTCCAGTTCGGTTAAGAATTCTTCTTGTTGTTCTTCCTGCTGTTCCTGCGGTGTCGTTTCCACCACGCCGGCAAGCCTGCGGATAAGACCGGCGGTTAATCTGCAGACGTAAAGAATCGGCTGGACCACCGCAGCAAACACCAGCAGCACCTTGTACGTTCGACTCAGGATTTTCTCCCCCGCATATTTGGCCCACGTGTGAGGAATTGCCACGGTGAATACCAAAAATATAGCTAATGCAATAACCAAAGCTGCCAATAACGACCAATAGCCAATGGCCAATAACCGCTGCCCCGCTTCCTCACCTTCGAGACCCGCCGTCGCAAACCACGCCAGCAGCAAAAGCACTATACACGTATTGAAAATAACCCGGTACAAAGAGCAGGCCAAAGCCAATCGTTCGGCCCTCTTCACAAAATCATCGATAAGGTCTTCTCTCTTTGCCGCCTTGAATGCTTCCTGTAACCTGCCTAAGGAAAATGTTCGCAGCGCGATATTGTTGACGGAAAAAAATAGCGCAGCCCCCGTGAAAAAACATATCAAACACCCAATCACAGTCAAACTCACCTGCCGCCCTTTCAAATCCTTATCGCCTTGTGCTTCGCTGCCGCAGCATCTTATCCTGAATAATAAACCCGACCGTAGCCTTGCTGTCGAAGGATTTCGTCCTCAGTGTCGTGCATTTTCTTCGCCTGCTCTGGCTTCGTATCGTCAAAACCAATATGGTGCAGCAGACCGTGCGTAATGTAAAGCGCCAATTCCGCTTCGCTCGAATGCCCTCGAACAGCCGCTTCTCTAACCGCCATTTCACCATTCACGACCAGCTCGAATGACTTGCCTGATTCCACCCCATCGGATAAGTCGAAACTCAGGCAGTCCGTAGTGCTTCTCTGATTCAGAAACTCCTCGTTCACCTTTCGCATTTCGCCGTCGTCAACTATTGCAATGCTGATGCTTGCTTTTATCAGGTCGAAACGATTGCAGATTGCTTCTACCAGTTTCCGCAGCTTGGACACGTCAGCCTCCAGACCCTTGAAATCCTCGCCGATTTGAATAACTATCTCGTCGTCTTGTTTCCCGGTGTCCATATTATTGGCCGGATTTCTGACCGGCTCGCTCGGCCTCTGGTTTCGGCTCCTCCGCCTCGTCCGGAGGTTTCGGATATGCAACTCGCACATGATACTGCGCCGCCAGAGTTTTAGCTATGCTTGCCTCTATTTGACTCAATTCACGCAGCGACAAATCGCATTCATCGAACTGACCGTCCTGCAGCCGTTTCATAGCCATATTATGCACAACATTCTCTACCTTCGTCGGCGTCGGCTCCGTTAAGCTCCTCACCGCACTTTCCGTAGTGTCGGCCAACATTACAATGGCCGCCTCTTTTATTCGCGGCTTTGGGCCCGCATATCTAAACTCGCTCTCAGATGGTTCCGCTGCCGCCTTAACCTTCGAATCTTTGCTTTTCTGCTTCTTGGCCTCGTTGTAAAAATACTCCACCAACGTCGTGCCGTGGTGCGTCTCGATAAATTGCCTCAGAACAGCAGGAAGACCGTATTCTTTTGCCATCTCTATCCCGTCTTTAACGTGCCCGACAATAATCAACTGACTCATCGCCGGCGAAAGCTCTTTGTGCCGGCTTGTTGAGCCAATCTCATTTTCCGCAAAATACGTCGGCTTGTTGATTTTCCCTATGTCGTGGTAATAGGCCCCAACTCTGCATAGAAGTCCGTTGCACCCAACCGCCTCCGCAGCAGCCTCGGCAATAGAGCCTATCAGAAGACTGTGGCTGAACGTCCCAGGCGCTTCCATCGCAAGCCTTTTTAGCAACGGCTGATTCGCATCGCTGTAGTCCAGAAGTGTCATACTCGTCGCTATTCGGAAAACCTTCTCGATAAGAGGCAGCAGGCTTTGAATCAGAAGTCCCGCCACGAGGGCCGCCGCCGCATGATAACCCGCACCTCTCACGATAACGCTCAAATTCGGATTTGCATCCAAAAAACCAAGAACAAACGCCGTTACAAACACCACCGCCGCTGCAGTGGCGCTCACCTCTAACAGTTTCATCCTTGTCCGGATTTCCCGCAGCGAAAAACAGCACGTCACAGCACCGCTGGCCATCGTCAGAAACAGCTTTGTCTCCGGCGCCGGCCCCGCCGCAAACCACACAAACAAGCAATAAAACATACTCATCCCCAATGCAAATCTCTGGTCATACGCAACTGTCAAAATAATCGCTGCGGTAACTGCCGTTCCCGTCGCCCATGAGACCTGCCCGCTCAGTAAAACGCCAACCTTCGTCGTGGCTAACAGCAGAATAAACACCCCAATCAGCGACAACGCTCTTGCCCGGTTCTTCAATATCCTGCTCTGGTAGTGATAAATATAAAACCCGGCACCCGTGGAAATCAGCACCACTATTATTGCCGTCGGTATCACATCCAGCTACTTTCACTGCCGGATTAACTCAAACGACAAAACACAGATGCACAGGATAATGAAAACCAGCCCTAAAACAACCGAGCTCAAACGGTCGGTATCGGCCAGCCAGCCCATCTGACCAGACTCACCGGCAGCTTTACCCTTGCGCACCTGATTTCGCCGCGGACTTGTCTTCCTGAAAAACCGCATTTAACCTTCCCGCTGGATAGCCTTGAACGCCGAAAAAACTAAAATTTCAAACTCCTGTTTTATTCTGTGCTCCTCTTTTTTTTGCTCCGCGACTTATCCTTCTTGTAGGCCCGCACGATATTCTGAACCAGGTGATGCCGAACGATGTCTTTTTGCGTCAGTTCCGCAGTCCCTATGCCTCTTATGCGCTTTAGCTTCCCAATTGCTTCTACCATCCCGCTTCTTTGACCATTATCAAGGTCAATTTGGGTTATGTCTCCTGTTATTATCATTTTCGAGCCGTGACCCAGTCGCGTCAGGACCATTAACATCTGAACAGGAGACGTGTTTTGCGCTTCGTCACAAATTATCGCTGCCTCGTTCAACGTCCTGCCGCGCATAAAGGCAAGCGGGATAATCTCAATAATATCCAGCTCTATGAATTTCTTCATCTGAGTGAAACTCATCATATCCTCAAGAGCGTCGAAAAGAGGACGAAGATACGGATTTACCTTCGCCTGAATGTCACCGGGCAGGAAACCTAACTTCTCACCCGCTTCGACTGCCGGCCGTGCAAGAACAATTCTCCTGATTTGCTTTTTCTTCAGCATCGAAACCGCTACCGATACCGCCAGATAGGTCTTGCCAGTTCCCGCAGGCCCCACACAGAACGTCAGGTCATTGCTGAGCATAGTCTTGACATATCTCAACTGTCCACTCGTGGACGGCTCGATAACCTTCTTGTGCGAATAAACACTTAACGCCTCACTTGGCCGTGTCGTAACAGACGATTCTCCTCGATGGAGAAAACCCCTTACATCGTCGGTCGTAAGCGAGCCGCTCTTGAGCAGATGTTTCTCCATCCTGTCGATAACATCAGCCGCACGGGTTACCTCTTTTTCCTTGCCGGTGATTATTATTTTCCCCTGACGCGCCGTAATCTGCACGCCAAGCGACTCACGCAGAACTCGAAGATGGGCATCACCAGGGCCGAACAACTCAAGCTGTTTGTCGACTGAATCTAATTGTATCGTAACTTCCAATGCTCTCCTCTATCGACAGCAGCATACGAAAAACAAATACGCAAACACTGACCCAACCAGCGGCGAGTCCACGACGTCCAAAACTCCGCCGAAACCGGGCACACTTTTGCCGGAATCTTTTTCCTCGGCATCCCGCTTCATCATCGATTCGGCCAAGTCGCCTAATTGCCCTATAAACGCCAGGCAAATCCCGAAAACAACCGCTGACCACCAACCCATTATAGCAGAACTGGCCGCAAATACGATAGCAACTATCACCGCCGCTACAACCGCCCCCGCCATACCCTCCCACGTCTTACCGGGACTGACCCTCGGCGAAAACTTATGCCTGCCAAAAAAACTGCCAATTGCGTAAGCCCCTATGTCAGCCGATTTTATGACAGAAATAAACATCAGCAACGCCCAAACACCGAACTCAATCCGCACCGCCACCACAAACCCGCCGAACACTCCCAGATAAATAACAGAGAAAAGACCTGCCCCGCAGTTGGAAATAACCCCTGAAGTCCCATAGCCAATATATTGATACACCAACAGCCCAACCAGAGTAAAGCCCGCCACCGACAGCAAATAAATCTCCGGCGATATCTTCAGAAATTGCGGCCAATAACAGGTCGTCGCAACCAAAATCGAGCCGGGAATTGATACCGCGCTGAAAACCTTTAACTTCTTTGCACCCGCAAGCCTGCCAAACTCAAGTTGACCTGCGATTATCAACAGGGCTATAACAATGCACAAAATTGTCCCCTGAACAGCTTTATCGTCATCGGGTGTAGCCGTTAGCGAGCCATCTATCCACCCGCCAAAAATGACAACCCCGGCGAACAACACCGCCATAACCGGGCCAAAAAGCAATCTGAATTTGAGCATAATCACAAGTGCTTAATCGTAGGCAATTTGCCTGCTTGATACCGAACGCTCTTTTGCCTCTATTTGATATCCCCGAAACGCCGTGCCCGTTTGGCATAAGACAGTATCGCCTTTTCCAAATCTGCTCTCGCAAAATCCGGCCAGAGCGTCCTTGTTACGTAAAATTCACTGTATGATATTTGCCAAAGCAGAAAATTGCTGATTCTTTTCTCGTTTGCCGTTCGTATAAGAAGGTCCGGCTCCCTAAGCCCCGAAGTATACAGGTGTCGGCTTATGCACCCTTCGTCTATGTCTTTCAGCCGAACCGTCCCCTTCTTATATTTCTGGGCGATTTTCTTGGTCGCATCAATTATCTCCCCTCGCCCGCTGTAATTCAACGCCAGCGCAAATACCATACCCGTGTTGCCGGCTGTTACTTTCATCGTTCTTACAAGTTCCGTTTTTACCTCCGAGGGTAAATGAGCCAATCGGCCCAAATGAATCAGCTTCACGTTATTTCTCAACAGTTTCGGACGAATCCCGACAAGGTATTGCGAATAAAGATACATAAGGAAGTCGACTTCGGCCTTCGGCCTCTTCCAGTTCTCCGCACTGAACGAATACAAAGTCAGACACTCAATGCCGAATTTAACACAACGCAAAGCTATTTTCTCAGCCGTCTTTGCCCCTTCCCGATGTCCCTTGACCCGAGGCAGAGCCCTCCTCTGGGCCCACCGACCGTTCCCGTCCATGATGATTGCAATATGCCGCGGTATCTGTTCGGCCTTCAGACCAAGTCGCTTCGCCGTTCGCTTCAGTTTTTTCTCGCAGCTTTCTTCCAATTTCTACGCTCCGACACTCTCACATGAATATCGTCTGATTTCGTTCCGGCCCTACGCCGATGATGCTAATCGCTTTCTTCGTCATTTCTTCAACAAGCCTAATGTACTTCCGGGCGTTCAAAGGCAAATCTTCAAAATCCCTCGCTTCGCTTATGTCCTCCTCCCAGCCGGGACACGTCTCATAAACACACTGCACGCGCGCCAGTCTCGTGGTCTCGGCAGGGAAAAACGCCGTTTCTTCTCCGTCAATCTTGTAGGCCCTGCAGATTTGCAGCTCTTTCAGACCAGACAGTGTGTCGAGGTGCATCAGTGCTGTCGAGTCGACCCCGCCTATCGTGATACCGTATGATACCGCTACTGCATCGAACCACCCGCATCTGCGGGGCCTGCCCGTCGTAGTGCCGTATTCGTTGCCTTTGTCACGAATATATTGCCCGATTTCGTTGTCCTGCTCCGTCGGGAAAGGACCGCCCCCGACCCGAGTTGTGTAGGCCTTCGCAACGCCCAAGAACCTGTCAACCATCTTGGCCGGCACGCCACAACCAGCCGACATCCCCAGCGCACTTGAGTTCGAGCTTGTTACGAACGGAAACGTACCGTGGTCTAAATCCAGCAAGGAGCCCTGCGCACCTTCGAAAAGAACCGATTTGCCCTCAGCGATTGACCTGTGCAAAAACGCCGTTGTGTCAACTGTAAACCCCAAAAGCCTCTCCGCGTAAAATCTGCACTTCTCGAAAATCCCCTCGGCGCTTAACGGCTCAGCATCGTAAACGGCACCGAAAATCTTGTTCTTGTAAGCGACAATCCTTTGCAGTTTCGCTTTTAGTTTTTCAAGGTCTCGTAAATCAGCCATCCGAACCGCATAGCTTCTGCCAACCTTGTCCGCGTAACAGGGACCGATGCCTCGAATAGTTGTGCCGATTTTGTCTTTGCCGAGCGATTCCTCACGCAATTGGTCTTCTTTCTTGTGGTAATCCAGAACAATGTGCGCGTTTTCACTTATAAACAGTCGATTGTCCAGCGTAATATTTTCCCGGGCCAGCCTCTCAAGCCCCGCTATAAGAACCTCCGGGTCGACAACTACACCGCTGGCTATTACGCAGACGGTATCCTGCCGAATCGAACCGCTCGGCAGAATGTGCAGGGCGAACCTGATGTCACCGACAACAACCGTATGCCCGGCGTTGGCGCCGCCGCTGTATCTGACTACGATGTCGTGCTCCTCGGCAAGAATATCAACAACCTTACCCTTGCCTTCGTCACCCCACTGCAGGCCCACAATACACGTGTTCATTTGCCTTCCTCTCTCGAAATATGCCGCCAAAAATAAACCGCAACAGCTTATCGAGAAAACCTATTGCGGTTAACAAATCAAATTTTAGACACTGTATTTGATGGTTTCAACTGATTTTTGCTACGACTTTATCCAGAACGGGCGCCAAATTATCGTATGTCCTGTCGCTTATCTTGCGATTAACCTCACCGCCGGCCTTATCTTTGTAAGTGATAACAAAAAAACCTTTTGATTTGAAATGAGTTTTATCTATTTTTTCTATCGAATCATAGGAAATCGCTTCCTTGTTGTTGATGACCAGGGCCTCTTCATCTGCCGTCACCCTCCGGTTCCTGATTGCAGCCAGATAGATACCCCAAAGCAACGCCGCAACCGCAAAATAAGGCGGCGCCTTCCTGTTCACAACAAGATACGTCTCCGCATTCCCATCCGCATCCGTGTGCTCCTCTATCCATTTCTCGTTGAAGTAACCGTCATACGCACACCACGCCCCAAGGGCAAGACAAACAACAATATAGATTATAACGTTGGTTCTCTTGTGTTTGCTCAGCGACGCCTCAATAGCCATCTTAAAATCCTCCAAGTAACCTATGCTAAACCTTTTTGCGCAATAACACTTGTTAGCGGCTGGACAAGGTTCGGAACGATTTTTTCAGCCATCAGCTCTTCAGCCAGTTTACACTGGCGCTCAAAAGACCCCAATGCGTCAAACCTGCCGCTGCTTGAAGAGTATTGCCGGACCGTAAAAGATAAACTTATCGCCTCATCCGGCTTCTGCATGCCCCTGCCGGCTGCGCCCACGCCCGTTTTTGACTCCACGGTTATTCGTGCTTGAGTCAGACGGTCATCCGACAATCCCACTACAATCGTAGGAGAAAAATCAACCGCGCTGGCTCCGGGTAAATCCAAAAGACAGCTTAACGCCGTTCCGCCGAACAACGCCTCCGCTATAACCTCATCATGGCTGCCAGAACAGCCAAAATCCATACCAAATGTAACGTCCAGCGAATCGATATCCAGATGACTTACACTCAGCATATACGGAACCAGCTCAAGTACCAGCCTGGCCTGGCAGTAAGCATCTTCAAACCTTGCCGGATTCACCACGCCGCAGCCGATATGCTCTCCTCCTATAGTAATCCACCGGTATCGCCTCGGATTTGTGTCCTCTTCCAGACAATACTCGTTTTTTGCCCTGCGGTAGAAACACCCCATCGAAGGAAAACGCTTCTGTATCCGCTCGAAAAAAGCCAAAATGGTGTCACGCTCCGTCGGCAGCCCCAGCTTCGTGTTCATAACCATCTCGGCGTAAAAATCGTCACAAAGCAGAGTATAACTATGCAGTCTCATCCCTACAAATCCCCTTTAACAATCTCTCCGAAAAACTCCACTCACATTCCCAAAACGTATCTGTCCTTCCTGAAAAATCTCCGCCGGAAAACGCTCAGCATACACGAAGATATTCAGTCTCCCAGATTTCCCTGGTTAAACCCTCTAATTCCTCGTCATATTTCTTCAGCACCTCAAAATACTCGTCCGACTCCAGCGCTTCCTTCGCTTTCTCATCTTCGGGTTTTATATCTTTTGTCAGAACCGAATTTCTAAAAATTTCGTAATGGTCTCTTATCGAACACGGCATCAGCCAGTTGTCCGGTTTTTTCCAGTTGTCAAGTCCATATTCTCTCTGCCATTTACGCCCGTTTTTCATAAAATCGGATAACAGGGCATCCGCCAGATTTCCCCCGTTGTTGTATAAATCATAAACATTATCAACATAGTACGGAATAAACGCACACGGCGTTATATTGCCGTGCCAGTCAACGTACGCGTACCCCCCGCTTCTCCCGTAGGCTATACAGCCTCGCGATAGCACCCCGCTGTTCCAGAAATCTGCTAAGCAGTACCGCTTCTTGCTGAGAAGTGTCTCCCATTTCCTGTATAATTTCAGTCTTTGCTCCGGATTTACCATTAAATCGAGCTCGTCCTTACCCCGCCCAATCGGCATAATCTGAAACTGCCACATGTAACTCGCCCCCTCTTTCTTGAAATAATAATCGTAGAACTCGTCTCCCAGCAGCGTCTCGACGTTTTTACTTGTTGCAGTTACCGATATCCCGAAAGCCACGCCCGCCCGCCTCAGGCATTCAAAGGCCTTAAGGATTTTACCGTAAGTACCCCCGCCTCTCCTCTCGTCCGTTTCTTTTTCAAAGCCTTCAACTGAAATTGCCGGCGTAACATTCGCGGTCTCCGCGAGTCTCTGAGCAACTGCTTCGTTAATAAGGGTCCCGTTGGTGTACATCAGGAAGAGCATATCATTGTACTTCTCGAAGATATCAAGCAGGCTCTTACCTTCGCTTTTGTACATCAAAGGCTCACCACCGCTGATGGTTATAAATCTGCTGCCGAACAAGTCGTGAACCTCCCCGACTACTCGCTCTGCCACTGAATAGTTGATGGTGGCGGCCGTATCGCATCCCGAGGCCGCGTAACAGCCGATGCACCTTAAATTGCACTTCTGCGTAGGTGAAAACACAATAAACGCAGGCGGCAGTTCACCGTATTTCTCGCCGAATGCCTCGATAACCTTCTCCCTGTCTTCGTCTCTCTCAACAAGATTTTTCTGAACAAGTACGTCGATTATCTTCTTGATAACCTCCTCCGAAATGTACCCTTTATCTACGTTTCTAATCACGCAATGCAGCATCGCCGACAAAAACTGATACCTCCGTATCTGAACCTCCTTCAAATCTTCTGACCCGTCATTCACAATGTTCTTGTAGATATAATTGTCGATTTTCTTGGCAAGCAGTTTTCGCAGGTGCTTGTGATTTACCATATTAGTTAGTCTCGAAAGTATGAATTCCGTTTTCATTTCTTGCGCCCCTAATCCTTTATCTCACCATTGATAAGATGACCCAGCCCAAAACACCTTAATCAAATAGTATCGTCGCCAAAACTAACACACTTCTAAACACCTCAATCTGCCGGAATATAACCAATCAAGCGCAAAAAGGCAAGAATTTTACCTCATAAATTTTGACCCGAATTTCGCACCCACCGCCATGGTCGCAATCGCCGCTAACTCCTCAAATCCGGGTCACCGAGCCTCAGCTCCGTTATTATCGCTCCGACAGTCGACAAAACACCGAAAACAAATACCCGCCACACGCAGCTTTTTGCAAGTTCTCCCGCCCCCGCCGCCACGTCTCCAGGCCCTGTAATTGCACCTATCGCCGTATAAGCCACACCAACCGCCGCGCCGCAAACAGTCCCCGCCACAATCCTCTTCCACCATGCCGCCCCCCCCCCGCCCCCAGGCACCCCGGCCCCGGCGAAAACGGCACCCACCCCCGCCAGCCCACAACGGTCCGG
>JAUWIU010000055.1 GCA_030608075.1 Phycisphaerae bacterium
ATGACGAAGCGAAAATTTGGAACTTTTTTAGGCCGCTACCGGCTGACAGAGATTTGCTGCGCCGAAAAAATCAGCCCCCCCGACATTCAAAAAAGAAACCGTGTTCGCTTGTTTAAGGTCTAGCTAAAGAGGCACATTCAGAAGCTCGTAAAAACACATGGATACTGACCCAGGTTGGTAGATGTGCGTTATATTTCAATAGGACAGATATTGCTGAAAGCGCCGTTGCTTTGGCAAAAGCCACTGGAACATTGGATACCTACATTTCTGTTCTGGAAGGAAGAATACTTTTAAAAAGGGGTAAGCCCCAGCTGGCTACAAAAGTTTTTCAAAGGGGTGTAGATATATCAGAGTGGGATGGGTGGCCACATTTCTATCTTGGCCGAGAGCTTATAAGGCAGGGTGATATTCCAAAGGCGATAAAAATACTCGAAAAAGGTGAGGAGATCGAGACCGGGCGCTGGCGTTATAGAAAGAACCTCCTTGTGGCAATTAGAACGCAATTAGGGATAGCGTACTTGCTAGATGGTGACTTACCAAATGCGGAGACTTGGTTAAAGCTGGTGGCTAAGGAAGGAAATCCGGAGGTAGCCAGAGCGTTCGCATGTATAAGAATCAAAGCAAACAAGGGTGTTGTAACTGAAAAAGCCCTCGTGGACCTGGACCCGAGGAAAGCGAAAGGTCCTTTCCAGAGATGTCAGGTACATTTGTTTAGGGGGTTATTTTATCTTAGTGCGGACATACCTGGAAAGGCCAGTGACGAATTTGGGTTGGCGAGTCGAGCAGATCCGCGAAATTTATTCGTCCTTTTGAGATGGGCGAAATCATTGATTGAGATTGCTAGAGATGCACAAGCAGAGGGTGAACATGAAGCTGCGCGCAACTGTGCCGAACAGGCGAAAACTGTGGCAGAAAAAGTCTTGAGCTTCGACCCACGGAACGAAGCGGCTCTGAAAGTTCTCGAAAGACTTTGTTATGAATTTAATGTTCTCTGAAAAGGGCGTCGCAGCCAGCTAGACCGCAGTTTAATTTTGGTCGTTTCTGCCTATCATTATAACGCCACTTTCTGGATTTTCAACGGTTTTTTGAGCAAAAACAAAGCGAGTCGGCCAAGGGGGCTTTTCGTGTCTCGGAAGAAAAGAGCATAAGGGCGTAAGGGCACAAGGGCACAAGAGCATAAGATCATAAGAGCATAAGGCCACAAGGCGAAAGTAGTGCATAAGGGCATAAGAGCATAAGGGCACAAGGCGGAAGGGAGTGGATTTCTTCCCGCTGGCTGGGCAGGGGCAGGCTTTGCAGAAATGATAATTGTTAATAGATTCCTCGACTGGGCTTAGGGTGGGAGCGAGTCTAATCGGGGAATTTGCCCCTGGTGAGGGGTATTCGCCGGAAGGGGTAGCCGTAGCGGATGCGGCGATAGAGCAGCAGGAAGCGGATAAAGGGCGCGACGAGGCAGGCGGGGATGCGAAAGGTCACTTCGATGAACTTCAGGTTTTTTGCCATTTGCGAAATTGCTCGCCGGAGGTCAGTATGCACAATCGGGCGGAATTGGCCGGCCCCCATGATTAGACGAACTTGCGCGTATGATGCGAAGATTCGGGTTTCAGCATCCTGTCGGCGTGACGTAAGCTGTTAATGGTGAGGGAATTAAAAAAATGTCGAAATTTTTGATTTTTGTCGCGCGCTACCTGCGCATTTCGTTCAATCTTGGGGTTATGGGGGTCGGACCATTCGACTTTGCTATGCTCTGCTCAGGACTTCAGCGGGCTGGCTTTTAGCCCACCGATTCTCTGCATTCCGCATCAAAGCCCGCAATGACGACCCATCGAATCTAATTTGACAGAATACCAGACGCCAAGAACTCACTGGCACAATTTCTCCATCAAAAAATCATACGCCCGCCTGCCGCTTACCTGGTGTTTCCCTTCAAAGTAGTCGGTTTCCACTTTGCCCTCGGCACCGAACACCTTATAAACTTCCCTCGCCCTGCGAACGCTCTCTTTGACGCTTTTGATTGGGAATATGGGGTCTAAACTGCCCGCCTCGACCAGCATCGGCCGCGGCGCTATCAGCCCGACAATATCGCTCATCTCTCCAAACTCGAACAGGCCCGGCACAAAATTGCACTGACAGTGGCCCATCGCCAGGATACTGTCCCTGAACGTACAGAAATACCCGCTGACCACACACGCCTTGACGCGCTCATCCAGTGCCGTTGTGAAAAACGTCAGCATTCCGCCACCGCTGATACCCATAATGCCTAATCGAGACGTATCCATCTCTTCACGACTTTGAAGCTCATCTATCAGCCGTTTAGCATCCAGCACTCGCAGCCCCAGCGCCGAGCCGCCCAGGTGAGACGCCAGCGCCGAAGTATGTCTGCACGTGCTCGGAGCGCCCTGCCCAAGCTCCTTATTCAAATATGAAAAATCCGTCTGCCTCTCACCGAAGCACGATATCTCCGGTGCCGCCACCGCAAAGCCGCGACGACACAACGCAATCGCAAAATCCTTCTGATACCCCTCCGGCTCATCGCGTTCCGTGCCATCTTTTCGCATCCCGATAATACTCTTTACACCGTATCCATGACCGTTGAACGCCACCACAACCGGCAGCGGCCGAGGCAGTCCCTTGGGCAGCAGGATATACACCGGCATTACCGTGTCCGCTGTCGTCCTTATCAGCACCTTCTGCCGCGTATAGTCTCCCTTGTCGACTTCCTCCAGAACTCGCGCCCGCGCCTCCACCTTCGGCAAATCCTGAAACCCAACCAGCTCATTCAGTGCCTTGCGTGTTTTCTTCTGCCAGCATCTTGCCTGCTCAACGCTCGTCGCCGAAAAAGCGTACTTGGCCGAATTCGGGTCGTAACGCTTCCACAACGCATACGCCGGCTGAAGACGCAGCTTCGTAGACTCATCATAAACCTCAGCATTTTCTGCAGCAGCTATTTTTTTGTCCTTACCTTTTTCAGCAGAAACGCCCTTACTGCCTGCTGCAAGAATTACCAGGCAGCTAAATCCGACCACTACCGTCATTTGTCTGCTTGTCATAACGTCACCTTATGCCGCTCAATGCCCTGCTTCATTTCGCAATCCCGCTCAATACCCTGCAGCCGCTCTTCGTTACAAGGAAGTCATCTTCTATTCGCACGCCTAATTTGCCCGGGATGTATACACCCGGCTCAATCGTTATAACTTCTCCCGCGGCTAAGGCACCATCGATATTTTTTGATACGACCGGCAACTCGTGGACTTCAAGGCCCAGCCCGTGACCCGTCCCGTGACCATAAACGGGCAAACCGTATCCGGCAATTACCTCCCTTGCCGCGGCATCGACTTTGTCGATTTCGACGCCGGCCTTTACCATCTTTATCGCTGCGGCCTGTGCCTTCACAACGGCTTCGTAGGCCTTCTTATACAAAGCGTTCGGCCTGCCGAGACAAAAACACCTCGTCAAATCACAGCAGTAGCTCTTGTATCTGACGCCAAAATCGATAAGTATGCAGTCGTTCTTCTTCAGCCTCCTTGCCGCTGGCTCATGATGGGGACGCGAAGCATTCGAGCCAAACGCCACTATTGTCTCGAAGCAGTTCCGTCCGCCTAATTTGCGAATCTCAAAATCCAGCACACCTGCCAATTCATTTTCGCTCACTCCCGGTTTCAAGCGTCGCCGCATCCTTTTCAGACCTTCTGCCGCAATCCGCCCCGCAGTCCCGATAGCCGAGATTTCATCGCTGTCTTTAATCCTGCGGCAGGATTCCACGACACCTGCCGCCGATTTGAGCCGGCACTTAACATTTTTCTTCAACGCCTCGAAAGTATCCAGTGAAGCCGATTTTTCCATAGCTGCCGTCTGTACCGATTTTAGCTTTCCTATTAGTTTGGCCGCCGCCTCTGCCATCGGCCCCCTCCTTTCGATTATCCGACACAACCGACACTGTCCCCGGGCCTGCTCGATGTACCTGCTGTCGGTCAGAAGATACGCCGCCCTGCCGGTGATTACCGCCCAACTGTCACCTCCTGAAAAGCCGGTCGTATAAGTTACATTAGCCGGCTTGGTAACAACCAGACAGCTTATCTTTTCTTTCTTCAGCCGTTGACGAACAACCTTCAGACGCTCTCTTTGTCTTTCACCGCGCATTGGCCGTACTCACTATCGAATTATCATTGCATCAATATGCCGCATACAATTCATTATCAGGATGTTCACAAAAAATAAAGTTTTTTTTGTCAGGCCGTTTGGCTCCGCACCGTTTTATTCTTATATTTTTAGTAGATTGGGATGGCTGGGGGGCAAACCGCTCAGTAAAATACGAACGTTGGTTTTTGGTGTTTTTCGCTGGGGAGGGAAACTTTTTTACGGTAGCAACTTTCACCGGTGAGGACGGCTTTTGCCGTCCTTTTTTTACATCTTGCCGCAGCCCGCCTCTGCCGCTACAATGAATCAGCCGTTTTCCGCATCGTTCTTTGAATTTCGGCGGCTGAATTATGATTCTACCCATTCGCACAAGCGTACGACCAAGAAAACCGCCATACGCAAATTACGCCCTCATAACCGTTAACGTCCTTATTTTCCTTATCACCTATTCACCTCATTATTCCGTGATGGGCGGCGTCCGCGTGCTCGAACCGCTCAGGGCAGCGGCTTACCAGTTTATGCTCACGCCAGCCCGCCCTGAGCTGTGGCAGTTTGTAAGTTACGCCTTCCTGCACGGAAGCGTAATGCACATCTTCGGAAACATGTTCTTTCTCTACCTGTTCGGAAATAATGTGAACGACAGGCTCGGCACCATCGGCTATCTGTGCTTCTATTTGGCCGGCGCCGTCTTCAGCGGCATCGGCCACATATTGGTCGGCGGCGGCAACGTCCTCGGCGCCAGCGGTGCAGTCGCAGCGGTAACCGGCGCTTATCTCGTCCTCTTTCCGCAAACCCTCATAACCGTCATATACTGGTTCATCTTCATCGGAACAATGGACCTGCCAGCACTGTACTTTATCATTTTCAAGCTCATCTTCTGGGACAATGTCCTCGAAAGACGCATCCCCAACGTCGCCTACGATGCACACCTGGCCGGCTACGCCTTCGGCGTTGCCGCTATGTTACTTATGCTCGCCACAGGCCTGCTTGCCGGCGGCGGCTTTGACCTGTGGGCTATGATGAAACAGTGGAATCGCCGACGCCGTTACCGAGATGGCGTATCCGGCGGCGCCGACCCATTTACCGGCCGGACAGGAACCCGGCGGATAAAGGTAAAAGAAATAAAACAAACCTCCGCCCAGCAGCAACAGCAGAAAAAGCTCGCCACCCTTCGCGACCAAATCGGCACTTTCATCACCCGGCGGAATTTGCCCGACGCGGCCAAAGCCTATTTACAGCTTATGAGTCTCGACAGCAAACAGCTTCTGCCCCGTCAGAACCTGCTGGATATTGCAAATCAGCTTGCCAGCGAAAATATGCCCGCCGAATCCGCATACGCTTATGAGCAGTTTCTCACGCACTACGCCAATTATGAATACGTTGAGCAGGTCGAGTTAATGCTCGGAGTATTGTATTCTCGTTACCTCAACAAGCAGGCCTTGGCCGTTAAACACTTAAAGGCCGCCGCAGAAAAACTCTCCGACCCAGGACAGTTGAAAATGTGCAGGGACGAACTGGCCAAATTGCAAACTTAAACCCCCACTTATCCTCATATCAACTAACACAAGAATTATGAGTTTCATATGGCAATTGCATACTTGAGGCCGCCGCCAAAAGTCCAAACTTCGACTTTTTAGCCTTGTTTTTTGGGCAATAACAATGATTTGTTTGTACTGTTTCGACTTTTGACGCAGGCATCAACTAGAATTTAGAATTCTTTGAAAATTTTTTTAGGCTCATAACTCCTTGTAAATAAAAGAGATACGTCAAAACGCGAAAAGAATATCACTTTTTTGTAATTTTTTACTTGACCCTTATTACATTTTTGCGATATTATAGTATAGGTATGCCAAGGACGGAAACGGTAATTTATAAAGAAAGAAGCGGTAACGTACCGTTACTGCGGTGGATGGACAGATTGCCTCGTAAGATTCAAGATAAGTGGACGCAAAGATTTGAGGTTTTAGAAAGTTTCGGCAACGAGCTACACAGACCCATCTGTGCTCCTTTAAGAGATAAAATACATGAGTTAAGAGTAGACAGGGACAGGGTACACTATCGTGTTTTGTATACTTTTGTGGGACAAAATATTGTGTTGTTATCGCACGGCTGTTATAAAAAAAAGAAAGTACCTGAGGCAGATATAGATAGGGCGATTCGACACCGAGAAAACTATTTGCGTAACCCTCAAGTTTACACTTATATGCAGGAGTAAACAATGGCAAAGAACAAAAAACCAACAAGCAGCGCCGTTGAAATTATGCACAGACGCTACATTAAGGGCAATAAAAAACGGCTTAAATATATAAAGAAAGAAGAACAAAGAGTAGAAATAGCACAAAAAATTTATGAGCTTAGAACTCAAGTTAACCTTACGCAACAAGAGTTGGCACAGCTTATCGGCACAAGACAGTCAGTTATTAGCCGATTGGAGAGCGCTGATTATTATGGTCATACCCCCAAAATGCTTCAAAAAATCGCAAATTCGGTGCATTGCCAATTGAAAATCGAATTTGTCCCCCAAAATGGGGAATGCGCCTACGTATAATCACGTTGGCGCTTGTTTTAATTTCGCCCTCAATTAAGACACACCCTATTTGCTGTGTGCTTTAAGTACATACTTCCGAAAAGTATCAATTTCATATTACAGCCCTTGCGACCATACAGGATTGCCCAAAATCTCTCCCTGCCGAATATGTGGGTGAATTCCAATCCTTGTAATCAGCAATGGTTTGTATATAATTGGCCAAGCGTGACAATTTTTGAGGAATCTTGTTTATGGCCAAAATAGCCGGACTCGATGACATCGTATCGCTTTGCAAGCGACGCGGCTTTATCTTTCAGTCCAGCGAAATCTACGGCGGCCTGGCAAGCTGTTACGACTACGGACCATTGGGCGTCGAACTGAAAAACAACATCAAAAAGGCCTGGTGGAAAGCCGTCGTTCAGATGCGCGATGACATGGTCGGCCTGGACTGCAGCATCCTTATGCACCCGCTCATCTGGAAGGCTTCCGGCCACACCGACAAATTCGCCGACCTTGTCACCGAATGCAAAAAGTGCAATACTCGAACCCGCGTCGACCACCTCACCGAGCACGCCGAGCAGCATACCAAGCATATCTCCATCGATGAGGCAGCGGCGAAAAAGCAGGATTTAAGCGACAAGGTCTGCCCCAACTGCGGAAAAGTAGGCCAATTTACCGAGCCGATGCCGTTTAAACTGATGTTCGAAACGCAGATGGGCGCAAATGTCGACGACTCGATGACCCTGTATCTGCGACCCGAAACCGCTCAGGGAATCTTCGCAAATTTCAGAAACGTCCTCGACACAACCAGGGTAAAAATCCCCTTCGGAATCGCCCAGATAGGAAAGAGCTTCAGAAACGAGGTTACTACAAAGGCATTCATCTTCCGAACCCGTGAATTTGAGCAGGCCGAGATAGAATTCTTCTGCAAGCCAGGCACCGACGAAGAATGGTACGAGCACTGGAAGGATGCGAGATTTAACTGGTACACCGATTTGGGCCTGAAAAAAGACAATCTCCGCTTCCGCGCACACGACCCCGATGAGCTCGCACACTACGCCAAGGCCTGCCTCGACATCGAATACAGATTTCCCTTCGGAAGTGGCGATTGGCAGGAGCTTGAAGGCATCGCCAACCGAACAGACTACGACCTCAGGCAGCACCAGAGGGGAATGAGAACGCTCAACAACTGGTTTGAAAAAAAAGGCGACCTCTCAAAAATCGACCTGAAAGACGAAGCCCAGGATTACGAAAGCGGCCCGCTCTCTTATTTTGACGACCAGGCCAAAAAACGATACATCCCATACGTCATCGAGCCAAGTGCCGGCATCGACAGAAGTGCCCTGGCCTTTTTGGTCGATGCCTACGACGAGGAACAGGTGCGAGGCGAAAAAAGAAACCTCTTGAGGTTTCATCCAGCTTTGGCGCCGGTAAAGGTCGGTGTCTTTCCGCTGGTAAAAAAAGACGGCATGCCAGAAATTGCACGGAACATCTACAATCACCTGAAAAAATACTTCACCTGCTTCTACGACCACGCCGGCGCCATCGGCAGACGCTATCGAAGACAGGATGAAGCCGGAACACCGTTCTGCCTCACCATCGACGGCCAGACAAACCAGGATAATACCGTCACGGTTCGAGACCGCGACTCAATGGAACAGGTAAGAGTATCAACCGATAAATTACTCAATCACTTAAGAGAAAAATTGGAGGTATGAAAAATGATTGCTGACAAAATCGAAAATGCACATCTCTACTCCGGATTGTCCCCCAGAATCGCCAAGGCCCTTGAACTGCTCGAAGACAAAACGCTCGCTGAGAAAGAAAACGGCAGGTACGAGCTTGACGGCGATAACATCTTCTTCATGATTCAGCGCTACCCGACCAAAGAAAAGGCCGACGCCAAGTTTGAGGCCCACAAGGACTACCTCGACATCCAGGCCATCCTCGACGGCGCCGAAACCATCGGCTACGCACCCACCGACGAATTGACCGTCACCGAACCTTATAAGCCCGACGTTATGAAGTGTGCCGACCCCGAATACTTCACCGAGGTCAGGCTGTCAAAAGGCATGTTCGGCATATTCTTCCCATCGGACGCCCACAAGCCCTGCTACCACTACAAAGACCAGTCAAACGTCCTGAAAGCCGTCATAAAAGTCAAGGTGCAATAACCGTCTGCTTGGCGCGGAAGGCAACACAATGGCCCAAAAGCAGATGACCAAAAAGTTCGCTCTGGCCGGGAAAGTCTTTAGATGGCTTTTCATCTCTGTGCTCGGCCTCTTGCTAATCGGTGCAGTCTATTTTCACGCCCCGTGGAAAGTAATAACCCTGCTTGTGATTTTCCTTCTTGCCTGCACCGCCCTGCCCAGGCCCGCCGCAAGAACGTTCTGGCTCTCCGTTGCCACCGTCGTGATAATCTTAATCATCTGGGTCTTTCTGCCCGATGACAACGAGGATTGGCGGCCTTACACCTTCGACAAAGACTTAGCCGCCCTCCAAGCAAAATACGCAATACCCGATGAGCAAACCGCCGCCCGCCTTTACAACGCCCTCCTGGAAAACTATGACCCAAAACAAATCATACCTCATTGATTGCACGCCCAGCTTTAATGTTTCCCACCCCGCCCCCGGGGGACGGGCAAAGCCAACCGGAAAGTTCCCCAAGGGCTCAAAGGCCAGGAAA
>JAUWIU010000032.1 GCA_030608075.1 Phycisphaerae bacterium
ACTTCGTTAATCTTGACCGAGCCGAGTTCGGGTAGCTGGCCGCTGTCGTCCGCGCCGGGTGAGCCATCGACTGCGGCGCTTGGCCGCCAGGAGCTTTTGTCATCCCAGTCGTTCGGGTCGGTGTTGACAGGGTCTTTTATCGTCAGGGAGAAACCTTGACCATCGGTAATATCATACCAGCCGTCCTCATATCTGAAATTGAGAATTGTCCCGCCGATGGCGTCTTCAAGTTCAATCCTTTCGCCGCCGTTGCTCAGGCTGCCTGTGTATTCGCCGGCAACATTGATGCCGTGGCCGTACCGGAACTCGAATGCAGCCTGGTCTTTGACCAGAACAACATATTCGCCAGGCGCAAGCGGCAGAGAATCGAAGGTGAAATCGATGCCGTTGGTAAATTTGACCAGCGCAAGGTTAATACTGTCTGTGTCACTTATGTTTTGCAGCTCAAGAAATTCGAAGACCCCATCATTTGTAAATCCCTCTGCGACCTCGGAAGGCGTCGGGTCAGACGGATGATACATGATTTCGTTTATACGAAGGTTGTCTTTGATACGCCCGACACTGAACGTGGCCTCGTGCAGTGCGCTCCATTCGCCGCTTTTAGCTCGCGCCTTGACGATGCAGGATTCGTTAAGGGTTATTGGCCCGCTATATGTCAGCGCGCTGGCAGAGGCACCGCCGCCCGGCTGACGTGGGTCGGAACCGTCGAGGGTATAGTAGATTGTGCCTGAGCCGCTCATAGTCAGGCTGTAGCCGGTATCGACCTCGCCGCCATGCTGGAAGTCCGGGGGATTAATGTTGGGGTAGTAACCTCCAACGGCACCCATAAAGATGTTTGTGAAGCCGCTGAAATTGACATTCCCAGAACCGCCGGCGGCAAGAAGGGCGTCCCAGCGGGCCCGGGAATTCTCATCTGTCAATGCTCCATCGTTATAGAAATGCTTGTAGATACGGTCGGCGAACAACATCATAAACTCAGAGCTTTCACGGAGTTTATTCCATATACGAGGGATGACTGCGCCGGTATCATCGTAGTAGTCCGGCACCCAGGGGGTTTCATGTCCCGGCGGGCCACCATTGTTGGTGAAGCACATTTCACCGTCCCACATCACCATTTTATAGCCTTCCGGCGGGACTTCGCCGTTAAGCGGATTGTTTCTCATACCGCCGTAATAGTTGTTGTCACAGCCGTCGCCAAAGCCGGAATACCAGAACAGGATGGTGTAATCGGCAAAATGTGAGACATCGCAGAGTGTCTTGAATTGATTATAGTTGCTTAGATTGTTCAGGCCCCCCATCGCCATCATCTGGTCAAATCGGCTTCGGTCACCGCTGAGGATTTTGTTGCCGCGATCCGGCTCGAAGTTCTGATTCAGGGTGAAGTAGTCTTCGAACTCGCCACCGTAATAGGAGGACCAGGACCAGGCATCGGGCCGCTCTTTAGGATTGGTAACTCCTACATAATTGCCATTTTTGTAAAGGTGCATAAACATGCTATTGCATCCGAAGCCTGTCATAACTTTCTCGCTGACCTGTACCCAGGGGTCGCCGAGGTAAGTTGTAGGGGAGTTCTTGCCGCCGCGCAGGACGATGCGGTCAAATCTGTTGGCAGTTAATTCCGCAGCCACCGGTGCAGCCTCGAAGAAGGGGTAGTCCAGATGCGCCTCTAAGTGCGGTTCTCCAGATACGTGCTGCCATTTCAATCGGTAACCGGCACCACTGTGTGCCGCAGAAACACAGTCAGTCTGAAAGCCCTTCCAGTCGGCCTGTTTCGCCTGGAGAAACTCGTCGGGATAAATCAACTCCAGCGATATAATCCCACTACGGTCACTGATGCCGGCCATCGAGAGGGTGGGGATTGCTTTACGTGCTGCATCGGCCCCAAAGAGATAGGTCTGGGCATCGATGTTGGTCCTGAACCAAGCTGGCTTGTGTGCCATTGCGCGGACACAGGTGGTTGAGCTGATGTGGATTGGGTCGGTGTAGATTGTACCGTGTGACTCTGTTGGTTTACTGCCGTCGGTGGTATAACGTATTTCCGCACCCACGGTTTCGCAGGTAATGACCAGGTCAAATGGGGTATCGTAAAAGCCGCGGTCATAGCTGAACTTGGGGTCGGCAACAGCTCCATCATAGGCCCCGTCGTTGAGTGCCATCTCCGTGGGATTGGCCAGGTAGCGCCAGATTTCCGGCTCACAAGGGTCTCGGCCGTAGGAAATGTCAGTGGTCTGAGGCAGGTCGTCAAAATCAATACTGTCTACTAAAGAAGTGCCGTCGGAGCCGTATAGGCCAACTTCTTCGCCGCCGGAATCCAGCCTAAAGTTGGTGTAGAAATCACCCATATCCGAATATTCACTGGCCCAGAAAATCACATATTGATTCGGACCTATGGTAATACCGTCCGGTATGCGGTATTTGGTCGGGTCATTGAGGTTATCGGTCAGATACATACCGCCTAAATCGATGGTAACTGGTGTGGGGTTGTACAACTCAATCCAGTCATAACCGAAACTGTTGGACGCCAGAAACTCGTTGATTATGACTCGGTAACCTGTTTCAAAAATGTTCCTGGCGAGCAGAGAATAGTCAATAGCATCTACCGTTTTTACGCCATCCAGATTGGCACTGCCGGCGTCGGCAGCTAACCAGTGAGCAACCAAGATACGCAAATCGTAATAATCGACCTTACAGTCGCTGTTCAGGTCGCCGATTGGGCACGGGCGGTCCGGTGGGTCCTGGATGGTGTAAGTATGCTCCGTGATATTACCCAACTTGGCGTTAAACGGGTCAGATAAGGTTATTATGATGGTTTCGTCGTTTTCAGCAAGCCCGTCATCTGCGACGACAATATCGATGTACTCAGGCGTGGTTTGGCCGGGAGTAAAGCTGAGCGTGCCGTTGGCCAGCGTGTAATCCCGGCCGGCAGCGGCGGTGCCGCCGGTAACCGCATAGTCCACTATCACGCCAACAGCCGAGGCCTGGGACAAGCTGACCGGGATAGCAGGCCTGGGCGTTAAGTCCTCAAAGCCCTGGCTGGCAGCCGAGTCGAAACCAACTGCCGTGGTCGTATCAAGAATAGTAAAGGTGTGCTGGGTATTTGTGCCCAATTTCGCCTTATCGGGATTGGACAAAGTTATTATGATTGTTTCATCGTTCTCAGGTGCCCCGTCATCGATTATTTCGATGGTGATGTACTCCGGTGTGGTCTGGCCGGGCGCAAAGGTCAGCGTGCCATTGGCGAGGATGTAATCGGCGCCGCTGCTGGTCGTGCCGCCGGTCACGTCATAGTCAACAGTCACGGTCATATTCGAGGTCTCAGACAGGCTGACAGGGATATTGACCGGTGTAACATCTTCCCAGCCCTGAGCTGCGGCTGAGTCAAAAGCAACTGATGTGGTTACATCAATGATTGTATAGGTGTACTCTGTAATAGTTCCCAATTTCGTGTTAACCGGATTCGACAAGGTTATGACTATGGTCTCATCATCTTCGGGCGTTCCATCATCAATGATGTCAATACTGATGTATTCTGGGCTGGTCTGGCCGGGGGCAAAACTCAGCGTGCCGTCGGCGAGGATATAATCAGCGCCGCCGGTGGCAGTACCGCCGGTAACAACGTAATTTACGGTGGCTGTATGGGGCCAGGAAACTGACAAACTGACCGGGATGTCGACCGGCGTAACATCTTCCCTGCCCTGGCCGGTGGCCGTATCGAAACCAACATGAGGGTATGGGTCAAGAATCGTATAGGTGTGCTGGGTATTTGTTCCCAAATTGGCGTTAGTCGGGTCGGACAAGGTTACTATAATTGTCTCGTTGTCTTCAGGTGTGCCGTCGTCAATAATCTCGATATAGATGTACTCCGGCGTGGTTTGGTCGGGAGCGAATGTGAGCGTCCCGTCGGCCAGGGTGTAATCGACACCAGGCTGGGCAGTGCCGCCGGTGACTGTGTAGTCCACTGTTACCGTTTCCGCCGTAGAGGTTGACAGAATTACAGACAGAGCCGCCGGACTTTCACTTTCGAGGCCTGCCGAGGCTGTCGTATCAAACTGTACTCTGGGAATGGCGGGCCCAGCCAAATCGAGTTCAAAGCCATTGAGGCAGGCTCTGGCATCGGGTGCCGAATCGTCAATCGGGGCATAAGTGATAATCACGTCACCACCGCCATCGGTTGTGAACGTCACATAGCTTTGGCCGAGACCATCGTCGTTATCGAAGTTTCGTGTCTGAGGCACATTAAGGTGGTCCTCGTATGCCGAGACGGCGCCGCTGATGGTTACGTCAATCGGACCGTGCTCGGAATGACCGCTCTTGGAGTCGTTATGATAAGAGGTCACGGAATAATTTCCAGCGGGGATGTTGCTGATGGTCATAATAATGCTGCCGTCAACCGGGCCGTGATAATCATCGTCATCGGGATAAACCATATCGCCACCGAGGGCGCCGCCGCTGTAGTTACGGTATCCGGCGTCGTGTCCGTTGCCGATGCGGATGTCCACGCCTACGGTTGTTCCGTCTACATCGAAAGTTTGATACTGGGGGCCGACCTGGTGAGCAGCGGAGAATTCCTGCCAGCCGGGCTTGACAGGCTGACCCGATGCGCCAATGTCCACATTCAGTGGAAATGCCGCTGCACAACCGGCCCAAGCAAAGAATGAAACAAGGATAATCCAGAGCGTTTCTTTTTGCCTACACATAATGATTTCCCGAAAAGCCGCTAAATACACAAATGAAAATATCTACAAAGTTCGGCAACCAATGATACCGTTCTTTTGCACATACTGACAGACTATCTAATGGCGCCTCCATCAACATAAATATTATACTATACTTGTACTGCAAAAAGCAAGGGCAAAACCACCGGCGATGACCCATTTTTCAAGGCGCACACCTGACAGGCGTCCCCCGGAAAAGGTATCTACCCCATCCTGCGGTCGTATTCTGCCCAGCGAAGCGGAAAACAGGATATTTTCAAGTGTTGGTTTGCAACTCCTGCAGCAGCGGGTATAATATCCGGCGGTTGTGGTCAGGACAGGAATATTGGGCTGGTTAAGGATGTGCCATTATGTTCGAATATAAGATGCGATTTACCGTGTTAGTAGCTGCTGCGGCGCTATGGTCTTCATCGACTGCCGCTGCTGAGAGCTGGCACCTGGGTCGGGACCGTAGCTTAAAATCCGTATCACCCGAGTGCCAGGACAAATTCCTGCTCGCCGTGTCTGAAATCAAACAGTTGGTCAATACGGGTAAGAGTCGGGATGTCCGGCAGGCGTGGGACAAGCTCAAGAAAGAGTTCCCCGAGATCGCAGGGCCTGCCTTCGAGGCCTTCATCAAAGCCGAAATGTTTTACTGCCGCGGCAAATTCACCAAGGCAGTCAGGCAGTACGATAAGTTCCTAAAGGAACACCGCGAAAGCCGGTTGTATTATGTCGCTCTGGACAGGCAGTTTGCCATAGCCGCTGCTTATTTGGCCGGGCAAAAAAGACCCGTACTTAAAATCTTCAAAATCAGAGGATACGCTTCGGGCGAGAAAATTGCCGAAGCAATTGTTGACCGGGCTCCCGCGACACGAGTTGCCAAGCAGGCCGCCGTCGCCATCGCTCAGAGCTATGAAGCAAGAAGAAGATTCGAAGATGCATACATCCAATGGTCCATCATATCCTCGAAGTGGCCGAGCGGCCGCACAGGCAGGGATGCCCTGCTGGGTATGGCACGATGTAAGCACGCGGCGTATAAAGGGCCAAACTACGACCGGTCAAACCTGATTAGCGCAAAAAGCTACTATGAAGAGTTCAAAGAAAGATATCCCAAACAGGCCCGGGACATTGACGTTGACAAAAAGCTCGAACAGATAGAGGAACAACGTGCCTACAAAAAGTTCAGCGTCGGGCGATATTATCAAAAAACACATAAAGCCGGTGAAGGAGCCGGGCAAATCGAGCCGGGCAAACTTTATTATGACTTTGTAATCGAGACATGGCCTAATAGTACAGGAGCAAAAGCGGCAAAGTTCGCTGTCGAGGATGAAGAAGCAAAGAACAAAATGCAAAAAAGGTTGAGGAAGAAAACAATCAAGAAACTCGAAGAACTGTTGCTCGGCAAAGACAAAGGCAGGGAAAAAGACAGTGGATGATTAATGATTGAGTGCATGATAAGGAAAATAGATGAAACGCAAAAAGGACTATAAGAAAACTCTAAGAGTCGCCGCAGCTTTTCTCATCTTTCCTGTTGGCCTCTGCCTGTGGTTGGGTGGGTGCAGCTCAATGACCGGCTACTCGGACGAATCCCTGTATCGGGAAGGTATCCGCAGCGTGTACGTTGAAATGTTTGACAGCCGCAGTTTCAGGCGCGGGGTGGAATATGAGCTGACCGACGCGCTGGCAAAGCGTATCGAGGCCGACACTCCGTATAAAATAATCTCGGCCCGAGACCGTGCCGATTCGGTTATAAGCGGATACATAACTTCGATTGCTGAATCAGTATTTACAACCGACCGAAGAACCGGCAGGCCCCTGGAAAAGGGCCTGCAACTGCAGGCTGTGGTGAACTGGAAAAATCTCAAAACGGGTCAATACCTGATAGAGAACAGGACGGTCAGCGCCTCGGCAAGCTTCTCTCCGTTCCAGAGCCAGGATTTCAGCTATGCCTCGGCCCTTGCTGCAAACAACCTGGCGCGAAGAATCGTAGAATTGATGGAAAAGCCGTGGTAGAAGCGCTGTTAGAGCAAAGCGTTTGAAAATCCGGAGTCCATTGCGTCGAGTCTGACAGGAATTAGTAAACATGACTAACTATCAGAAGGAAAAGCCAGTTCAGCCGCCTCGCGACGCGCAAAACAGGAAGGACAAAAAGCCGTCGCTGCCGAGTTATAAGCGTGGGCCGTTTACCTGGCTGTTGATTGTAGCCGGGCTATTCATTCTGATAATGATTGTGCAGAAGTTGCAGGGAGTCGAGGAGATTTTCTGGACCGAATTCGTTGAGCACGTCAAGAACAGTCACATCGACAGTGTTACCGTAAAAGATACGGAGATAACAGGCGAATTCAATGAAACAGCCCGGAGCCAGCGTGAGGGCAGTGGTTCTTTTGTGGTGTACTTCAACCCCGATGTTCAGGGCCGGACCCTGGACAAGCTATTGCAGGAAAACAACGTGAAGTACAATATTGCGCCGCCGCGGATGTGGTTCTGGAATCTTATCGGGATGATACTGCCGATAATTATTCTGGTGGGGATTTTCTACTTTATGTTCGCCCGCAATCTCCGTGGCGGCGCCGGCGGAATGTTAATGTCCTTTGGCAGAAGCCGGCACAAGCTGCAGAGTAAGGACCGTGCAAAAGTGACATTCGAGGACGTTGCAGGGATTGAGGAGGCAAAGGAAGAAGTAGCTGAAATAATCGAATTCCTGAAAAATCCCAAAAAGTTCCAGCGTCTCGGCGGGCGTATCCCGCGTGGTGTTCTGCTGATAGGCCCGCCGGGATGCGGCAAAACTCTGCTTGCAAAAGCCATGGCCGGACAGGCAGATGTGCCCTTCTTCAGCATATCCGGAAGTGACTTTGTCGAAATGTTTGTTGGCGTCGGCGCCTCAAGAGTGCGAGACCTGTTCAAGCAGGCCAAAGAAAACTCCCCTTGCAATATCTTTCTCGACGCGGTTGACGCCATCGGACGCAAGCGCGGAGCAGGTTTTGTCGGCGGCGGACATGATGAGCGAGAACAAACCCTCAATGCAATCCTGGTCGAAATGGACGGCTTTGACACCAACGACCAGGTAATCGTAGTTGCAGCCACAAACCGTGCCGACATCCTGGACCACGCTCTCACCCGCCCGGGCAGATTTGACAGACAGGTTGTCGTACCGCTGCCGGATTTGAAAGGAAGACTCGAAATCCTCAACGTCCACGCAAAAAAGATAAAAATGGCGCCGGACGCCGACCTGCAAAAAGTCGCACGCGGCACACCTATGTTCAGCGGAGCCGACCTGGCCGCCATTATCAACGAGTCCGCTTTGGCAGCCACTATGACCAACAAAGAGCACGTCGAGACCTCTGATTTGGAAGAGGCACGTGACAAGGTCAGGTGGGGAAGAGCCAGAAAAAGCAGGGTCATCGACGAGAAGGAAAAAGTAATAACCGCCTACCACGAAGCCGGCCATACCCTGGTGCAGTCTATGCTCGAAGAGGCCGACCCCCTCCATAAGGTAAGTATAATTCCGCGTGGACCTATGGGAGGAGCGACTTTTGCGCTGCCCGAAAAAGACAGAACGATGTTCACAAAAAGATATTGTATGGCACTGCTGCAGGTTTGCTTCGCCGGGCGGATTGCCGAAGAAATGTTCTGCGATGATATCTCCAGCGGCGCCCAGTCGGACATCCAGCAGGCTACAAGGATTGCAAGGCAGATGATACTAACCTGGGGTATGAGCAAAACGTTGGGCCCAATCAGCTACGAACCTGACACCGGACTCGACAATAAACTCTACTTCATGCCCAGCGAGAGGGAATACTCGGAAAAAACAGCCGAGGAAATAGACAATGAAGTGAAAAGGGTCACCGACGAAACATACAAAAAAGCAAAGGAGCTGATAGAAGCCAACAAAGAAAAACTTGAGAAAATAGCAAAAGCCCTGCTCAAATACGAAACCCTCGACGCTGACGACGTCAAGGTGATTCTCGACGGTGGCGACCTGGACAAACCGACCGTCGGCGACCTGCTGGCCGCAGAGCAGGCCAAAACCGACCAGCCCGAACCGCAGGAAGAACAACAACAATAGAAACAAACTGATTGTTAATCCTGTCATTCGTTCTTTATCATTTACAATAAACGACAATGAATCCTAACAGGTGGTCTATGAGCAGGAAAATCGCTTGTATCCTCTGGGTACTATCGATTTCTTTAAGCCTCGTTCCCGCGTTAGCTCTTGCTGCAAACACAGCCCAAAACCAGCCGAATCTCTTCAAGCACGACGTCTTCACCGTTTCAGTCCGGCTGCAACATCAGCAATCTGGTCGGGACCGATGGGCATTAGCGTTTCATTTTGACCTGGAAAAGGATTGGCACTTTTACGCATCTGAAAAAACCGCGCCTGGCAGAATGAATCTTAAGGTCAGGCCAACCTCGCAAAAGTCTATAAGGTTTTCAGCCGCTCAGTTTCCTGCGTCAGAGATTTATTTCGATAAGGTACTTCAGCAAAGAATAGATGTATTCAGCGATAAATTCACCGTGATTTTACCGTTCAGCCTTGTCCCTGAACTAACCGGTCCCGGCGACACTATCACGGCCGACGCCCGAATCGCAATCGAGGGGGCCTACTGCTCGAAGCAGCAGTGTCGCATCGTCCGCGACTTCCAACTTGATACAAAAATCACAATTGCCAAAGACAAGGCCACAGTTGAGGCCAAAGTAGCGTCCCCAATTCCTCCGGAACCACCGACACCATCCAAAATCGAGCGACAAGCAACATCAGACGCAACAAATTATTCAGTCTGGCTTGCCCTGCCGTTAGCCTTGCTGGCCGGACTATCGCTGAACATTATGCCCTGTGTCTGGCCCGTTTTGCCACTTATCGTGATGCGAATTGTCCGGCAGGCAAAACAAAACAAGACCAAATCGACAGCAATGGGCCTTGCCTTTTGCCTGGGAATACTGCTTTTCTTCGCCTGTCTTGCCGTGGCCAATATCATCCTGCAGCTTTTTTACGGGACGGTTCTGCAGTGGGGCGACATGTTCCGAAATCCGGCGTTTGTCGGAGCAATGGCGCTTCTGCTGGTGGTGATGGCGCTATTTATGTTTGACCTTTTTACGATTACCATACCAGGCTCAATCGGGGCGAAATCCGGCTCCGCCGAAGGCTATGCAGGCTCTGTTGGAATGGGCTTTCTGGCAGCTATCTTGAGTACTCCGTGCAGCTTTGCAATCCTGGCCGCCGCCTTCGCCTGGGCCCAGGCGCAGCAGTGGCTTTTAGGCACCATTGCGATAATGACCATCGGGTTGGGGATGGCGGTTCCGTACGCAATACTTACCTCAATGCCGGGCCTGCTAAACCGCCTGCCCAAAGCCGGTCGATGGATGGAATTGTTCAAGCAGGCCATAGGATTCATTCTGCTGATTATCGCCGTCAAGTTGATTGCCGCACTGCCACAGGCGCGGCAAATGGGCGTGCTGTATTTCGCAGTCGTGCTTGCATTTGCCGTCTGGATGTGGGGCAGCTGGGTCAGTTACGACACTAAGACCGCGCGAAAATGGTCAATACGGATCATCGCTGTTGTTCTTGCGGCAGCGGGCGGCTGGGCCCTTTTGCCTGCGCCCGGCCCGCAGCTTATCGACTGGCAGCAGTATGATAACGATTTGATAGACACCGCATTAGCTCAGAAACGTCCCGTCCTGATTAAGTTTACCGCTGACTGGTGTCTAAGCTGCCAGATAGCAGAAAAAAGTGTCTATGACCGCGGCGATATTGCAGAGTTGATTCAGCAAAAAGGCGTGCTCACCGTAATAGGCGATACCACCGAAAAGAATCTGCCGGCGACTATCGGCCTAAGGGATATTTACAAAGAACCTGGCGTGCCTGTAAGCGTGCTCCTCCTGCCCGGCAGCAAAGAGCCAATCCGGCTGCACGGCATATTCTTCGCAAAGCAATTGAAGAGGCACCTGCAAAACATCCCTCCACAATAGGGAGCATTCGTTGACTCTGCTGTCAGTGGCCGCCGCCGTGGAGCATTTTCACTGCGTGCGGCAAAACGTCCAAAATCATTTTAAGGCACTCTCGCACAGCTCTGGAACTGCCCGGAAGGTTGATAATAAGCGTGTTCTTGCGAATGCCCGCCACAGCCCGCGATAGTACCGCGTTCGGCGTCTTCCTGAGACTTTCAGCACGCATCATTTCACACAAACCCGGAACCATTCTTTCGCACACCGACGCCGTAGCTTCCGGCGTGACATCGCGAGGCCCTAATCCAGTGCCGCCGGTAGTAAGTACCACATCGACACGCACCTCGTCGCAGAAATGCTTAAGCTCCCCGGCAATCTTCTCACAACTGTCCGCCACAACCCTGTATTCCGCTACCTCAAATTCGCCCTGCGCCAACATATCCTTGAGCGTTTGCCCGCTTATGTCCTCTCTTTTGCCCTGCGTACAGCTATCGCTGACAGTCAATATTGCCGCCCTAATCATCAACCACCTCTATAATGTCACCGGTCTTTATCGAGCCGCCCGTGGTAACCTTCGCGAAGATACCTTCCCTCGGCATAATACAGTCGCCTACCCGCTCAAAAACCCCGCACCGACCGTGACAGGCCTTGCCGAACTGCGTAACTTGAAGCTCGACACTTTCGCCAAGCTTTAGCCTGCTGCCCATTGACAGGGCGAGCAGGTCGATACCCTCTGTTGTGATATTCTCGGCAAAATCACCCGGCGATACTCGCGCCCCCTTCGCAACCATCTTGTTGACCGATTCCATCGCTAACAGGCTTACCTGCCTGTGCCAATCGCCGGCGTGCGCATCTCCGACAATCCCGAGGTCAGCCCTCATCTCAGTTTCGGGCACATTGTATTTCTGCGTACCTCTTTCCTTTGAAACCGATATCGCTTTAATCGTGCCTTTTGAAGCTGCCGCTTTTTCCACCGGTCTTTTCAATCAGTTTGACCTCCGTTATTACCATCGCTCGGCTTATATATTTGAGCATATCATAAATCGTAAGACACGCAGCGCTGACGCCCGAAAGAGCCTCCATTTCAACGCCCGTCTTACCCGACGACCTGACACTCACCTCTACCCTAATTGATTTATCATCTTCGCTCAGCGAAAAATCGACATCGATACCTTCAATCAGTATCGGGTGACACATGGGAATCATCGTCGGCGTCGACTTTACAGCCTGTATAGCCGCCACTTTTGCGGTCGCAAAAACGTCACCCTTGATGCAGGTGCCCTCTTTGACGGCGTGCAGCGCTTCTGCGCCGACAACTATACAGCCGCCTGCCTTTGCAGTCCTGACGGTGACATCCTTGCCGCTTACATCTATCATGCCTTTCGACTTTGCCATTTGCTTTCAGCCTCCGACACAACGCATCGAAAAATCTTCGGTGAACGAATTCAGCTTCGTGTAGCTGCTCTTTTCCGCGATTATTTTTCTCAACAAAACCGTTATCTCTTCGTCGTCGGCGCCGCCTCTTATCATTTCCTTCAAGTCGTAACTGTGCGCCGAATAAAGGCAGGGCCGGACTTTGCCGTCACTGGTTAGCCGAAGCCGATTGCACCGACGGCAGAATGTCGAAGACCTCCCGCTTATAAAACCTATTATCCCGGGCGTATTTCTAATCTTGTAATAACAGGCGGGGCCGTTACTCCTGCCGACCATAACACTCGAAAGCGGAGCGAGCTGCCGCTCAATAACCTCGCGCACCTGGGCCTCCGGAACGTAATCACCTGCCGGCCTTGTGTGTTTGCCGGTCGGGCAATACTCGATAAACCTCACCGTTACCGGCATCGCCACGCTCAATCGCGCCAGTGCTGCAATGTCTGGTTCATTCACGCCTTTCAGGATAATAGCGTTAATCCTCACCGGCGACAAACCCACCTCTATGGCCTTGCGAATACCCGCCATCACTTTCTCGAGACAATCGGCGCCCGTAATCTGTGCGTAGTTTTGCCTGTCCAGCGAATCAAGGCTGACATTGAGCCTCATCAGCCCCGCCTCTTTGAGCTCGCCGGCCATCGGGCCAAGCAGAACGCCGTTGGTCGTAAGTGACAGGTCCTCAACGCCCTTAATGCCGGCCAGGCGCCGCACCAAATCCACAACCCCCCTTCTCACCAGAGGCTCGCCGCCTGTAACCCTGACCTTGCTTATACCGCAGCCGACAAAAAGCCGTACAATTCGGCAAATCTCCTCGAACCGCAGTATCTCTTTATGCTCCAGGAACTCACTGCCGCCTAACGGATTGCAGTAGATGCATCGCAGATTGCACCTGTCGGTAACGGAAATTCGCAAATAATCAATCTTCATAACCCAAAAACCTAAGCATCAGCCAATAAAACCATCTCAAACGCCGCCACAATCGTGCGTTTCGAGAAATTGTCGATAATCTTCCGCCGTATTGATGTTCCCAAACTTACCACCGCCCATCAAATCAACATATTTAACGCTGGCGTGCTTCACCGCCTCCATAATTCGGTTGTTTCCCGAGGCTAAGGTCGCCTCCATAGCACCAAGCAGGCCCTTGTTATATACGGCAAAGACCGGCTCATACCGCGACGGCCCCGTCACCGGAACGACCGCGTCAAAGTCCCGACCCTGCCTGACCATCATCCGCACAAGCTCCATATCAACTTCAGGTATATCACAGGCTATCACGAAATTCAACTCACTTGCAGAGACCCTCAACGCCGACGCAATACCCATAAGCGGCCCGCAGCCCGCAGTTCTGTCGGCAACAACCTCTACGCCCGGAAAATCGTACCTCGATGAATCATTCGAGCTAATCAGGATTTTGGTAAAATAGGGCCGAAGCTGCTCTAAGATATGTTTTATTATCGGCTGTCCCTTAATCGGCAGCATACCCTTATCTTTCCCTATCCGTCTGCTATCACCCCCGGCTAATATTATCGCCGTTGCCGCCATTTTAACTGTCCACTTGCCATCGACCAGCCGGATATCATCGTCCTCGATATCAAACCCATCCCCGTCGAAAGCTATGATTCTGTCTGCGTGCCGGGCCACAGCCTTAGCTGACGGCTTATACTTTTCCTCCCTGGCGTCTTGCACCAGTACAAACGCCCCCGGCTCAACGACACGCCGAAGGCTGTTCGACTCACATCCCGAAACGCTGCCCGCACCGACAATCTCCAAAAACGCCGCAGCCCCCTCCGCCAGATGCCTCTTCGGCCCCCGCAGCCACAATACCCGGCCGGCACTGGCAGCTAACATCCTGCACGTATCTTTCCGGCCTTGGCTGTCGTTCTCTTCGCTTATGTAATAACGGTCCTCAATCGATGCACACACACCGCAGCCCTGCCCGCCGCGCGGACAGCCGCTGCCGGCATCTTCTATCGCCGTAACCTTTATCCCGATGATGTCGCGCTTCGGGCCGAACCTGCTGAGCAGCCGGCAGGCTAATTTGGTCTTGCCCGCCCCCCTGCCCGCCGCGCCAATCATAAACATACCCGCAGCCTTAATCATTCCGCCAGCAGCCTCTTTTTCCTTTGCTCCATGACTTTTCTATACTTGCGTATCCCTGGACCTGATAAGCGGCCGTCAACCGGCCGTCCGTGTTCCTCCAGCCATTTTATCGTGGATAATGCCTCATCAGCGTCTCTGGACGACATGGAATTCGGGTAATCCTTTTTGATAGACCTGTAAATTTGGATCGCCTCTTTCTTTTCCCCCATCTCTAACGTAAGTGAAGCAAGCAGAGAACGCAACGCCGGTTCAATTTTTTCTCTCCTCCCCCCAAGAAACCATGTGCGAAAGGCGCCCGAAGTGTCATTTGCGTCATTGTCAATCTCTCGGGCAGTCGGTAAGAGTTTCTTTATTCCGTGCCTATACTCCATCAAGAGTGTCACAATTTTAGGGTGGTCTTCTTCAACAGTTGTAACATTGGGATCGAGTTCCTCTTCCATTAAATCTAGAATTGGTATTAAGTAATTCTCAGCAAATTTGGCTTCTCTGGTATCCGGATAATCCTGCGCAACTTCCTCGAGGCACCGGCGACCCTCAAGTGCCTGCTCTCCCCGGGGGGCGCCCAGGAGAGTCGCACCTATCATGAATTTCGCGGTCAATGCTGCCTTGGTGTTCCTGTGCTGCTTTGCGAAATCGTGAAAATCCAGCAACTTCTGCTCCTTTATCGAATCAAGATCTACCCGTTTGCCAGCATCCATTTCTATCAAGGAATCTCTTCTCCTTTGAAGATGGTGTAATACTTTGTCAGCTAAAACCTTGCTGGCTTTCTTATCTTCCCTTAGCTTGCTTTTCGGAGCTATCGAAACGTTCCGAACCCTCTTGGGTTTTTCTTGGGGAGCGCGAGCATCCGATTTCGCCGCTTCTGCCAGCATGATGCAAAAAGCTGCTGCCAAGATGACCACTAATAGCCTTGTCTTCGGCATACTCATAATCTCCCTAAAAATTCACTGCCACCCACTCCCATCCCAAATGCCACCAGCCCGTTTTCCTTTCCGACAATCCCCCTGGCACAGCCAAACTATCTCAACCTCGCAATTATAAACCCTGTAGCCCAAATTTCAAAGCAAACCAGGCTGTCTACTGCCCCAAAAAAGGCCATTTTTTCCCTTGACAATTGCAATAAAGGGCTGTACAATGAGATTTCAAACAGCAGGAAAAGCACCTTCGGCAACCATGCTATTTGGAAAGGAGAGAGAAAATCTGAGAGCATTCATGTCTATTCTACCCCTTGTACTGATTGCAGGGATGTGTTCAAACAGCCCTGCCTTGGCAGACTTAGTCATTGTTGAACTTGGCGGAATTGTCAATGACATCGACACTTACGGTGGGCTGACTTTTGATGGCTCACTTTATGTAGGCTCGCCCATGGCAGGCACGTTCACCTATGACTCAGAAGCACCTCCGGAACCTTCTTATCCAGTGACCTCCATTTCAATGACTGTCGGCAACTATACGTTCATGCATGACCCGACGTCGTCAAAGTCACCTTCCTGCAGATTTGGGGTCTCTTACTATATCCGAAGTGGGGCTCCACGTTTCGACGGCACAGCTTACATAAATGGACTACCCACGACTTATGACGATGCCGACTGGCACAACTTAAGTATTCTCTTCTCTCTTGGGGGACGAAACTTAGAGCCCCCTTTCGGCAAGTTGCCGGATGCCGATTCCTTCCCCGATATTTCTGCTTTCGATTTGGAGAGAAGTTTTAGTGTGGGTACTGACAATGGTCCCTATGGTTTTGATATAAACGGTGAAGTGACTTCGTTAACAATAATCCCCGAGCCGGCCACGCTTTTGCTCTTGGCCCTGGGCGGGTTGGTGTTGGTCAGGAAGAGATAGTTATTGGCTGGAAGGGCCGCCGCCTTTTGAGGGCAGTTTAATCTTTCTGCAGATAAGCCGTCTTTCACCTAACAAATGCCCCTCCGCAAATAGCTGAAAGCGGTACTCGCCCGGCTGAGCAAAGCCGATACCCTGCAGGTTTATTGCCAGAGTAACGACCTGCTTGACATCCTTAAACTCGACCGCCCCCGTCCGCTCGAACACGACTCTGTCCTCATCCTGGGCGTCTACAATCCTTATCTTTGTCTTCGTGCTGCCGTGCCCGTTTGTCAGCTCACAGAAGAACACGAGAAAATGCCGTATCGGGTATCTCGGCGCATTGAGGTTCTGGATAATATTTATAAGGCTGGGCATCCCCGAGACCTTATCGAAGATAACCCTCTCGCAGATAACAGCCGACAGCAAAATTGGCGGAACTTTCGTCATTATTCCGTTCCTTTCTTTGGCAACATCCAAATCCGGCCCACGACTTCGACCCGTCATTGGAGCGATTTTAAACCGTAAACGCCCGTTTGTAAAGTATAATAGTCATTGATAACTGTCCCGGGGCTTGTGGGGCAGTTATACCAGGCCAGAGCGTTGATAGTATCAATCAAATCTTCAACCAAACGTCAAATACCCACCCCCACGAAGCCTTCGGCAAAGTTTTATGGGAAATCCTTGTTTTTGAAGCAAAAATGCGTGTAATTGCACCGGATTTTTCTTGACTTACCGTGGTTAATTTGCTACAAGTGTAGATAGGTGTTCACAGTTTTTAGCACAGTAATGTCGGATATTGCTGTTCAGTCCAGGAGGCGGTAACGGTTTTCATGGACAGAATCGAAGACATTTCGGCTTTGCTTTTTGCACATGGCAATAATTCTCCAGGCACGTTGACACCAAGGCTGGCCGCCGCGTTTACGTCTTCTGCGACGGACTTTCCGTACAACCCGTTTGGGCTTTACAATATCACTCGATGGCGGCCTGGAAGAATTACCCGAGTTCTTTTTCAGCCGGGCAGCCTCTTCTTTGAGCAACCTTACTTCTTCTCGTAAAAACTGTTTTCTTCACCTAATAGCGCTATGCTCACCCATTGTATAGCGGACAATTGTGTATAGCGCAAGTCTTTTTGTGTTTTTCTTATGTTTTTTTGAAAGAAAGTTTAAATGGTTACAAGTACAAATGGTTCATTCAGTAAGCCTTGGTCTCTTGACCCGTGCGCTCTGGCGTTTTACGGCAGAACTGTTAAGGCTTGCTGATTTTTGAAAGGAGAATTATCATGTGGAAAAGAATGTTTTCAATCGCTGTTGTTTTGGTTTTGGCTCTGGCTAACTGCGTTTTAGCTGCTGACATTAGTTGGAGTAATTTGGGTCTCGGCAATAGTTTCTGTACCGCAGAAAACTGGGTCGGTGGGTTTGTACCCGGCTTGTTGGACACCGCCATCATCGACGTACCGCCCGCCGAACCAAATAGCCCGGTCATCGACTGTGTGGGGACTGTCAACAAGGTTTACGGCCCCATATACCAAGCCGTGGATGTCACCCAGTCCATGGATATCGTAAGTGGAACTCTTACAACTAAAAAGTGGGCAGTAGTCGCTGATGGCGGCGGAACAGCCACCATTAACATATCAGGCGGTACTGTTACGGTGGGGGATTGGGGTAATTGGGAGCCGGCGCTGCGGGATAGCATGTCGCTTGAGCCGTTTGAGGGAATTGACGGCGAAGATAAGAAAACCATTATTAATTTGACTGATAACGCCGATGTCACAATCTGGACAGACGAGGTGGGAATCCTCCTGGCTAAGGAGGAAAACGCAGAGTTGGAAATGAACATCAGCGGTAACGCCGAACTTAAAATCCCAGCCGGCAAACGCGCCTGGATGGTTGCTAACAACGGAACGGCCGTAGTTAACATATCGGATAATGCCCAGGTTAACCTCGGTGGCCGCATGAGCTTCTGCGAGGGGTCCAGCGGATACGCTGAACTCCATATGAGCGGCAGTCTTCTGAGTGTCCTTGTTAAATACGTGAATTTAGGCGAGGGCAGTGGTATATTGGACTTCAGCGGCGGAACTGCCGACCTTAAGGGTATCGCATTTGACGGGTCACTTGGTAAATGGTGCAAAGTAAATATAAGGGGCACTGCCGACGTTTCTGCCTACGAATCCGTCAGTCTTTCGAAAAAACCGGGTTCTCAGAGCTGGCTGAATATAAGCGATAGCGGCAGCCTTTCCGCGCCTCAACTATACATGGCCCCTGCTGGTGATGAGGGTGCCGAATGTACTCTCAATATGACCGGTGGTACCGTTAATGCGACTGTGAATGCTCCCGCTGACCCGAATGGCAAAGCTAACATCAATCTGCACGGCGGAACTATCAACTGTGGAGCGTTCAACCATGACGGAGCCGACTGGCACATGGATATCTGCGGCGGCGGCACAATGATAATAGACGGTGACGTGAAAGCAGAAATCGAAGGTTATGTCGCCGACGGCCATATTGCTGCGTGCCTCGGAGCGCAAGGCCATTGCGTCTGTGTCAATTACGACACCATTAATCCGGGTAAAACCACCGTACAGCAGCGTTTTTGTGCCGGTGACATGGACGGCAACTGCCAGAGAACGCTTGCCGACCTGGATGCGCTGGTCAATGTTCTGGTGAATGCAGGACCGCCCTTTATCGCGCCTTGCTGCGAGTAACCTTGCTGTTTCGCCCGGCTCCGCTCTGCGCGGTTTTTCGGTAGAACCGCCAAGGCTCGCTGATTTTTGAAAGGAGATTAGCATGTGGAAAAGCATGTTTTCAATCGCCGTTGTTTTGATGTTGGGTCTGGCTAACTGCGTTTTAGCTGCTGACATTAATTGGATTGGCGACCCCTGTGACCCCGGTTTCTGTAACCCACTGGCCTGGGAGGGTGGGGTTGTGCCCGGCTTCGGGGACACCGCCTTCATCAACCCACCGCCCTCTCAGGGGCCAGTAGTCAACTGCAATGCCGACGTGCATAATATATTCGGCCCCAGATTTGACTCAGATGACGACCAGGTCATGGATATCGTAAGTGGAAATCTTTCGGTCGGTTCTTGGCTGATAGGCAATGCCGGCACCGGAACATCCACTATTAACATATCGGGTGACCCTGTTATTAACATATCGGGAGTTAGAATCGACGCCGATACAATCGCAGGAATCGAGGCTGGAAATGGCGAAGGAACTATGATTCTTAATATAACTGATACCGCCAAAATTACCAGCGGTGGCAGATGGAAGCTTGCAACCCACGGAAAAGCCATAGTTAACATATCCGGAAATCCTGATATTGTTATCAATGACCAGTGGAGAAATAGCGACGCAAAGGACGGATATTTCGAGCTTCACATGAGCGGCGGCAGCCTCTATGTCGCCCGCTATTTGTGCATCTACGACGACGGCAGCGGTCTAATGGACTTCAGCGGTGGAACTATTCAATTTTGTGGGTTGTCGTTTGCCGGGCGTCCGCCCAGTTCGAGGGGAGAAATTAACGTAAGGGGTACCGCCGACGTTTCTGTCGCGTATGAGGTGCGTCTTTCATATGAAGGGCCTGGTAGGAGCACGCTGAATATAAGCGATAGCGGCAGCCTTCACACCCATTGGCTGAAGATGGGCGAATCTACCGCGGTATGTACTCTCAACATGACCGGCGGTTTGCTCGACGCGAGCCGTGACATAACTGCCCCCAGCGGCGAACTTGCCACCGCTAACATCAATCTGCACGGCGGAACTATCAACTGTAGAAAGTTCATCCATGCCGGAGACAACTGGCACATGGATATCTGCGGCGGCGGCACAATGATATTAGACGGCGACGTGAAAGCAGAAATCGAAGGCTATGTCGCCGACGGTCATATTGCTGCGTGCCTCGGAGCACAAGGCCATTTCGTGTGTGTCAATTACGACACCATTAATCCGGGTAAAACCACCGTACAGGAGCGTTTTTGTGCCGGTGACATGGACGGCAACTGCCAGAGAACGCTTGCTGACCTGGATGCGCTGGTCAATGTTCTGCTGGGTGCAGGACCGCCCTTTATAGCGCCATGCTGCGAGTAACCTTGCTGTTTCGTTTGGACATAGTATTAGTATGGGGCCGATAGTTTCTTTCTCCGGAACTATCGGCCCCCCGCGCATAGGTGCAGAAACAGCACATGTCACCAACAACCCTCCTACGGATTTTCGCCAACCAGACCTGCAACCACCACTGCAAAATCGAGGAAATTAACAGTACCATCGTTATTCAGGTCACAGATGGGCTTTTTCGACAGGGGTGTGAAATGCGGGTCTATCCAGGCAAGATTGAAGGCGTAATACAGTCTGCTGTTGCACACGTGAATAATGCCATCGGGCGATTGAGTGGCAGACAGATAACCCTTTGGCTCGGCCTCTGTGCGGGACATTTCAAAGTCACCGGTATTACCGCCGCCGTCCAGCTCGCGCGATTCACCGCCCTTCAGATTGCTGATTAGTTTCTTATCCGTCCAGGTCCGGCCATCATCGTACGACACCGCACCAAACATTCCCGAGCACTCTTCAAGCTGGAGCTCGCCGTTCAACATTCTTGTATCCCCTGCAAAGGAACCCACGAGAAACGGATTTTCAACGGATTCGCCCGCGCG
>JAUWIU010000045.1 GCA_030608075.1 Phycisphaerae bacterium
GGGCTGGTTCCGTCCCCGTAGCTCAATTGGATAGAGCGTTGGCCTCCGGAGCCAGAGGTTGTGCGTTCGAGTCGCACCGGGGATATTTCGTAAGCCTATTATTTGCGGGCGCTTGCGGGATTTTGAGAGGCAAGCGAGCGTAAGCGCTTGCCAGCCCTTCACTTAGCTAACGAGGCCGAAGGGACTCGAACCCTCAACCTTCGGATCGACAGTCCGATGCTCTATCCAATTGAGCTACGGCCCCGCAACTTCTATCAAAAAGCTAATATAGCACCAAAGCGATTCCAATGTCAATTACTTTCATACAAAACGTTAGCGCCACAAAGAAGGCGTCCACGCGAGCAGTTGCGGGCAATAAATTTTCTTTTCTGTTACATGGTATTGCCGCAACCACAAACTATTTCATCGCAGCCCTCGAGCGTCTGACGGTTGGTCGCGATTTAGCGGTCTTCTTGTCGGTCTGCTGCAGAACCCTCATGGCCTTTTTCACATCGGCAACCTTCAACACACCTGTCGTACGTCCGCCCCTCGCCCCGGCCGTGCAATATGCGTACGAAATGTTTATATGATTCCTGGCGAGTTTTTCGGCCACGGTGGCAAGTGCACCGGAGCGGTTGGCGAGGTTAACACATAAAACCTCTGTTTCGCTGTGTGGCATATTCACCTTGGCCAAGACCTTTTTTGCCCTGTCGGGTACGGCGAAAATCACCCTCATAACGCCGTGTTCCACGGAATCCATCATCGTAAGAGCGATGATATTGATTTTGGCGCGTGCAAATTCGCCCAGCACCTGCGCAAGTACGCCGGGTTTATTTACCATAAAAATCGAGAATTGCGTTGCTAAATACATAGCTTAACCTTTCAAACCCAGGCTATCGGTTTGCTATTTCCCGGATGGCGCTTTTTGCATCCGGGAAAAAACGGAACACAGTGTCGAGATTGGTTATCTTAAAAACCCTGTGCAATTGGGGGTTTATACCGCTTATCGCGATTTCACCGTTACGGTTTTCCAGTCCTGCCCTGATATCAAGAAGCACACCCAAAACCTGAGAAGAGAAAAACTTCACCTGCTCAAAATCAAACACAATCGTGTTCGGATGGTTCTCGTCAATGAACGCTTTGACCTGTTTGGAAACGTTCGCTATGGCCTGCGGACTGATTATTGAGGCGCTTTTGAAAGCCACCACCGCAATGCCTTCTTCGCTGGTTATTTCTACCAGAACTTCGTCGTCCATATCACGCAAAACTTTCGACCAAGTGAAAAACAAATTCAGGTATCGTCAAAATCACGAACTTCTCACAATCTATTTCCCGCTCGCCAACGACTCAATCAACACCTCACGAACGATTATTTTCATCCGGCTGAACACGTTGCCTGGGTGGACCTGAAACCCGATACGCCCCGAAGCGCTGGTATTGTCGCGGACATCGGCAACCTGGCGGCCGTTAAGCCATATCTGAATGCGGGTGCCCTCGGCGCGGACCACCATCTTGTTCCAGTCGTAACGTTTTACAAGCGTCTTATCGGTGTTCATCGCAAGAAACATTTTGCCTGGACAGTACAAAGTGCCGGAGTAGCACTCAGGCTTAGTGTATTCGAGAATGTCGGCCTGATACGCTTTCTCTGCCGACTGGTAGCGAAACCAGATTCCAGTATTGCAGGGCCATTGAACCTTGTAGGTAACGGTCAGGACAAAATCCTTGTACGCTGCTTTGGTCAGCAGGTCACCGGCGGCTTCGTTGTCACCCTGAATGCCCACAAGTGTGCCGTCCTTAACAAACCAGCGGGCACGGCCTATCGCCTCCCAGCCGGTCAGGTCTTTGCCATTGAATAATGACAGGAACTTTGCTTCATCTTTCCGGGCACTATCGGCAGTTGGCAACACCTTTTCCTCGTCTTTGTCAAGCCGCCGAACGAGCACTTCACTGACGCACAGTTCCGCGTCCCTATTCTCGGGATGTCCTTCGATGTGCAGCCCGATTCGTCCTTCTGCCGGTGCAGTCACCGTGACGGCACCAATTTCCCGGCCGTTCAACCAGACCGCAAAACGCTCACCGCGAGTCTCAATCGAGATGGTATTCCAACCTTCTCGGTCAACAAGCTCGGGGCGCATATTTATCAAGGGGAGGCCCTTGCCCGGCACTAACAAGCTGCCGGTAAACGCTGTGGTTTTGCGGTCCTCGAATATCTCAATCCGCGGACCGTGTGCAGATTCCTGCCTCCGCAGCCAGATTCCCGCTCTGATAGGCCAGGCGGCACGAAACGTGACGGACACCATACAGTCCCGGTATACCGCCTCGCTCAGCAGGTCTCCACCTTTGCTATTTGGCGCGGCTTTTGCAACAATGCGGCCGCGCTCGACGCGCCAGGTTGCATCACCGACCTGTCTCCAACCAGCCAGGTCGTTCCCATTAAAAGCCGATACCCATTCGCCGGCCTGGTCGCTTTTGGCTTCACCCAGCTTGTTTTTGACGATATTGTGAGTGCCGTGGCAGTCTGTACAAACTGAATCGACAGCGATGACCCGTCCGTTCGGTCTGATACGGCCAAGCCATTTTTTGCCAAAGGCTTCCATTGCCGGTTCATTTGCGTGACAGACCTCGAGGTCGTGGCATGCGATACACATTGCATCGACCTCGGTACGGCCAAAGAGCCTGTCGGGCTTGGTCATCAGCATCTCATCCTCCATGTGTTCGGTCGAGGCGCCGTGACAGGCTGCACAGGCAACTGCGTACTTTTCATGGCCTGCGGCTATCTGCTCTGTTTGCAGGTCCTTATGGCAGACATAACAAAGTTTATTATCGCCGGGCTTTTCCGTCGTGGGTTTCGCAGACTCGCCCTGCTGTGACGAACTGAGAGAGATAGTACACGACAAAACCATTAAAAGAAATGTTGCTCGAGCGAGATACGAAGCGGTTCGAGTTTTCAATAGCACTTTCTACCCTTTACACTGAATCGGGAGGCGATAGTCGCCCCGGCAGCACGCGGCAGGCTAAACAACTTCCCAGTCCCGCAGCCAGGCATAATCTTCCGGCAGGGCTGCCCACTGCTCGTCTGTTTTTCGCTTCAGCCATTTCTTCTCCGCAGGCGACATGGCAACCGGCCGCATATAGGAGGCACGCGCGGCGTTTTCGACCTCATAAATCGTCGTCAGCCCTGGAACGGCGGCGGTGATAGCATCTTTCGAGAGGATACACTGAAGCGTCAGTCTCGCTAAATCGTTTTCTTCCTTACTGCCGACACCCAACACCGGGAACTTGGCCTCTGTCTTGAAGAGAGTGCCGCCGAAAAACGGCTTAATGGTAACTGCCCCAACGTTCTTCTGGCGCAGCGTTTTGAAAATACTCTGAGTCATGTCGGACCCATGTCCGGCATTGACCTCCTCGACATTTTCCTCCGTCGGGGGCTTACCCTTCTCTATGGTCTTGGCCGTACACGGAAAGATTACCATCTCGAATTCGGGGAAGGTATGTATGACGTGCTCGAACCAGGGACGGCTGTGAGATGACATCCCCAGATGTCGGACCTTGCCGGCCTTGTGTAACTTCTCGAAAGTCTCAATCAAAGCCGCTACTTCCGCATCCGTATTGCTTCCGTCCGTCTTCGCTTGAGGCCGCCAGATGTCAAGATAGTCGGTTTGAAGCATACGCAGACACTCATCGACGTTGTGCGTCTGGTCTTTCACATTACAGTATTCTGAACGGCGTGGGCCGAGCGTATGAATATCGGCCCCGACAAACATTTTTTCGCGCCGTCCCTTAAGCGCAGCGCCGTAACTCAGGCACTCGGCGGCTGTGGTAATATCCAGGTAGTTGATACCAACGTCTATACTGGCGCTGACGACCTCCGTCCGGTTCCCGGCAACATCAGCGGGGACCTGCTCGTTGGCGAACTTGTCCCAGTACCGGCCTGCGTTACGATTCTTCCAGTGTCCGCCGAGGCTTACTTCCGAAAGCATAAGTCCGGATTTACCCAGGCGCCGGTAGTGCATCCTATGGTTGTAATTGAGAATCTTTGATGTGTCGACGGGTTTGCTTTTTTTGCATCCTTGTCCAGCCAGCACACCAGCAACGGTCCCTGCAGCAGCCAGAGAACTATTACGTATAAAAGAGCGTCGGGAAATCTTATCGCCTTTTCCTTCTTTATTGCTCACGATTTCTCTCCTTTTTGATTAACGTTTATTTTGTATTGTTCTTATATAAGGCCAAAAACCGGACAGGTAACCGCCTGTCGGCCTGAATTATACCAGGAACGAATACTGGCGTCCAGATTTTTTATCGCTGCCAGCAGGCGACAAGATGCCCGGTCTTAGGCCCTTTTTCCTGCAATGGCGGAACCTCTCGGCGGCATTTGGTCTCAGCTAAAGGACATCTTGGGTGAAAGCGACAGCCGCTCGGTGGGGTGACAGCGCTGGGGACTTCTCCTCCAAAGGCCTCTCGCTGTCCACGGTGAGCCGGAGCAACCTGTGGAATCGCTGAGAGAAGGGCCTGTGTGTAAGGATGCAGGGCATTTTGATATAATTGCTCACTGTCGGCCTGCTCAACTATCCTGCCCATGTACATGACCGCCACTGCGTCACAGAAAAATTGTACTACGGCAAGGTCGTGCGCAATAAACACGAACGTCAGGCCAAACTCGTCCTGCAGGTCCTTCAGCAGATTCAATATCTGCGATTGGATTGAAACGTCAAGAGCACTGACCGGCTCATCACAGATTATCATCTTCGGCTCGAGTACCAGCGCCCTGGCTATTCCAATTCGCTGCCGCTGGCCGCCGGAAAACTCGTGCGGATACCGGTTTATATGCTCAGGCGACAATCCGACCTTGGAAAGCAACGTCGCAACACGCTGCATTTTATAGGCCCGTGAGCGCACGGCCTGACGGGCCGCGCTGCTGTGAATCTTCAATGGCTCGCCGACAATATCGCCAACGGTCATTCGGGGATTTAGCGAGCCATACGGGTCTTGAAAAATCAGTGATATTTCACGCCGAATCCGGCGCAGCTCCGGTTTATTTGCCGACAAAACATCTGTCTGGTCAAAGACGACCCGGCCCGCCGTCGCCGGTACTAATCGAAGCAGCGTCCTGGCGACAGTGGTTTTTCCGCAGCCGCTTTCCCCGACCAAACCGAGAACCCGGCCCGAACGAACTTTGAAGCTAACTCCGTCAACCGCCTTGATATAACCTACAGTCCGCCGCAGCAGACCTTTCCTAATCGCAAAGTAGGTCTTCAGGTTGTCAACTGTCAGTAGATAATCGTTTGTGCCTGCCATATTTTGATTCATATTCTTTATATTCGGCGTCACTTTCGTAATCCGGCGCATACCAGCACGCCACGCACCTGCCCTGCCGAACCTCGCGCAACTGTGGCTCAACGCTCTGACACCGCTTGTCATCCAATCCTATGGGGCAGCGTGGATGAAATTTACAGCCTGCCGGAAAGTCTAAAGGCTCAGGAACCATACCGGAAATTGTCGGCAGACGCCTTTCGCAAAGACCCAATCGCGGCAAAGACTTCAAAAGCCCCTGTGTATACGGATGCAAAGGTTCTGTAAAAAGCGCCGTGGCCTCAGACAATTCGACTATTCGCGAGGCATACATAACGCCAACGTCATCAGCCCTTTCAGCGACAATACCAAGGTCGTGCGTTATCAGCAGAATGCTCATTCCATTTTGCTGCTGAAGCTGCTCAAGCAAGTCGAGTATCTGGGCCTGAATGGTTACATCCAGAGCCGTTGTCGGCTCGTCAGCAATCAAGAGGCTGGGCTCACAGCTTACGGCCATTGCTATCATGACCCGCTGCTGCATGCCGCCGGACATCTGGTGAGGATACTCGCGAACTCGCTGCTGCGGGTCGGCAATCCCCACCTTCCGCAGCATCTCCACTGTGTCGGCCCACGCTCGCCTTGCATTCTTGCCCTGATGCAGCCTGATTGCCTCAGCAATTTGACTGCCAACCGTGAAAACCGGATTAAGGCTTGTCATTGGCTCCTGAAAAATCATGGCAATTCTGTTGCCTCGTATCCGGCGCATCTGTTTTTCGCCAAGGGCTGTGAGGTTTCGACCTTCAAAAATAATCTCGCCGCTGACGATTTTGCCGGGCGGCTCCGGAACCAGCCGCATTATCGAAAGCGCCGTGACGCTCTTGCCGCACCCGCTCTCGCCGACCAGCGCAAATGTCCCACCCTTCTTCACCGAAAAGCTGACATTCTGCACCGCCTTTGCCACGCCCTGCTCGGTGAAAAAATGGGTCGAAAGATTTTCGACCGACAACAATTTCCCGTTATTGCTCACGGCTCTACTGTGTCCTCAATTTAGGGTCGAGTGAATCCCTCAAGGCATCGCCAAAAACATTCAAAGCAAGTGAGATGAAAAATATCGCAAGTGTTGCCGCCGTCATTTCCCACCAGTGTCCTTTTGGCAGTTCCAGCCGGGCGGTATCAATCATAGCACCCCAGCTCGGCCGGTCTTTTTCGCCCAGGCCCAGAAAGCTCAATATAACCTCGGCCTGAATGAAACTGACAAAGCGAAGCGAAAGATTGATAATAACAATATGAAAAACATTCGGCATCAGGTGTCTGAATATAATTCGCATGTTGCTGCATCCGTAAGACCTTGCTGCAAGGACGTACTGTTGGTTCTTATGCTTCATTACTTCTGCTCGAATCAATCGGCAGATGCCCACCCAGCTTGTCAGGCCTATGGCAAGGTAGACGGTCGTTATCCCGCTCAGCTCGACAATCCCCAGCCCGGCCCATCCCAAATCTATTGTCTTGCCCTTCAACACCAGGGCAAAAGCGAGTATCAGGAGGATATACGGTATCGAGCTTAGCGTAGTATAAATCCATACCACTATTTCATCGACCACACCGCGGAAATAACCCGCAATGGCGCCAAGAGGAACGCCTATGCCCAGGCTAATAACAGAGGCCCAGAAGGCAACCGTCAATGACACCTTAGCGCCGTATAGGGTCTTTCTCAGACCCGACTGTCCCAAGAAATCCGTGCCCAAGATATTCCCGGCGCTTGGTGGCTCGTACTCGGTGCCGACTTTCTCATCCCAGTTTGTAACACTGACCTGCCAGTCGAAGGTCTCAGCGAGGTATATGAAGCCCGTAAGCAGGACGTAGGCAGCTATCACAGCCAGGCATAGCATCGCCAGTCGGCGTCTGCGCAGCCGTCGCAGGCCGTCTGCCCACAGACTCCGTCCCCTCGGCAGGTTGGCGTTTGCAGCAGATTTTTCGTAGTCTCTATTCAAAGGTAATTCTCGGGTCAACAAGACAATAGCAGATATCCGTTATCAAATTAAAGACGACAAAAAGTATGGCCCCGATATATGTCATTGCGCTGATGACCTGGAAGTCGCGTGCACCAATTGCTTCTATCATCAAATAACCCAGCCCGGGAATACCGAAAAATCTCTCGAGCAGCAGCGACCCGAGGAAGAGAAATGGTATCGCCAGTACCACCTGCGTAATGATGGGAATCATTGCATTCTTCAAAACGTGCCTGAACAAGACACGCCGTACGCTCAGCCCTTTTGCAAAAGCCGTCCGAACGTAGTCGTTGCGAATCTCGTCCAGCATCACCGTTCGGTAAAACCGCAGATTACCGCCAAGCCCGGCAACAATCCCGATAAGGGCCGGCAGCAGAACATAATGAGCAGGTGACAGGTCGGGCCAGAAAAACACGGGGAAAATATCCCACTTAAACGCCAGAAAATACTGCCCAAAAAGAATAAAGCTGAGAAAAGGTATGCTCATACCCGCTACGCAGAGCAGAACCACCACCACGTCAACTATGTGCCCGCGCAGGAACGCCACTATCAGCGCCAGACTAATCGAGATAATAAGGGTCCCAAGGAACATCGGAATTGTCAGCGAAAGTGAAGGGCCGGCGCCGCGTTTTACCTTGTCGATTATCAATTCACGGTCGCTCCACGAGCGGCCAAAATCGAAAGTTACGGCGTTTTTCAAGTGATTGAAAAACTGACTGTCCCAGGCAAAAAACATGGGTTTGTCCCACCCATACTCGGCGCGAATCTCTTCTCTGGTTTCCGCTGATGCCGCCTTTCCGGCAATCTGGTCGGTCACGTCACCGGCGACCACGTTGAACAGCAGGAAAGTTACCAGCAAAACGCCGAACACAATCGGTATCGTATACAGCAGCCTTCGTATAATATAGACGGTCACCTGGAGGCCCTTAAAAGTTCCTTGTAAGCGGCGCGCTTGGCCGTATCGATTCGGCGGTACTTCGTGAGGCCGTATCCGAACGCGTGCGGTTTATAATTGTGAACCCAATCATGGTGCAGCACATAGGCAACGCCGTGAAGAAGAAAAACCGCGGGACAATCCTCAACAACTATGCGCTCGGCCTTTCGGTAGAGCTCCGTACGCTCGGGACTATCCGGCATAACGGCAATCTGCTCGTATATTTTGTCGAACTCGGGGTTGGAATAATTGAAATTGTTCGGCCCCGGTGAGGCGTTCTTGCTGTAGAAAAGCTGCAGAAAGTTTTCCGCATCAGGATAATCTGCAATCCAGCCCAATGAAAAAAATTGTGCGCTTTTAGTCTTAATTTTGTTTTGGAAAGTGGGCCAGTCCATATAGTCGATTTGGATGTCAAGGCCGGCATTTTTGAAACAGCGTCTGTAAAACTGTCCGGCCTGCCTGGCAACAACATCCGTGCCTGCCATCGAAAGAGTCAGTCTCGGCAGCTTCCCGCCATAAACTGCCTCGGCCTGCTTAACTAATTGCCGGGCCTTTTCGGGATTATATGTCCCTTTCGTCATTTGTTTGATTTGCGGGTCGTAGGCCTTCATCAACGGCGGAATAAAACCATAAGCCACCTCGCCTCGGTTATTCGTAAACAATTCGATATATTTCTCGCGGTCTACGGCACAGCTTATCGCTTCTCGCAGCGGCTTATTGCGACCGAGGACATCATCTTCCATATTGAACCCGAGCCAGTATGTGCTCGGGTCGCGAAAAATACGCAGGTGAATATTTCGTTTTCGCATATCCGCAGTCAAAACACCCTTTTGGTCTATTGCCTCATTAAAGTTGTCCTTTGGAATGCCTGACGTCTCAATTTTACCCTGCAAAAACAAAAACCAGCGCGGCGGGTCTTCCTGCACAAGGACCAGCACGACTCTGTCAATCATTGGTATCCGCCGACCGGCGTCAGCTAAATACCCATTCTCAAGGTCGCCGGCAGCACCTTCGCAAGGATAGACTTCTCCGCGGAAGTCTGGATTCCTTACCAGCTCGATGTAACTTCCGCGATGCCACAATTTCAATTTGAAAGGCCCGGTTCCAACGGGGTGATTTATAATATCCTTACCGTAATAATCCACCGCCTCTTTGGCAATTGGCGCAGTCGGCAGGTGGGCCAGAAGATATGTTATCTGCGACCAGGGCTTTTTGAGCTTTATCACGAGAGTATGGTCATCTCTGGCCGTCAAACCCTCGACCGGGCGTGAGTAATCGACCTCTGCACGGCTTTTGCATGTTTTGGTGTACTCTCGAAACTCATCAAGCCCTACGATTCGACCGTCGAAAATCCACCAGTTTTTGCTGAGGTATTTGATATTGGCGATTCTTTTCCAGGCAAAGATGAAGTCATCTGCTTTTAACTCTCTGCCATTTCCGCCCTCGAAGCAGTGGTCATCTGCAAAATAAACGCCCTTTTTGATTCGTATAGTGTACGTCAAGCCGTCGTCGCTTACCTGCGGCATATCTTGGGCAAGCTGTGTAATAAGCTTATAGGGCCTCTTTAGATAATTATACTGATAAAGGCACTCGAAAATCTGACTGGCTACTGCCGATGAGGTTGTGTCCCCGATATCACCAGGGTCAAGCCCCCTGACCTTAGCGCTCAACGCGCCATAGGAAACGACCTCGTTGCTGTCGACGACCGGCCCCGAGTTATCGCATCCTGCGACGAGCAGCAAGACAATTGTAAACGCAGTGCTTAAAAGCTTTAGCGCAAAACCCATTTGCTCCAGGCTAATTACCCTTAACGGTTGGCATAGTGTTGTGCCTATCCAGTTATCACCACCGAAGCCAAACTCGAATGCCTGACTTCGTATGCAATCGGCCCTTTAGCCGGAGTTCGGTTCTGCCACAATGAGCCGTTCGGGCGCATCCGGCAGGCCAAGCGGCCAGGTACGTCTCGTTCCCTCGCTGCTCAGGCCGTAGTCAAACCTCAGCTTCAATGGAAGCTGCCCTGCTCTTGTCTTGTCGCCGAGCAGCCTGCTGTGTTCCTGAAGAAGGGCCATATCGTTATTCTGCTCAACCGCCTTTTTCATAACAACCTGCCGCATCCCCAAAAGCTTACCGATGCACTCGTTCTCGATTTCCACCAATACCGAGGCCAACTGCCTTTTCCTGCTATCGTCTAAAAACTCACCGACTTTACCTTTGACATATCTCTGTATCGCGTAGGAATACAACTGGGCAAAGCGACGGGAAATGGCCGGATTGTTCGCCTCCTTTGCAGAGAGCCTCTCACAAAGCAACTTCAGAATCGCTGCATCCAAAAGCTCATATTCCACCGTCCAGTCAGCGTATCTACTCATTCGCATATCAGCTATCTGCAGCAGCAAATCCTGTCCTTGGGCGAGGCCCTGCTCGGCGGAAAATTTGGCAATCAAAGCTATTATCTCAGGACCGCATTTACGTATCAACGGCCTGAGTTTCTCAACTATCCGCTCAGCCAGGCCCAGATGCGCCGCGTCCGGCGAAACCAACTTCTTTACAAACGCCGAGTTGGTAACCGAATGAACAGCCCAGTAACGAATGACGGTGTCGTCCTCATTCAACATTCTGATGGGCAAATCCGCCAGGCGGGGATTTGCAAGACCGTCTACCAAAATCAGAATATTAAGCACAGCTTTGAATCTAATCTCCGGCGGGGATAATTGCAGTGCCTGTTCAAAAACCAAAGGGACATGTCGAGAGACTGACTCGGAAAACTGCTCGGCATATTGTGGGGCGGCGCTGTGCTTAGTGGAGCTGTCACGAGCCAGAATCGCGGTACGAATCTTTGCTACAGATGTAAAATCTCTCGTGCGTACCAATTCTCCCACTGCCTCGGCGACAAATTTGTCAATAATCTCCAGGTCTTCGCTGCCAAGTACAGCTTTATTGCGGACCTTATCAATCTCCCTCGTATTGACTGCACCAGATGCAACGTTCGATAGTAACACCAAACACGCCGCAGCAGCAGCAGCAAAAAACACACGTTTTACGCCCATTTTGCAAACACCCTCAATTCCACGTAAGTTGACAGTAAGTAAATGATAGACACTAACGCAAAAATAATCAATAACAAATAATCAATAACCCGCCGGTTTCCACACGGACGGGCCTTCTTGTCCATATTTTACACTCGTCCAACAGGTGCTTTTTCTTTACAATATTCGCAGACTTTCTGTTCATAAAAGACAAAACGGCCTATAGTAATGGGCTTAGCCTGCATATTTGTTCGGCTTAATGTAACAGGCTTTGCTGAAACTGTCGCCCGGGTTTATTTCATCACTGTCCTGAAATTAAGTTTTACCTGTAAAAATACGATAAAATCAGGTAGTATAAAAGCCGGGCTGGACCGCAACCGCCCGCTGCGAAAGTAATAATCTGGCGTTGCTGCTTTAGAAGTCAGCAATTTTTGAGAATAAGAAAGTAACAAAATGATTCGATGTACCGCTGTTTTTGTAACTTCAGTTGCAGTATTGATTTCCGTAGGTAGTTGGGCCCCGGCACAGGCCCGGGCTGTCGAACTTCAGAAAGTCGAACCGAACGCGCCCGAACCCAACATCCCTGAACCACCTGCGGTTGAACCCGAAACGTCCGAGCCCAACAATGCACAGTTGGAAGTGGCTGACTTTAACACAGTTAAAGTGGCAATAGCTGAACCTAACAGAGTTGAAGCGAAAATCACTGACCCCAACAGTGTCAAACTCAAAGTAGTCGACGCGAACACAACAGAGCCTAACAAGGCCCCGGTTATCCAGAAGGTCTCTTTTCACGACAAGTGTGCCCATATTCTGAATAACTTCGTCGACGAAAAAGGGATGGTCAACTATACAAAGCTCAAGCGAAAACGCAGCGAGTTGAAAAAGGTAATCGATGCGTTCGCCCAGCTCGACCCGAATGAATACGGCCGCTGGCCGAAAGAGGACAAAATCGCCTTTTGGATTAATGCTTATAACATCCAGAAGCTCAGGACAATTGTCGACAACTATCCCATCCAGTCAACAATGATAGGCAGGATTTTGTGGGGCCCCAGCAGCATCAGGAACATTGACAAAAATATCGGCGGCATAGACAAACAAAAATTTATCATAATGGATGAGGAATTTACCTTTACTCAGCTTGACAGGCGCTTTTTTAGGAAAGAATTTGATGAGCCGCGAGTATTCCTGGCGTTGTCTCACGCCAGTGCCTCCAGCCCTCCGCTTCGCAACGAGCCGTACTACGGACACAAGCTCTCAAGCCAGTTAGACGACCAGGCCAAACGATTTCTGGCCAGCCCTGATGCATTCAGCATAGACAGGAAAAAGAAAACGGTCCGCCTGCCCGCGATACTCCACCCGACGTGGTATGGCAAACAGTTCGTCGCCAAATACGGTACCGACAAAAAATTCAAAGACCAACAGCCTGAAACCCGGGCCGTCTTAAATTTCATTACCAATCATATCTCCAGGAGCGATGTCTCCTTTCTTCGGCTGGAAAACTATTCCATCAAATACATAAGCTACAATTGGAGGATTAACGATACAACGCGATAAAGCATCTGTCGAAGCACCGGCGAGCAGCGTCCCAGGCCTTTTAAACCGCATTGGTGCGTAGCTTTTACCGTTTTCTACAAGCTACTAAAAAAACGACCATGTTCAATTTAGTCGTTTCCTTGCCTGAAAGAATAATCATTTTGCCATAGAGCAAACCAACTTAGTCATAAACTGAATCTACGTTTTTGAGGAAGCGAGTTCACTTATATACCTACGACATAGTTGCATTTTGCGGGTAATTTTGGTATAATCCTTATTGGACGCAAGCTCAGAAGTGCAGCAAAACTGACTCAAATCCGCTATGAGAGGTTCGTGAAGCAAAATCCCGACTCCGCGGATAGCCGATAGTATCTGATGACTAAATGTCGCAGATTGGATGACGACCAACTAATACAAGAGCCGTGAGGGTGAATATGTCCGGCAAACTAATATATCTGACCGTTGCTTTTTCGGTGGTTAGTCTGACCAGCGCAGTCTCGGCTGAGGTTATACAAATCACCGATACTCAGAACTGGAACACTTTCGCAGACGGGGGCTTTGGGGATGGTGATACGCTGCAAATCCTGTCCGGCGGAAGCCTGACCCTCAGCGGCGGGTCTCGTCTTGTCAACAATATGGAGCTCATCGTGGAAGAGGGTGGCAGCTTCACTATAAACGCCAGGATGGACATGGACAGTGGTGCTGTTATCACGATGAATGGAGGGCAGGCCAATATCAACGGCGATTTCAAGTTCCCGGACAGTGAC
>JAUWIU010000033.1 GCA_030608075.1 Phycisphaerae bacterium
ATGGGCACAGAGGACGCAGAGATTAAAACCGTTGCCAAAATCTTGTACTTTATGTTCTACTGACCTGAAGGATTTCAGGATGAGTCTCGCTGTGATATCAGGCTGGCAATTTATAATGGCAGCCTTGACGACCTGTCACGTATCAGGTAATCCGAATTAATATTAAATCAACAAGACCTGGAATAGAGAAGGTTTCTGCTATTCTTTTTAATATATTTAACGAAAATGTACGAACGAAGAGGATTCACACTAATAGAGCTTCTGGTCGTAATTGCTATCATCGCATTGTTGATGGCCATAATGGTGCCCGCGCTCGCACAGGTGAGGAAACAGGCAAAGAAAATCGTCTGCCAGGCAAATCTCAGACAGTGGGGCACTCTGTTTCTGCTCTACACCAATGACAACAACGGCCGCTTTATGAAACTGAAAAACCTCGCTTGGTTTCCACAGTTAAAACCCTACTTCAAAAACCCCGAGATTTTCCTCTGCCCAACCGCCACGAGAAGCATAGACGAAGGGGGCTGCCAGCCGTTTAGGGCCTGGGTCGACACCTATGACCACCATCCGGGCAGTGCTGGTATCGACTATAAGACAAGCTACGGCCTCAATGACTATGTTCTCGATGGCTGGGGCGCCGGCGGCTCGTCCAAATGGGACCCTTACCTCTGGGGAACCACCGCCGTAAAAGGCGCTTACCGTATCCCTTTGTTTCTGGACAGTTCAAGACCGTATGAGATAACCGTACAGCATTACAATGAGCCTCCCGAATATGAGTTCGACGTTGAGTACGGCTGGGGCACAGGGGCCGCAGGGGAAATGAAGCGGCTCTGCGTAAACCGTCACCGCGAGGCTGCCAACGCCGTCTTTGTCGATTGGTCCGTCACAAGGATAGGACTGAAGCGGTTATGGACGTTGAAGTGGTCGCGGGTTTTCGACACCCAGGGGCCCTGGCCCACAGCCGGCGGTGCCAGACGTGACGACTGGCCACTGTGGATGAGGGATTTCAGGGACTACTGAAAAACCACTGCCGCCAAACAAAATCCTGCGTGCACCCCATCAGCCTTCTATTCAAAAAACACCAACAAATCTGTTCCAAAAATCTCCCCTGTATGGTAAGGTGCACGCCCGTTCGGCTTCGCCGTTTGAGCCGACTACCCAATGTCACGCACAATCGTGATGTAGAAGGAAGCTTAAATGAAAGTATTGCGTTCGCCACATAATCCCATAATTGAGCCAAAAGACGTCAAGCCATCCAGGCAGGATTTCGAAGTTATCGGCGTATTCAACCCTGCCGTTGCCCGTCTCGCGGACGAAGTTATTCTCCTGCTTCGCGTCGCCGAACGACCAGTCACCACAAATCCCAATCTCTCACTGGTCCCCATCTATGATGTCTCAAAAGGCGATATCGTCAATAAAGAATTCTCGAAGGATGACCCCGACAACGACTTTTCCGACCCGAGGTTCGTTATAAAGGCCGGGCAGATGTATTTGTCCTCCATCTCCCATCTCAGAGTAGCCCGAAGCAAAGACGGCGTTACCTTTAACATCCACGACCGGCCCGCACTAAGCGGCGAAAATCAATACGAGACATTCGGAATCGAAGATGCCAGAATCACCGCCCTTGACGCCACCTACTACATCGATTACGTCGGCGTCTGCCCCAACGGCGTCACAACCTGCCTCGCATCCACAACCGACTTTAGCTCTTTCAAACGACACGGTGTCATCTTCTGCCCCGACAACAAGGACGTCACCATCTTTCCCTCCACCATTAACGGCAAATTCTACGCACTTCACAGGCCAACGTCCGCCGTATTCGGCAAGCACGAAATCTGGCTCGCCGAATCACCCGACCTTATCTGCTGGGGAAATCACCGCCGCCTTATGGGCCCTCGCGCAGACTCCTGGGACACGGGCAAAATAGGTGCCGGCGCAGTCCCATTCAGAATCGAAGCCGGATGGCTCGAAATCTACCACGGCGTTAACAGCGAGAATCGTTATTGTCTCGGCGCCGTCCTGCTGGACGCCAAACAGCCCTGGAGAATCGTCGCCAGAAGCACCACACCTATCTTTGAGCCGCAGGCCGATTACGAGTTCAACGGTCTTTTTCCCAATGTCGTCTTCACATGTGGCCTGCTCTACGAACAGCAAAAGCTGAAAATCTACTACGGTGCCGCTGATACCTCCGTCTGCTACGCCGAGCTGCCCCTCCAGCACGTCCTCGATACCCTGAATTTATAATGCTCCCCAAATAACATTCTTTTTTGATTTTTGCCGACAGTTTTGCTATAGTACCATGTTTATGACTACAGGCTATCCACAATCCGCCTCGGACAAAACCGGTGCAGCTCTTCACCGCTTCTTCGATTTCTTAATCCGCCGCGCCTTCACCGTTATCATTTTTGCCGCCCTGACGTACACCCTCGCCGTAAAACTCTTTCACGCCTGTCGAAGTAACCTCACCGCCCAGTACTTTACCTGGATACCCGCCGATGTCGCCGCACTTTTGGCCGTCGAGCTTGTCCTCACACTCATCTGTTTCCGCTGGCCTCGAAAAGCTGTCATTCGCACGACCACAATCCTCGCCGCACTTATATGCACCTGGTCTGTTATGAACGCCGGATGGCTCATAAGAAGTGGATGGCAAATCCTGCCTCGTGTCATCCTGCCCTTGTTCCGCGCACCGATAAATTCGTTCGGCTGTGTCGGCGTCAATCTTGCCCGCAAGCCCATCAGCGCCGCAATCCTTCTGGTCCCGAGTGCTGTCCTGCTGACCTTTTTCTTCTTCTCCCTTGCAAAACCGCTCCTGCCGAATTACAGCCGCAATCGCCTCGTCAAAAAAACCTGCATCTCACTCATCGTTATCCTTATCGCCGTTATCGCTCACGCAGCAACCACCCGCCGCGGCTCAATACCAACAGCTTCTCTCGGCCTTCGCTCAAACTGTCAGCTAAGGGCCGTCCTAAGCCTCTTTTTCACTGACCCACGCCGACTGCCGGGAGCCGGTTCCGCAAATCCCGGGAGAAAAATACCCGCCTTCGACGAAGTACACATTGACGCGCCGACCAAATCCTCGAAAAAAGCCTTCAATGTGCTCATAGTTGTTCTTGAGGGCATCCAATACCGATACACTTCCATCGCAGACAGAGAAAATCACCTCACACCTCATCTCGCAGCCCTGGCCGACCAGGGAGCGCGATTCACAAACATGCGCTCATCCCTCACCCACACCACAAAAGCCCTGTTCAGCATTCTCACCGGACGATACCCCTCCGCGTCACAGGACCTCGCCGAGGCCGTCCCCGCCGAAAAGCCATACGCCGGCCTCGCAACAATCCTCAAACACAGCTTGAACTTCCGTACCGCATTCTTCCAGTCCGCAAAGGGTAACTTTGAAGCCAGACCGGCGCTCGTACATAATCTCGGCTTCGATAAATTCTGGGCAAGAGATGATTCAAATGACCCAAACTCCTTTATCGGATACCTCGGCAGCGATGAGTTCTCAATGCTACAGCCTATTACCGACTGGATAAAAAGCGATAACACGCCCTTTTTCCTCGTAATCCTCTGCTCGGTCTCACACGACCCCTACGAGGTACCCGAACGCTTCGGGCCGCCCGCCAAACAGCCCATCCAGCGATATCGACAGACAGTCCTATACACCGACGCCTTTCTCGCCGCCCTCGACGCTATGCTCAACCACCTCAACCTCGCAGACAAAACCATCTTCTGCTGCCTCAGCGACCACGGCGAAGCCTTCGGCGAACACGGACTCTTCGGCCACGAAAGAATAGCCTTCGACGAGGCATTACACATCCCATGCGTCATCAGGGCCCCCTCTTTGCTCAAGCCAAAAACCATAGTTACTAAGCCTGTTAGTTCCACCGACCTGCTTCCAACGTTGCTGGCTCTGCTCGGGTTCGACACCAAAAACGCCGATTTCGACGGCGCAAACGCACTCGGCCCTATCCCCACCGACAGAAAAGTCTATTTCGCCGGCTGGATGCAGCATGGCCCCGCTGGCTTCGTCCGCAACAACCAAAAGTTTATCTATTACCCCGCCCGAAAAGCTGTTTATATGTATGACCTCGCCACTGACCCAGGCGAATCCGCAAGGATAGAGCTCACCGACCAGCAGGCTTGCACAATAGCCGACCAGGTTACCGCCTGGAGAAACGGCACTATCTTTCGCCTCGACCAGCAGCGCTCAGGCAAAAAAATGCTCTTCGACAAATGGCTTTGCCGCTGGACAAACCGTGTTGCCTCCGCAAAATACTGCCCTCAATCAAACAATTGAACACTCCCCGCCTTACCCCACATACGCACTAAGCCAACCTAACAGAAACAATCCCATCGCAACCGAACCGTATGTAAAACACTGTCATTGCGAGCAAACCGATAGGTTCGCGCGGCAATCCTATGAACCGGAGGCCGTCAAACAGTTTTGTCCTTACAAAACGATTTGGTAAAAATGAATACAAAATCTAACGGAGAGGGCGGGATTCGAACCCGCGGTACCAGCTTAAACCGGTACGACGGTTTAGCAAACCGTTGCCTTAAGCCACTCGGCCACCTCTCCAAGTTCTTATTTTTCAGAAACTTAAGAAAAACCGCATAGGGACGACTTTTCTTGGATACAACCTTGATTGCAACCAAACCCTGCCTTAGGATATAACTATCATATTCGAATAACTGATTGTAGTTAACGATATTGACCAGGGCAAACTCAAAACCCAAAAGAAAAACACGCTCTGACAGATTCCCTCTTACTCTACATCCAACTGGCCAATTTTGCAAGAAAATCAAAGGGAAACTCTATTATTTTGGAACAGACAGAAAACAAGCACTAACAGTCAGCCAATCTGATGCAGAGGCTCTGCGTGCGGTTTCGAGCATTTGAAAGAACCGCTCCATTTGACTGAGCAGGTCCTTGCAGACAGAGCAGTTTTCATTGTTTGCTTTCTGAGAGTGCAAATTGTCCAATATCTCCTGTGCCACTACGCAATCCTGTTATGCAGCTACGTCACACCAGTTTCAGCTAAGTTTGACAATAAGATAGGTTGATTTTCAAGACAGACTTGATACTATGTTGGAAATGATGCTGAGCGGCGTAGTTCAGCAGGTATGAATGGGAAATCCCAGGCAGTGCAGGTTTTTCTTGACCCGCAAGGGTGGAAAGGTAACGGTGTACCATGAGAATGACAGTTCTGGCAACTCTCCTTATTTTCACAGGCCCATCTTTAGCACAAAACATCAAGCCAAGGGTCAACTTTGTAAAAGACAAAAACAAAATTGACGTAATGATTGACGGCAGGCTTTTCACAAGCTATCTCTATGGGGACAATCTGGCCAAACCGGTATTGGTCCCGGTTCGCACTCCATCCGGCATTGAAGTTACCCGCAGGCACCCCCTGGTAGAGATGAAAGGCGGAACAGATGACCACCTTCACCACGTGGGGATTTTCTTTACCGTTGACGGCGTCAATGGCACCAGGTTCTGGAACAACGTCGAACCACCCCCGCAAATTAAGCACATAAAGATAACGGATATGGCCGGCGGAGATACCCAGGGAAAACTTGCCGTTGTAAGTCACTGGGTAGACGAAAAAGGCAAAGTGGTGCTGACAGAAAACAGAACAATGCTTTTTCTGCCAACCGAACATGAGCAAGAATATGCCATTGACTTCAGCATGGGTCTGACCGCAGTTGCCGACGAGGTGGTCTTTGATGATATTGAGGAAGGCATGTTCGCCATTCGCCTGCCCGATTGTTTAAGAGAACGTCGCTCGAAAGGGGTGAGACCGGGCCGGCCATTGCCCAAAGAATCCATCAAAGGGACCGGAATGTACTTCAGTTCAAATGGAGACGAGACAGCCAGGCATGTCTGGGGCAAACGCGCGAGATGGGTTGCCCTGCAGGGTGTAAGACAGGACAAAGTCGTCGGCGTTGCTATTCTCAACCATCCCGAAAGTATAAACTATCCGACGTACTGGCATGTAAGGAATTACGGCCTGTTTTCGGCCAACCCGCTGGGACAGGGTGACTTCCAGAGACAAAGTAAACACAAGAAAAATCCCATTATCCCCCTGCGTCTTACGCTGAAGAAGGGACAAACGGCGCACTTCAGATTCCTGGTAATCGCTTACGAAGGTATCCGAACCAAAGAGCAGATGGAAGCGCGATTCAGAGAATTTGTAAAGTAAGCCTGTGAAGCTTCTGAGTTTGTCGATAGCTGTCCCCCCGAACAAACGTATCTTGATGGGCAGGTGAAACCAAAACTGACGAAGCTCCCGATTTGCCGGCCATGTTAATTGCACTGAATGGAACGGCATCCGAAGGTCTCGTGGACATAACAGAGGGGGACAGCCTTGTGATACCGAGAACAAAAAACTGTGAACTATAACTGCTTGACAAATAAGAGATTAAGAATGGGCCCGGAAGGATTCGAACCTTCGACCAATGGATTATGAGTCCACTGCTCTAACCGCTGAGCTACGGGCCCCCGGATAAGCCATGAAAAAGACCGGCTCGTAATTCAGCGGGTAATTTACATTCAAAACTGGAATATTGCAAGCAAATTCAGTCTGAAGTCGCCTCGCTCAAAGGTTTCTCTGCACAAACCTGACAGCGTTTCTAAAAATTGTCATTCCGTCACAGCGGTTTTCGGCGGGCGTATTTCTGAGCCGGGACCAATGCGGATGCTGAGTTGCCCTGACAAACCTTTCCGGATGCGGCATAAGCCCCAGCACCCTGCCCGTCGTATCCGTCAGGCCGGCTATTGAATCCACCGAGTTGTTCGGGTTGATTGGGTAGGTGCCTTCTTGGCCGTTCTTGTCGACGTATTTGAAAGCGATGTGCCCGCCGGATTTCAGATTTTCCAAAGCGGCTTCGTCCTTAGTGACAACTTTGCCTTCGCCGTGTGCGACCGGCAGGTAGATTTGCCTGTCCGGCTCGATGAAAATGCAGCTTCGAGTCTGCGGTGCAAGGTACACCCATCTGTCTTCGAACTTGCCGCTGTCATTGTAGGTTATGCTGACATCCTGTCGGGCGCCGGCCGAATCACCGCCTGGCAGAATCCCCATCTTGACGAGTACCTGAAAGCCGTTACATATTCCTAATACCAGCTTGCCGTCATCGATAAATCTTTGTATTGCGTCGAAAAGGTGATGTATGATTTGATTGCTTAAGATTTTTCCCGCGGCCACGTCATCGCCGTAGCTGAACCCACCGGGAAAAACGATTATCTGAAACTGCTCGAGTATGCTCTTGTCCTCGATTATCCTGTTTATATGTACCCGCTGAGCTTTCGCGCCAGCTAACTCGAGGGCGTAGTCGGTTTCCATGTCACAATTTATCCCCGCCGCCCGCAAAACCATAGCTTTTACCCCGTTAGAAATTTTCCCTTTTTGTATCATATTGTTACCGTATCAGAGACCTTACCTTTTTCTATTACATTGCCCGCTATAAAATTTCTAACGGGATTTATCTGTGCCATTGAAAATCCCTTCTTCGCGACTACCAGCTAAGAGGCCTTTTCCAGGCCTGTTTCAAAGAATCCAAATCCGACTGGATAACGGTTTTGCCGTCGTCGGCTTTTATGATAAGTGATTTTTCCTGGGTTACTTCTCCGATTTGCCCGAAGGGCAGATTGAGCATCATCCTGGCGAAGGCGTCGTAATTCGCCGGCTCGACTTCGACAACGTAGCGGGAATTTGATTCACTGAACAGTTGCACATCCGTTCGTGAGCAATCATAACTTTTCGGCAGACCTCTGAAGTCCGCCTCTATGCCGAGCCCGCCGGCAAAAGCCATTTCCGCAAGTGCCACCGCCAGCCCGCCCTCGGAGCAGTCGTGACAACTAACGACAAGGCCATCAGCAATGGCCAAAGAAATCTTCCTGGCGATTTTGGGAGCTTTTTGAAGGTCCACCCTGGGGACATTGGCTCCAAGGTGGCCGTGAATCTTATAATAGTGAGAAGCGCCCAGCTCGTTTTTTGTTTCGCCCACTATAAAGAGCAGATTAGATGCCCTTTTGGCGTCCATCGTTACGCACCTGTTGATGTCATCGACAATAGATATCGCGCTTATCAGCAGCGTTGCCGGAATGGCGATTTGCCTTCCATCTTCACAGGAAAACTCGTTATTCAGCGAATCCTTACCGGAGATGAAAGGCGCTTCGAAGGCAATTGCCCCATCGTAGCAGGCCTGGGCCGCCCGTACTAACGGGCCGAACGTCTCGGGCCTGGTGCAATTGCCCCAGGAGAAATTATCCAGCAGTGCAATCCTGTCGACTCGACCGCCTACGCATATCAAATTCCTGATTGCTTCATCGATTCCGGCCAGCGCCATCCAATAAGGGTCGATATCGCCGTACAGCGGATTCATTCCGCAGCTAATGGCAAGGCCTTTATCCGAATCAAACTTGGGCTTTATCACCGCGGCATCGCTCGGCCCATCGTTGTCTATGCCTGTAAGCGGCTTGACAACTGAACTTCCCTGAACCTCGTGGTCGTACTGGCGGATTACCCATTCCTTGCTGGCTACATTGTAAGATGAGAGAATTTCCAGAACGTCGTCATTATAATTGTCCTTTTCGGCCATAGCAGGCTCAGCAAGTGCGGGACTTTGCCAGACGGCCTTTCGGGAGTACTTCGGCCCGCCGTCGTGGAGAAACTGCATATCGAGTTCGCCCACCTTCTGTCCGTTGTATCGCAGGACAAGTTTTTCGTCGTTAGTGAATCTGCCTATCACAGTCGCCTCGACGTCTTCATCGTCAAAAATTTTCTTTATCGCGTGCAGGTTTTCGTCCCTGACGGCGATGACCATCCTTTCCTGTGCCTCGCTAATCCAGATTTCGGTATAGTTAAGGCCGGTGTACTTCAAGGGCACTTTCTCCAAATCGATTTTCGCTCCGAGCTCTTTGCCCATTTCTCCCACTGCGCTGCTCAGTCCGCCTGCTCCGCAGTCAGTGATTGCCTCGTACAACCCAGCTTTGTTTGCCTGAAGCAGTACGTCCAACATCTTCTTTTCCGTTATTGCATTTCCGATTTGGACGGCGTGCGAAAATATCGTTTCGTACTCGTGCGTTATTTCGCCGGAAGAAAAGGTTGCTCCGTGTATTCCGTCTCGTCCTGTTCGTCCGCCGACTACCATAACCAGGTTTCCGCTTTGCGGGTTCTTGAAGCATTTATCCTTGTCCATCAGCCCGATATTACCGCAAAAGACCAGGGGATTGGCCAGGTATCTGTCGTCGAAGTATATTGCACCATTCACCGTCGGGATACCCATCCTGTTGCCGTAATCACGAACGCCGCCTACAACACCTTTCATAATTCTTCTCGGATGCAGAACTCCTTTGGGAATATCCTCGATTTTTATTTCGGGCCGACCGAAACAGAATATATCTGTATTGGCGATTGGTCTTGCGCCCATTCCGGTTCCCATTGGGTCGCGGATTACCCCGCCTATGCCCGTAGCTGCCCCACCGTATGGGTCCAGCGCCGAAGGGCGATTATGTGTTTCGACCTTGAAACAAATCGCCGAATCTTCGTCGAATTCCACCACGCCGGCGTTGTCGGCAAAAACGGAAATGCACCATTTTTTATTGAGCTCCTCGGTCGCCTTGAAAACCGTTTCCTTAAGCAGGTTCTCAAAGTGCACCTGCCTGCCGTCGATTGCCATATCGACCGAGCTTTTGAGAGTTTTGTGAACGCAGTGCTCGCTCCAGGTTTGTGCCAGCGTTTCGAGCTCGACGTCGGTCGGTTCCCGCCCGAGCTGCTTATAGTAATCGCGGATGGTCTGCATCTCGACAAGATTGAGAAACAGGTCTTTTTGTTTGCTCAACCTTACCAACCCATCGTCATCCAGGTCGCATATAGGCCAGTGCGTTATCTGCAGTTCGTAGGGTTTTAAGTGTGGACTCGGCGGTTCGGCTTCGCTGCCAATCATCACGACCTCAATGCAGTCATTTGCCAGAATCTTCTTTGCGATGGTATCAATCTGGCTGGTGGTAAGCTCTCCCAGCAGGATATACTTTCTCGCTGTTCGCACATTGTTGACCGCAACGGCCATGTCAGCGATTGCGGACGTTACCGATTCTGCCACCGGGTCGGTGACTCCGCTTTTGAGATGTACCTCAATGAGCGTTGCCTTAGCCAGGCCGGCAGGCGGGCCGCTTCTGCCTATGTAACATTCTTCGCACACGGGGTCGGTAAGCACTTCTTTCGCCAGGCGTTTGGCGAAGGCTCCGTCAAAATCGGCCTCAATCAGGAAGACCTTTGCGGACTGGACCGCCTCGACTGAACTGATGCCTAATTCATTGATGTCTTCCAGTACGCTGTTGCCGTGCACATCCGCTGAACCGGGTCGATTAAATATCTCAAAACGCCACTGCCTCACAATATTATTTCCTTTTCTTTTATTTTGTAGTCTATCAGCTCCGCACGTCTGTCCCTTGCTGATTTCAGCAGTTTTTCGACCTGTCTTTCATCTTCGCTTCTGATTGCCTTTTTCAGCTTCAGCAGTTCGGCGATAACTTTATCGATGCCCTTTGTGGTGTTGTCTGCATTTGTCAGCAGAACATCAGCCCAGATATTGGTCGGTCCCGATGCGATTCTCGAAGTGTCGATGAACCCTTTGCCTGCAAACTTCAACGTACTGCTGTCGTTGGCGTTTATCAATGCAGATGCCACTACATGCGGCAAATGACTTATCCCTGCAAAGACTCTATCGTGCTCGGACGGTGTCATTAATTTCACCGAGCAGCCGAGCTTCGACCAAAACCCTCTAAGGCTCTGCAGCGCATCGCTATTGGTGGCTTTTGTCGTTGTGAGGATACAAGTAGCCTGGTCAAACAAATCGTCCCGAGCGAACTCGATGCCTCTTTGTTCTGAGCCGGCAATCGGATGGGAGCCAATGTAGTGGACGGTTTTCGGCAGACGTTTTGCCGCCCAGCGGTGAGGCAGGACTTTTGTTGAGCCGATGTCAGTGACAATGCAGCCCTTCGGCAGGGCATCAGCAATTTGGCCGAAGGTCTGCTCGAAAGTGCGTATCGGCGTGGCGAGGATGACAAGGTCGGCGCCCGACACGCTCATTCTTATGTCGTCGACGATTTCGGCTGCTGCTGCCAATTGTTGTGCCTTTCGACGAGTAACACCGCGGTGTGTGTAACCTACCACTTTTACCTTAGGGAAACAGCGTAACGCAGCCAATGTTATCGAGCCGCCTAAAAGACCCAGTCCTATGACGGTTGTTTGCCTTAAGTCCCTCACAATCAACGCCTTATAGAAACACACCTCAGAATAAAGACCGCTAAAAAATATACTAATGCGCCGGATATGTCAATTTTTTTCTTTGATTTGCAGGCACAAATCGTTAATATGTTATATTCAAAGGAAGAAAGCCAATCGATATGGTCGAAAGATAAGATACCTCGGCCCGCTCGTGTGGGCAGGTTTTTTTCGTGAGCATTTTGGTCGCGTGCTGCGATAGTTCGTGCACGCGATATTACCGTAGCAGTCTTAAAATGGCAGACAGCATCAACAGCAACGGCGATTATCTGGAGTTTGAGCAGAAGGCAGCCGACCTCGACCGCCAGATAAACGAATTGCGCAGACTCAGTTCCATCAAGGGCATTGACTATTCATCTGAGACTCGGCGACTGCAGCGGGAACAGGTGGCTGAACTGAAACGAATCTATTCGAATTTGACCGCCTGGCAGACGGTTCAGGTGGCACGCCATCCGGCCAGACCGCTTCTTACCGACTATCTTAACCTGATGGTACAGGATTTTCGTGAACTGCACGGCGACAGGTGCTTCGGAGATGACCGGGCTATCATAACGGGATTTGGACAGGTCGGCAGAGAGAGAGTACTAATCGTCGGACAAAACAAGGGAAAGAATACGAAGGAAAAAATCGCCTGCAATTTTGGCTGTGCCAACCCCGAGGGCTATCGCAAGGCTGTAACCAAGATGAAGTTCGCCGAGAAGTACAATATCCCTGTTGTTACGCTGATTGACACGCCGGGGGCCTATCCGGGCATCGGTGCCGAAGAGCGAGGCCAGGCCCAGGCAATTGCGGTCAATCTGATGGAGATGTCGCGCCTGAAAGTGCCGATAGTCTGCATTGTGATTGGCGAAGGTGGTTCGGGCGGAGCTTTGGGAATAGGCGTCGGTGACAGGCTGGCTATGCTCGAATTCGCATATTATTCGGTAATATCGCCAGAAGGCTGTGCGGCCATTCTCTGGCGCGATGGTTCCCAGGCGCCGCACGCCGCCGAGGCACTTAAGCTGACAAGCAAAGACCTCTATAAGCTTCAGCTTGTTGATGACGTTATCCATGAGCCGCTTGGCGGTGCTCATCGCAATATCCACGATTGTGTCCATAATGTAGAGAAATACATTGTCAAAACACTACACGACCTGAAGCGAACAAAGATTGAAAACCTGCTCGAGAACAGGTACAAAAGGCTGCGTTTGATAGGCACCTGCCCGGTGGAAAGGCTTCGCCGCAAAACTCAGGCCGGCAGAGACAGGATAAAGGCCGCGCTGAAAGCCATCCCAAAGGCGTCAAAGCCCGTCCACGCCAAAGTCTGATTTTCACCATTCTTACTTTCTTGTTGTGTTTTCCAGCAGAAATCCCTTGTGCGCAATTTCGTCGGCATTTGCATCTTCGCCTTTTATTTATTAATATTTAATTAAAGCAGGTGCGGTATTGTTGGGAAGAATGTTGATTAGCAATCAAATAACACGCTTGAGGTGCATATTGGTCTCTTTGGAAGGCTGGATATGAAGTTCTTTAAGTGGTTCTGGTTATTGGTTGCGGTATGTGTCTATTCGTGGGTGCTCTACCGATTATGGGAGCTGTGCGACTATTTGAGGAGTCCTGGGTGAGCTTCTTACGAAATTGCGTCCTATAGTACTCCAGCAGTCGAACCATAATCCAGGAGCAAGAGCGGACAGCCGTATCGAGGCTGCCAATAACAGCAAACATCTTGTGGAAACGCCTGTCTGCGGCATCTAAAATATAAAGCCGCCTCTCCCATTATTTCGTTATTCCTGCCCTCTTCAGTACTTTTCTCAACATTTGTCCCAAAAGGCAAAATAGTCGATTTTGTAAACATCACCTCTCGGCAGGAAAAGGTAAAACCCTGATAGCCGGAGAAAGGGCCCATTTTCAGATACACCCGATACCCGGGAGCCTGCAATTTCACAGTTGAAACCCATTTCGCTTATTGGTAAAATCCGCTGTCACTTTTGTTGATATTCAGGCTTGATGACAATGGCGGAAAAACTTGACATACACATCCTGAAAAATGGCATGGTCATTCTGGGCGAACCGATGGAAGCAGTCGCCTCGGTGGCCTTCGGTTTTATGCTTCCGGCCGGCGCCGCGGCGCTGCCCCAGGGCTGCTGCGGTGCCGGAAGCGTTATCGTCGACTGGATTTTCCGAGGGGCCGGTAACAAAAACAACAGACAGCTCGGCGATGCACTCGACTCGCTCGGACTACACAGGGCAGGTTCGGTTGGCAGCAGTTATATAGCAATCGGCGCCGCCCTGGAAGCTGGAAACCTGACTGAGGCAATAAAGCTCTATGGCGACATCATACTTGAACCAGGCCTCGCAGACGACCAGTTTGAGTTAGCCAGGCAGCTGGCAGCCGATGCCGTTTTGGCTCTGGACGACGACCCTCGCCAGAAAGTTATGCTGAAGCTGCGAGAACAGTTTTATCCGAACCCTCTCGGACGCAGCACCGTGGGAAATATCGATGAGCTCAAGAGCCTGACGGCCGGCAAAACAAAAGAAATCATAAACAGTAATTTTGACCTGTCGAAAACCATCTTTGCCGTGGCGGGAAAATACGACTTCGATTCGCTCTGCCGACAGATGGAAAAATTGTTTGAAGCAGAACAGGCCGGGGAATCCAAGCCGATTACAATCGGCTCCAAAGCAGGCAAATATACCCATATTGGCAACGATGGTGCGCAGGTGCACATCGGGGTAATGACCGAAACCGTTACGCCGGCCGACGAGGATTACTATAACGCCAGGGTGGCGGTATCGGTGCTTTCAGGCGGGATGAGCGCCAGATTGTTTACCGAGGTAAGGGAAAAGCGCGGCCTGTGTTACGCAATAGGCGCACGATATCACGGCTTAAAAGACGCCGCCGGCATCGCTTGCTATGCCGGCACAACACCGGACAAGGCCCAGGAAACGCTCGACGTCGTAATCGCCGAGTTCAATCGCCTGACTGACGGAATCGGTGAAGAAGAAATCCAGCGGGCCAAAATAGGTTTGAAAAGCTCCTTGATTCTGCACAGCGAATCATCAAGCAGCCGGGCCGGCGGACTCGGAAGCGATTATTACCTGCTGGGCAAAGTGCGAAGTCTCGATGAAATCAAAAAAAAGATAGAAGAGACCACCGTCGAGTCGGTCTTGGAGTTTCTGCGGAACAATAAGTTCAAAGATTTTACCGTGGTTACAGTTGGTCCGAAAGAGGTGAAAGTTAAGTAAAGTACATGATGGAATTTAAAAAAGAACTATTGTCGAACGGCCTGTGTATCATAGGCGAGGTCAACAAAGCCGCTAAATCAGCGGCCGTCGGCTTTTTCGTTAAGACCGGTTCCAGAGATGAGACCGAACAGATAAACGGAGTGTCGCATTTCCTCGAACACATGCTGTTCAAAGGCACAGAAAAGCGAAGCGCAATCGAAGTCAACGAAGCATTCGACAGAACAGGAGCCGATTTCAACGCATTCACCAATGAGGAAAACACCGTTTTTTACTCCGCTGTCCTGCCGGAATACTTAGTCGAGGTGACAGGCCTGTGGATAGAGCTGATGAGGCCGGCACTTAGAGATGAAGATTTCAATATCGAAAAGAACGTCATCAAAGAAGAAATCGCGATGTACAAAGACCTGCCAAGCTTTGACGTTATGGAGAGGTGCAAAACGCTGCACTTCGACGGGCACCCTTGCGGAAATAGCGTCCTCGGCACCGAGCAAAGCGTAGAAAATCTGACGGCCGAACAGATGCGAGCTTATTTTGCCGGCCGCTATGCACCCAATAATATGGTCCTCGCCTGCGCAGGCAATTTTGACTGGCAAAGGCTCTGCGACATTGCCAGGCAGCAGTGCGCTAAGTGGCAAGCCCAGGATGCGCCCAGACAATTACAACCTTGTCAAGGCAGCAAGAAAAAAAAGCGAATCGACAAGGCAAATTTGAGTCGAGAGCATATATGTCTGTTCAGCCCGGCTGTCTCGGCCCAGGACCCGAGGAGATTTGCCGCCTCGCTTTTGGGCTTCATAGTCGGAGATGATGTGGGCTCAAGGTTCTTCTGGGAGCTGGTTGATAAGGCCCTGGCAGAAACGGCGACAATGCAGTTCGGGCCTATGGACGGCACCGGCGTTTTTTGCAGCTATATCCGCTGCAGCAGTGAAAACGTCTCGAAAGTCCTCGATATCGTAAAAGATGTTTTCCAAAATCTCTCCGACAACAGCATAAGCGACGAGGAATTAACAAAGGCAAAAAATAAGCTGCTGAGCGCACTGGTTATAAAGAACGAACTGCCGATGGGCCGGCTGGTTGACCTGGGCTTTAACTGGACGTATCTGCAGCAGTACCGCACCGTCACCGATGATATCGACGCAATTAAAGCCATCACCATCAATGATGTGCATTCTTTAATAGAGCAGTTCCGTCCGGGCCAGTTTACACAACTTTCAATAGGCCCGGCACAATCACGCTAAGTGCTGTGATTTCTCTCGTCCGCAAACTCGCCATCTGCATCATCGTTGATGATTGTGCATGTATGTGACGTATTGGCTGCGAAGTTGGCGCCGGCTGCGGTGTCGGCCTTCAGTACCATACAAGCTGCTGAGGCGATACCAACCAGAGCAAGCACCAGAACCAGTGATATTGAGCACATTGATTTCTTAGCCACAATTGCTGTCTCCTGAACAGTATTATGCTCATTCACGCCTTACAAAGCAAAATTATCTGCGAAAAACTCCCTTTCACACAAACAGCACATCGCCGACAAAAACATTCAATTTGTGGCCCAATGGGCATCGATACAGCCGTTGCTCGCCAATTTGCTCTTGATTAATTAGTGCACTTGCATTATAATAATGGTAATTACAAAAGGAGGTTCTGTGGCGAGCAAAAAAGACAGCAACGGGCAACAAATCGATGCCGATACCCAACAGGCCAACGCGGATGTTCTTCGCGCAAGCGATATAATACCGCCATACGACAAGGAACCTCGCCGAAACGCCAAATCACAGAATGATGACAAACCAACCCAATTGGCAAAGACTGATTTGAAGAAAACCAAAACTGCCGAGCCGGAGAAAAAACCGGCAAAACCTGCGCAAACACGCAATGCGAAAGCCGAAATACCACGATTTGACCTGGCCAAGGAAATTATGGCTGAGCAGCGAAAAATCACCGCCTTCAGAAGAAAGGCACCCGGCAGGGTGCTTGCGTCTCAGCAAAAGCAGACTCAGACCCAGCCTCTCGGCTATGCCGTTGGGCAGCCCACATCACTACACACACAGCAGGAGCAAATCATCTCGGAAATTGTGGCAAGGGACATTCAACGACTCTGCGGCAGCGATATTTCCGGCGCCGACGCCGAAGGTTTCAAAAACTCGGAACAGAACTCTACCACGCAGGCACAACCGCACACCAGCCTCTAACAAGACCTCGGCGGCCAAACAAACAGGAAAAACTACCCTCAACACTCGCCGAAGTTTTTTCGAGGGCTATAAAAAAACAGCCTCCTCAAAAGAATTTGTGGGTTATTAGATGGCCGAATCTTACCTAAAGCATTACTGTGTAATCAGACACGGCATTTGAAATACCGTTCTTTCCCGAGGCTCAGTTAAATTCAGCTTGTTATTCTCGGCAAAACAGGTTGAGCAGACAGCTAAATTGGGCATGCAGGGGGGCAATTTCGCTGTCTGGGGCCCCGAGCTGTTTTGCCGAGTTAAATTCGCTGAATGTTTACCCACAAATTATTCCGAAGAGACACAAAACCCAGTTTGTCATTTCGAGCAAAGCCGAGAAATCTATTAGAATGGCTCCGCGAAGTGGCTCGTTGTATTCGAGTCGGGTTTTGTTAGAGTTTCTGAGAATGCTGTTGCAGGAAAACACAGAAAGCTTCGCGACAAATAGATTCACGTGTGATAATCTAAACCTTACGGATGCCCAACGAGCCGGTTTGACGCATCTGTTTGGAGAACCCTATGCGAGATACGAGATGACTTTAATGAAAGCGAGAAATAAGCATAGTGCCCTCAGATTTTAACCACGGTTGAAATGGAACGATCATATGATATCTGAAAGACAGGCAGAATCTTTTCTCCTGGAATGCGAAAAATCCATAGGATACCCATTGAAAGAGCTACGCCAGCGTCTTGCTTGTCATGATAAACCATATTCAAATCTTTGGGAACTTATCACGCTATACTGCACGCTACGCCTCGGCTCAATAATCCATGAGCCACAACAGAACTGTCCAGATATTTGTATTACACATGGAACAGCATCCCATCTGTGGATTGAAGCGACTTATATTTACTCAAAGAGCAAACAGGGAACAGATAATACCACAGATTTCATTAGATGGATACTGAATCAGCTTAAACTGATGGACATTACTTTTGCAAACGGTGTACATGTAGACCTTGCAGCGCACAACAAGTCAAGAGCACTTGCAATCCCTAATCAAGACAGATGGCGAGAAATCATTCGAGATCACTCATGGTACTATTTTGTAAATATATTAAAAAACACGAATCCTGCAGAGATCGAATGGATCTGCCCAATGGGAAATGTCACCATTAAGCTCTGTAGGGCATCCCATCCAGGAACGGTCGCAATTGGACTTCACCCAATCAAAGAACCAGTAAGCCACAAACAACACCCTGTTTACAAAAAAATAAAGAAAAAAGCTGAGCAGGCACAAAAATGGAATAGCTTGAGGAAAATATATCAACCCTTAGTCTTGTGTATCAGTGCTTCAGAGAATACATGGGAGATCAATTCTTCACCATCAACTAGAGTCACTCTTTATCAAGCAGTCTATTCTGCTCTTTTAAATGTTCAAGGAAGGAGCTTGGCAGTACAAACCAACATCACGAAAAGCATTGATGGCAAAAGACTGGATGTGCCTGGAGCAAAACACATATCCGCTGTAATAGTACTGACTATTGAGACAAGAAGCCAAACCTTTCAGCCAGGTTTTTATCGAGTGCCGAATGTATCTCTTTTCAATAATCATCAGGCTATTAGACCGCTTAATCCTCGAGAAATGCGTTTACTTGAGCGAATACGCTTTGACTGTATTGAGTGGGGTCCAGGATGGGAGGCTTGGGAGCGACCGCGAGGGACAAGGCGAGGTGACAATACACCTATTAGTCGAATTAGAAAGCATTGGGGCAAGGTATCTATGAGAAATCTAAAGAATGGAGCATTTGAAGTTGAACTATCAACTAATGTTATTGCAATGCTTCTATCCGGCGATATTACCCACGAAGACTTACATCAACAGTATAGCGATGATCTCGCGAACGCATTAGAGGCTGCAATCAAACAAGGCCAACATATCATTGACTGTGAATACGTTTCTTCTGATTCAAAATCACGAAAGCAAGACTATATTCGCCTGAGGTATAGTTCTCCGAAGCCACAAATTATTTCTGATCCAAAAAAGGGAAGAGCCGGGTAGGCTATGCAAAATAAATTTTGCACACGCGTGAGAGACTAAGCTAAGCAAGGCTATAAAAGGATATATAATGAAACTAGGGACAGTGGGGCTGTTGAAAAAGCCCCAGCCGAAAAAACCCGAATCCAACGACAAATCAATACCACCGACTCTACAATCGACAAACTTGTATACAATCTCTACGACCTAACCGAAGAAGAAATAAGAATTATTGAAAAAACGTAGGGGCGACACATTTTGCCCCGCTTCCCACGTTCATCGATTGGTACTTAGCCAACCTTATCCCATTCAGTGCCATCACAACTGGGGCATGGCGGCAGTGTATCATTATCGTCGTCCAGCGTTACCTCTACCCCACAGTTACGGCATTTGTACGTACCCTTTCCAGGTTTTTCTCCTGTTCTCGGCATAGGACATCTCCTTTTACTGTGAACCAACTCTTAATCACGCTCTGCTTGCGCGGCTATCAACAGACCTCTACCGAATCCAACATACAGTTTAACACATGCTCTTCTTTTCTACTTCTTTACCGTTCGCTCTTCCTCCCCTTCTTTCAGAAACTCATTATCCGGTGGTGGGGGCGGCGGAGGTGGCGGCGGTGTAGGTTCATCATGTTTTGGGCTGGAATCTTCATCTGCCATTTTACGGTACTCCTACAGCGTTTACTATTACTATAAAGAAGTGCTGCACAAAAACACACAAATACCCGAATATTACCCAATTCTTACTTTTGTCAAGTTTTCCCATCCTTGCGTCATTAAGCTTGCGGTTCCACAAAATGGCCTCTCCAAGTTTCTCACTTAGCGCTTTGATATGTTCCTCCCGAAGGAAAGTCCGTTCTTTTGCTGTATCGATCTTATTCTTTTTGATATATTGCTCCATCCATTTTGAATACTCTGGTGCAGGTTTCAAATATTGATACTCAACGAATTCAAATGCTTTAACAAAATGAATGCCACCTATTACGGCTAAAATACTCCCTGCCACAGTTGCAATCCAGTAAAGGCAAACGTCTATTCGAAGATACAGAGGTAGCCAATCTGTACGAATCCCTTTGTAAATGAGCCCAAAGAGAACCGAATTAATTGTAAGGTATAAACCGAGCCAAGTAGTAAAATGGGCCTTTCTCTCGAGCTCGCGTTCATATTGCCTTTTGCTTAACTCGAATTGGACATCTTTATACGTTCCCATAGTATACAACAAAAGCACTCTCCGATTAAGAAAGAATTCTCAAAAACCAACATTCCTTTGATTTTATTGTACCTCGGAAGTACAAAGCTATGCAAGAAAGAAAAATAACTGTAGCATCAACTTCGCCCCCCTCAACTCAATAATCAATAGACAATATCGAAGATCCGGCGTCTGTTTGACGGAGTAAATCGCAAATGCCCTTCGCCCCACAAGTTTTTTTACATAATAGTTCCTATATTTTTCCTCTGTGCCCTCTGTGGCCCAACCCAATCTTGAATCTGAAATCTGTAATCTTCCCTCGGTGAATTCTTTTTATTCATTTTTTCGTTGACTTTTGTTTGAAAATGTGTTAAAATACTTATATGTTTGCCAGAAGGTAAACATAAACCGCCAGTAGGCGCCAGATATAGCGGAGAACCGCACTAGTAGGGCCGCCGCCCACGTATCCCTGCATGCCTTAGGCAGGGGAGCCATTTAACCAATAACCAGTTATCAGTTAACCAATTAACCAATTTGGCAAGAAAGGCAAAATTACGCAAAAACACCGTTTTGAATGTGGGTCATTTAGATTTTGATATTGTTTCGAATTCTCGCCGTGCTGCGCTCGTCGCAGCAGGTCGATATTAGGATTTCGGATTTATGTTTCAGAGAG